>VGYW01000124.1 GCA_016872875.1 Planctomycetota bacterium | reverse complement strand
CCAGCACCAGCATCTTGCCGTGGCGGTGCCGGCGGCCCCAAAGCGGAAAATCCTGGGGGTTCGGGGGCAAAGCCCCTGAGAGTCTGGCTCCCGGCTTGGATGTACCTCAAGAGGTTGGGACGATCCTAAATCGTTGAAGACGTTGAAAGACGTTCAAAGCCGTTCAAGGCGTTGAAAACCGTTGAAGACGTTGAAAGACGTTCAAAGTGGTGAAGGCTCTTGGGTTTTGCCCCTATCCGCGCCCATCCGCACGGGGAGCACTGAGGGCACAGAGGGGGAACACTGAGGGGACGAGGAGGCAGGCGGCAGGAGGCAGAGGGCAGAGGAGGAGGGGCGAGGGACGAGGGGCGAGGGGAGGACAAGAGGGCAGAGGACAGAAGACAGAAGGCAGAAGGCAGAAGGCAGACGGCAGATGGCAGATGGTAGGCGGAAGATGGCAGAGGACAGAAGGCAGAAGGCAGAGGGCAGTGGGCAAGCGGCAGTCGGTGGTCGGTGGTCCATACTCGGTGGTCCGTGGTCAGTGGGATGGGTCAGGCTGTAACCACTTGGCGTTTGGAGACATGCGGCGCGGGACGCCCATAGTGGGTCAAGTATGTGTGCGCAGGTGATACAGAATGGGGGGAACGGCCCCGGAAGCCCTGGGACCGCCAATCTGCCATTCTGCATCAGACGTCAGCGTGGCGCAGGTGATACAGAATGAGGGGAACGGCCCCGGAAGCCGTGGGGCCGCCAAACTGCCCAAGTGGCTCAAGCCTGAGCATGTGGCACCCGCGCCGCACGGCCAGAAGGGATGGGACAGAGTCAGCGTCGGCGGAAGGGTCGGCGGGGCCGGAGGCGGGGCCGGGAGGGGTCGGCCTTGTCGTCCACGGCCTCGCCCTCGGGGAGCGGCTCGCCTTCGGGGAGGGGTTCTTCTTCGACCCACTGGCCTTCGGCGAGGGCGGGGGCAGCCTCGGCCTTCCGCTCGGGCGCCCGCGAGGGCGGGGGGACGGCGACGGTGGGGGCCTCGGTGTCGGAGGCGGCAGGGGGCCGGACGACGGGTGTCTGGCGCGACAGGCCGGCGGCCTGTGCCACCGGGCGGGGCTTGGCGGCGGGAACGTAGTCCTTCTCGCCCGGCTCGCCGACGGCCTCAAGCAGGCGCTTGATTATCTCGACGGTGGTGATGCCCTCGGAGTCGGCGTTGAAGTTGGTGAACATGCGGTGGCGCATGACGGGGAGCGCGACGGAGCGGACGTCGTTGCAGGAGACGTTTGCCCGCCCGTCGAGGACGGCGCGGGCCTTTGCGCCGAGGATGAGGTACTGGCAGGCGCGGGGGCCGGCGCCGCAGTAGATCCAGTCGGCGATGAACTTCGGGGCGCCAGGCGTCTCGGGCCGCGTGGCACGGACGAGGCGCGTGGCGTACTTGACCACGTGGTCGGAGACGGGCACGCGGCGAACGATGTCCTGGAGTGCGAGGATTTCGGCCTTGCCGAGGACCTTGCGGGGCTTGAGCTTGGCGAGGCGGGTGGTCTCCTTCACAATCACGTTCTCGTCGGGCTCGGCCGGGTAGTCCACCCAGACGTTGAACATGAAGCGGTCGAGCTGGGCTTCGGGGAGAGGATAGGTGCCTTCTTGCTCGAGGGGGTTCTGGGTGGCGAGGACGAAGAAGGGGAGGTCGAGGGGATAGGTCTTGCCGGAGGCGGTGACGGAGTATTCCTGCATGGCCTCGAGGAGTGCGGCCTGGGTCTTGGGCGGGGTGCGGTTGATCTCGTCGGCGAGGAGCATGTTGGTGAAGATTGGGCCGCGGATGAAGCGGAAGGTCTTTTCGCCGGTCTGCTCGTCCTCCTCAAGGATGTCGGTGCCCGTGATGTCGCTGGGCATGAGGTCGGGGGTGAACTGCACGCGCTTGAAGTCGAGGTCGAGCACCTGTGCGATGGTTCGGACGGTGAGGGTCTTGGCGAGGCCGGGCACGCCGACCATGAGGCAGTGTCCGCGCGAGATCATGGCCATGGCGATCTGGTCGAGGACCTCGGTCTGGCCGATGATGACCTTCTGGACCTCGTCGCGGATTTTGGCGGAGGCGACGCGCATGCGGCGGAGGGAGTCGAGGTCGAGCTTGCTTTCGGTCACAGGCGGGACGCCTGTGCCACCAATAGCTGTGCCACCAACGCCTGTGCCACCAACGCCTGTGCCACCAACGCCTGTGCCACCAACGCCTGTGCCACCAACGCCTGTGCCACCAACGCCTGTGCCACCAATAGCTGTGCCACCAACGCCTGTGCCACCGCCGCCTCCTCCTGGTGGCACAGGCATCTTGCCTGTGTCGCCTGTGGCACCGAGGCCCAGCTCCTTCTCCAGCGCGGGCGCGGTGGGCTGCCAGACGCGGGCGATGGCGGCGCGCTCGGCGGGGGGCTGGACCGCCTTGACGAGCTCGCGGACGACGTCGGTGGAGCTGACGCCTTCGGAGAGGGCGTTGAAGTTGACGAACACGCGGTGGCGCATGACGGGGATGGCGCAAGTCTTTACGTCGTCAATCGTGGCCTCGAGGCGGCCGTCGAGGACGGCGCGAGCCTTCGCACCCAGGATGAGGTACTGGCAGGCTCTTGGGCCTGCGCCGCACTGGACCCGCTGATTCACGAAGTCGAGGGCGGCGGGGCCGGGCCGCGAGGCGCGGACCAGCGCCGTGGCGTAGCGGATGACCGGGTCGGAAACGGGCACGCGCCAGACGATCTTCTGGAGGTGCAGGATGTCGGCTCCCGTGAGGACCTTCCGCGGCGTGGGCATCGAGCGGTAGGTCGTCCGCTTGACGATCGTCTCCTCTTCGACCTCGCTGGGGTAGTCCACGAGGATGTTGAACATGAAGCGGTCGAGCTGGGCCTCGGGCAGGGGATAGGTGCCTTCCTGCTCAAGGGGGTTCTGGGTGGCGAGGACGAAGAAGGGGGGCTCGATGGCGTAGGTGTAGCCTGAGGCGGTGACGGAGTACTCCTGCATGGCTTCCAGGAGGGCGGCCTGGGTCTTCGGAGGCGTGCGGTTTATCTCGTCGGCCAGGAGGATGTTGGTGAAGATGGGACCTTTGATGAAGCGGAAGTTCCGCGTCCCAGTCGCCTCGTCAACCTCGAGGATGTCGGTGCCCGTGATGTCGCTGGGCATGAGGTCGGGGGTGAACTGCACCCGCTTGAAATCGAGGTCGAGGATCTGCGAGATGGTTCGGACGAGGAGGGTCTTGGCGAGGCCGGGCACGCCGACCATGAGGCAGTGTCCGCGTGCGAGCATGGCGGCGAGGACCTGGTCGAGGACTTCGGCCTGGCCGACGATGATCTTGGAGACCTCGGAGCGGATGGCGTCGGAGGCGAGCTTCATGTTGCGGACGGCCTGTTCGTCGAGTCCTGTGTCCACAGGCGGGACGCCTGTGCCACCGACGCCTGTGCCACCGACGCCTGTGCCACGGTCGGCTTGTCCGACCGTGCCCTCCTCACGGCTGGGCGAGCCAGCCGTGGCACTGGCCTCGTCAGCCTCGGGCTGGGCCGCCTCGCCCAGGTCGAAGACCATCACGACGCCGGCGACGGCGATCTCGTCGCCGTGGGCGAGGAGCTTGCGCTGGATGCGCTCGCCGTTGACGAACGTGCCGTTGCCGCTCCCGAGGTCGCTCACCACGAAGCCCTCTGGGCTCGGCTCGATCTGGGCGTGGTGGCGCGACACGCGGTCGCCCGACAGGCGAATCTGGCAAGCCGGGCTGCGCCCTAGCTGCACGGGGGCGTTGGGCAGGCGATAGCTGAGCTCTTTGCCGGAGCTGGGGCGGATGCGGAGAATCGGCATTGTGGATCAGTGTCCTTATCTGAACTGGCTGTGGCAGGATCCGTGCCGCGTCCCGCGTCCCGCGTGCCTGGAAATGACCGCCTTCTGCGGCTTCTTCCTGACACGCGGCACGCGGGACGCGGCACGAGTCACGGCCTCTTCTTCGTCTTCGCCTTCGTGCTCCCGCCCGGCTTCTCGCGGTAGCTGGCCTCGGCTGGGCGGGGGGCTTTGAGCCTTGCGGCGTCGAAGGGGGGCAGGGTGGCCACCTCGTCGCCCACGCGCGCCCCGCCAAGGGCGGGCACGTGATGGAAGACGAGCTTTGTGCCCGGGCCGCCCATCTTGCGCTCCTCGCGGAAGAGGTGGCGGTTCATCTTCACCTGCCAGATGTCGCGGGTGCGGCGCAGCTCGCAGAGGTCGAAGCGGCGGATCATGATGCCCTTGAGCTCCGTGCCGCCGGGGTCGAAGGTCCGCTTGTCGCGGACCTGCTCCACGAGGAGCTTGATGGTGCCGGGGTTGCCGGCCGACCGGACGATGTGCTTCTCGTTGAAGTAGTCCTCGCTCATCCACGTGACCTCTTCGACGCCGTCGCGGAAGGTCTTGGGGATGGGCTTGACGCCCTCGGGCGGGTCGAGGCTGAGGCCCTCGCAGACCTTGTCCTTGAACTTCAGCAGGAGGTCGTAGCGTCCAGGGGGCAGGCCGGTGAGCGACACGATGCCCGAAGCGCGGTCGATGTTAGCAACGTAAGCCTTGTAGTCCGTGGCCTCGATGACGACGGCCTCCTCCAGGTCGGCGATGGGCTGGACTGCGATGCGGAGGCCGCCGGGGCCGCCGGGCGGGATGTCGTGAAACTTCTCGGCAAAGGCGGCGGAAAAGAGAAGGCAAAAGGCAAAAGGCAAAAGTAGAAGGGCAAAAAGCCCAGAGAAGACTCCATCCCACCTGCCGCATGGTTTCCTGGCTTCGCCTTTTGCCTTTTTCCTTTTGCCTTTTTCCTTTTGCCTTTTTCTTCTTGCCTTCTCCATCTTGCTTCCCTCATTCCTTGGTTGCCTGCTGTGCGGCGCGGCTCTTTGGGTATTCGCGGAGGACCTTCTCGATGAGCTCGCGGGCCTTTATGGCGTTGCCGAGCTTCCGGTGGGCACGGGCCATGAGGAGCTCGACGTCGGGCAGGTAGGGGGTCAGGGGGTTGAGCTTCACGAGGGTTTCGAGTTCGGCCAGGGCGCGGTCGGGCTCGCCCAGGCGGTCGAAGTACTTGGCGGTCATGAGGATGAGGTCGCCGCTGAGCTTGCCGATGGGGTGCTCGACCTCCCACATCACGAGGCCGTCGCGGGCGGCGCGGAGCGCGCCGTTCTCGATGTGGGACCAGACGGTTTCGAGGTAGCCGCCCTGCCTGACGGCGATGGTGCGGCGGTCCATCTCGGCGTAAGTGACCCTCTGGGCGTTGCGGTAGGCCTCCTCGGCCTTCTCGAAGTCGCCCTGGGCGCGGTAGACGTCGCCGAGCTTGACCGCGGCGATGCGCTCCTCGAGTCCGCTGCGGCTGCGGATGATGGCCTGGGCGAGGCCGAGGGCGGCCTCCGGCTTCTTGAGCTTGTGGAGGACCAGCTCGATGCGCTCGAGTTGCACGCGCGCGGCGTCGAGCTTGCTGGGCGCCTCGGGCACGAGGCTGGCGTAGATGCGGAGCGCCCGCTCGGGCTCCTTGATGGAGACGGCCAGTGCCAGGCGGTCCGCCGCCTCCCAGCCCGCGCGGCCCTTCACCCCGAAGCGGTTGGCGAAGGTCTCCGTGAACGCCTTTATCTTCTCGGCGTCCTCCTCGGTCTCCACGAGCTCCCAGAGGGCCTCCATCGTGCGCTCGGGCACCTTGGCGCAGTCGGTGCCGGCGATGAGCTCGGCGTAGCGGCGGACCGCGTCCTTGTCGAGGATGGTGAAGTTCTTGAGGGCCGGGGCCGGGGCGACGAGTGCGCCGTAGGAGTCGAGGACCTTGCCGTCGGCGGCGACGATTCGCGCGACGGCGGGGAAGGGGCCATCGCCCACGTAGACGTGTTCCTTGCCGTCGCCGACGCCGGCCGCGCCGTCGCCGTAGTCCCACACCACCCTTGCCTTCTCCGGCACGTTGCGGCAGCGGGTGTGGAAGGTCACGCGGGTGAACTGCTCGACATCAGTGGGTTCAGCCTTTGGCGCTTCTTTCGGGCTCTTTATCTCGGATTTCGGATTTCGGATTTCGGATTTCCGATCCAGCAGCAACTGGTCGGCCTGGTCCCAGGCGAAAGCGGCGAGGGGGGCGTTGCCGCGGCGTTCGGGGGCCTCGGCGCGGGCGACTGGGGTGTGGAGCCAGACGGATTCGGGGATGACGTGCCAGCCCTGGGCGCCGGGCGGGGTCCAGCCGAGCATCATGCAGGTCTCGCCCTCGGTCTTGGCGTGGAAGTACTCGATCTTGTATTCGCCCTTGGCGAGGTGCTTGTCGGCGCCGTGCTGGCCGTTGCGGCCGCCGCCGGCGTCGTGGTGGCCGGGCCACTGGCAGAGCGGCTGGCCGTCCATGAACACGAACGACGCCTCGCTGGAGGCGGTGAAGATGCGGTAGCGGCCTGGCTTCTCGATGCGCAGGTAGCCGACGTAGTAGGAGGCGAAGAGGCCGTCGGGGCCGAAGGGGTTGGCGCCGTGGAAAATCTGCTGCACGAAGTCCATGCCGTAGATGTCGCCGCCGGCTTGGACTGCGGTGCGGATTGGCCGCTCGCTCTCCAGGGCGCCGCCGGGACACTTCATCGTGTAGAGGAGCAGGCTGAGCTTCGGCTCCCAGTTGCCCGCGGGCACGCTGGCGAGAGGCGGCCCCTCGGTCTTGCCGCCGTAGTAGACGTAGACGGCGCCCTTGGCCTTGCTGGCGTTGTAGGCGAGCCAGGTGTCGCCCCCGCGCCGGGCGTGGAGGACGCGGAAGGGCAGGACGGTCTGAGTCTCGTCGGCCACGAGGGGCGTGCCGCTGGCGGCGTGGCCGCCGTCGCAGAAGCTGAAGGCCACGGTGTCGGCCTCGCCGCCCCCGGTCAGGTGGCGGCGGTATTCGCGGGGGACCTTCCACTCGCCGGCGGAGGAGGAAAGGGAAAAGGCAAAAGGCAAAAGGAGCAAGGCAAAAGGCGGTAAGGCGTGCCGCGTGCCGCGTGCCGCGTGCCAAGAGGCAGCCTGCCGACGCATCTCTTCTCCTGGCACGCGGGACGCGGGACGCGGGCCGCGACCCACTGTGGGGACATGCGGTGACGTGGGTGAGGTGGTCACTTCACCGCTCCGGCGGCGATGGCCTTGTAGTATTCGGCCACGAGGCGCTCGAACTCGGGCGGGATCGGCTCCTCCTTGGCGTTGAGCATCTCCTCCTTGAGGTCGGCGGGGAGCCGGTGGCGCGGGTCGAGGTCCACCGCGCCGCTGCCGCCCACCACGCGCTTGGTGTTCTGGAGTGCGTGGACGATGCGGCGCTGGGTCTCCGCGAAGCCGGCCAGGTCGCCGGCCCGCGCCTGCTTCTCGGCCTTCTGCATCAGGACGATTGCCTCGTCGAGCTCGCCGGTGGGCAGGTACATGAGGGTGGCCCTGGAGTAGACCGATTCGGCGTTGCGGCGGACCTCCTGCTGTCGGCGTTCGAGGTCGCGCATGCCGAGGGTGTTACGCGGGGGCGCGGAGCCCTGGAGTCCGCCTTCGCCGCCGATGCCGCTCTGCTTGCCGCCGCCCGTGGCCTTGGCCTTCGATTCGGGGTTCTCCTCCTCGATGTTCCCCTCGCCGAAGGGGTCGTGGGTGCGGCGTGCCTCGGGCTCGCGCCCTTCGAGGTCCTTGGCCTTGCCCTCGACGAGCTCGCCGTTGGCCTGCCCCTCGCGGCCCGACCCTGAGCGGCCGGCCATCTCGTTGGCGTTCGGCTTCTCGTTCCCGCTCTTCCCCTTCGCCGACCAGTTCGAGATCGGGCCGTCCATCACGTCCCAGCCCATCGGCACGTCGGCGGTCGCGGCGTTGCTCGCCGCGTCCTGGGCCTGCTCGTCCACCTCTTCCTCTTTGTCCAGCAGGTCGCCCACGAGGTCCTCTAGCTCCTGGGGGAGGTCAACGAGGGGGATGTTGGGCATCTCGTTCTTGTCCCAGGCCTCCTGCTTCCACTGGATGTTGTCGGGCTTGTCCATGAGCCACATTTCCATGTCGGCCATGCGTTCCTTCACCTTGTCGAGTGCCGCGAGCATCCCCTCGTCGCGGTCAACCGCGATCTCCTCGGCGGGCGTCTTCTCGCTGCCGGGGGCCTGGGTGACGTCCTCGAAGACCTCGCGCATCTCCTGGACGAGCTCGTTGCAGGAGGGCACTTCAGGGAAGAGGGCGAGGTCCTTCGCCATCTGTTCGGCGGCGTCCTCGATCTTCTCCTTCACGCCCTCCAGCTCGGCGGCCTTCTGGGCGAGCTCCTTGGCCGCGTCGCTGCGGTTGTCCTTCGAGCGCTCGAGCTCCTCGCTGATCTCCTTGACGGCGGCCTGGAGCTTGGAGAGCTTGTCGGCCTTCTCTTTGGCCTCTTCGAGGAGCTTCTGGAGGTCCTGGAGCTTCTGTGTGGCGCTGGCGATGAGCGGCTCGCGGAGGTAGTCGGCTATCGCGCGGAGGTCCGCGAGAATCTTGTCCTGCACGGGGAGCGCTGGGGCGAACTCGCCCTTCTCGATCTTGGTGCTCGCGAGGATCATGTTCTGGCGGACCTGGCGGGAGTCGATCAACTTGGCCGCCTCGTCGAAGCGCTTGGCCTGCTCGGCGTCGGAGCGGGCGACGACCCCCGCCTCCTTCACGAGCATCTCCTTGAGGAGCGCGAGCTTGGCCGTGAGCTTGTCCTGCTTCTGGGCGAGGGCGGGGTCTCCGGCCACAGGCGGGACGCCTGTGCCACCGACACCTTCTCTTGGTGGCACAGGCATCTTGCCTGTGTCTGCGAGAGCCTCGGTTGCGCCGCGGATGGCCTTCTGCTCACGCACGAGCTCTTCGATGGCCGCGAAGATGTCGCGCAGCGCCGCCGTGTCCATCGTCCGTTGGAGCTGTTCCATGCGCCCCGTCAGACGGGCGAGAATCGCCTTTTCGGTGCCGAGCGCGGCCTTGAGGGGGTCGGCCGGCTGCGCGGCTGCCGCTGCCTCGCGGAGCTGTTTGACGGCCTCCACCATCTCGCTTTCGTAGAGCGCCTTCACGACGCCGCGCATCGGGAGCCTCTCGTCCATCAGCGTGATGAGCTTGCCGCTCGCGGTGCGGATTTCCTCCTGGACGGCGGTTGAGGCCTCCAGCCCATTTCGGATTTCGGATTTCGGATTTCGGATTTCAGCAAGGAGGGCGTCGCCGGCCTGGATGTTCTTCCGCTGCTTGGCGATGATCTGGGCGAGCTCGAGGGCGGCCAGCTTCAGCGCCTCGCGCGCCTTGTCCTTCGCCGCCTCGGGCGAGAGCACCGTGACGACGATGGGCGCCGACTTGCTCACCCCCGGACCCGTCACGTTGTTCCAGTCCTTCGCCGCCACCCTGAGCGTGGCCGACCTGCCCGGCTCGATTCCAAGCTTCGCCACGGGGAGCTGGTGCGCGACCTGAAGGGTCTTCTGCGTCTTGCCGTCCGCCTTCCACTCCGCCAGCACCTCCTCGCTCTCCTTGCCTTCGGCGTCTTTCCCCTCTCCCTCGGGGAGAGGGCGCCCGCCTTCGCGGGCGGGTGAGGGTGCTTCCGCCGACTTGACCACCTTCACGATTGCGGCATCCTGCACGCCGTAGCGGTCAGTGACGGTGAACTGGAATGGGATGGATGCTTCGGGCTTGACGACGACCTGAGCGGGCGGAGCATCCAGGGCGATCTCGGGCGGCTCGTCTGGCAACAGCTCGATGTCGCGCGAGACAGGCTTGTTCTTGAACCCGAACGTGTCGGTCAGCTCGATCTGGTAGGTGCCCTGGGCGTTGACCGGGAAGGCGCCGGCCACCGTGCTCCCGCCCTCCACGGCGAGCGCGACGGGCTCCTTTGCGGTGGAGAGGACGAGGGACGCCCTGGCGATCGGCTTCGAGCAGGCAGCTCGGAGCGCCACCGTGGAGCCCGCGAGCGCGCGCACCGCGCCCCCCTCCTGGCTCGCGCTCGGCAGCCCCGTGTACTCAGGCGGCGTGATCTGGAGCTTCGTGTCGGTCACTGCCGGGCGGTGGTGCGCCGTGATGCGATACGAGCGCGACTCCGCGTCGCCCGCCACCACCCGGTACTCGAAGCTGTGCGTCACGTCGGGCATCTGGCAGAAAAAGACACCAGGAGTCTTTTGCCGGAACGGCCCTTCGGGTGCTTCGCACAAAAGACTCCTGGTGTCTTTTTCTGCCGCCCGCATCGTGGCCACCTGCTCCTCGTCCCCCTCAGTGCGATAGAGCACCAGGACGGCTTCGGGCAGCTTGCCGGACACCTCGGCACCAATGGCCACGGGATCGCCCACCAGCACGTTCTGGTCCTTCGGCGTAACGTCCACGATCTGAGTGCGGGTCAGCGGGTCGAAGCCGGCGAAGGGCAGGAGCACGCGGACCAGTGCGTTGCCGAACTGGCGTGGGAAGAGCGCGCCGTAGGCGCACATGGCGGCGAGGGTGAGCGCGGCGGCGCCGAGGAACGCGGCCAGCTTCCGCTTGCCCACTGCCGCCCGCAGGTCGAGCCGCGCCGCATCCGAGTTGCCCTCCTCCACCACCGCGCTTATCAGCGCCGACGCCTCGGCGTCATCCTCGTGGGCGAGGAGGAGCGCGTTGATCAGGCGGTTGTCCACGTTGGGGAACTTCCGCTCGACCTTGACGGCCATGCGCTCGGGCGTGAGCGGCTCGCGGAGCGCGAGTGCGGCGCGGCGCACCAGCCACACCGCCCCCGCCGCCATGCCCGCCAGCGCCGCAAGACGCACCGGCATGGGCAGACGCACCAGGTTATCGAGCACCATCACGGAGCCAACGGCTGCCAGGAGCGCGGCCACGAAGAGGCCGGCCGACTCGCCGAACCACACCCCCCGCTGGTGGCCCTGAAGCACCTCAAGGCGCCGCCTCAGCCGCCCGGCCGAGGCCACGATCTGATCTTTGGGGACCATCTCACGCTCCTCGCGCGGCCCGGCGGGCCGCGAGACGCCTCCGGCAGCCCTCCCGTTCGCCAACTCGTTACCGTAATCCTACCGCAGACATGCCGATAAGTCAATCCCATCGCGACCGCGCGGCCCGCGGCCGCGGCTGCACTTGACTTCACGCCGTGAATGATTATCATTCATGGCATGAATAGCTTGCCACGCCCCCTCCCGCGGTATCTCACGGCCGATGTCGAGCGGGCGCTGCGTGAGTTCCCCGTGGTGGTCCTCACCGGGGCGCGCCAGACGGGCAAGAGCACGCTTGCGCGCGACCTGCTCGGCGGCCCTGCACGCGACTACCGCACGCTCGACGACTTCGACCTGCTGGAGCGCGCCCAGTCGGACCCCGACGCCCTCGTGTCGTCGAGCCGCCCTCTGACGCTCGACGAGGTGCAGCGGAGCCCGGACCTCCTGCTGGCGATTAAGCGCGCGGTAGACGCGGACCGCCGGCCCGGGCGCTTCCTCCTCACCGGCTCGGCCAACCTCCAGCTCCTGGGCAGGGTGGCCGAGACGCTCGCCGGCCGAGCCGTCTACAAGGTGCTGATGCCCTTCACGCGGTCGGAGCGGTTGGGCCGGGGCAGCGCCGGGCGATGGAGCGAGATTCTCGAGAATCCGGCGCAGCTCGAGGGCGAGCACGCGGCGTTCCCGGAGTGGCAGCAGGCGGCCCTGGCGGGCGGCTTCCCGCCGGCCGCGCTTGCGCCTTCGCCCAGCGCACGCATCGCCTGGCTGGAGGGCTACGTGCAGACCTACCTGGAGCGGGATGTCCAGGCCCTCTCGGCGGTCGAGCACCTGGTGGACTTCCGCCGCCTGATGCGCATCGCGGCCCTCCGCTCCGGCAAGCTGGTGAACCAGAGCGAGATGGCCCGCGACGCCGGCCTCGCCCAGGCCACGGCCCACCGCTACCTGAACCTCCTCGATGCCTCGCACCTCCTCTACCGGGTGCCCGCCTATGCGGTGAACCGCACGAAGCGCCTCGTGAAGTCGCCCCGGCTCTTCTTCTGCGACTCTGGTTTGGCCACCGCCCTCGCAGGCGTCCACACCCCCCGCGAGATGGAGCGGGCCGAGATCGCCGGCGCCATGTTGGAGACGGTCGTTCTCGCCGCCCTCCATACTTGGCGTGAGGCCTGCTCGCCCAAGCCGGAGGTCCTCTGGTGGCGCACGGCGGCCGGCGAGGAGGTGGACTTCGTCGTCGAGTGGGGCGAGCGGCTCGTGCCCATCGAGGTGAAGGCCAGCGGACGGCCACGCCCGAACGACGTTCGGCACCTCCACGCCTTCCTGGACGAGTACGCCGGCCTTGCCACCCACGGCGTCCTGCTCCACACCGGCGCCCGCGCGGAGCGGCTCTCGCAACGCGTCTGGGCCATCCCCCTCACCCGGGCACTGTAGCGCGCTCGCCCATCCCTATGCGCGCGGATGGGGCGGCCGGGGGTGCGGCTCGGCAACGAGCTCGACTGGTCTGGACGGGGCCTCGGGATAGGGACGGCGCGGCGCCGGCAGGGCGACGCGGTGGGCGCGGAGAACCCCCTCGGCAAGGGCTATCACCTTCTCGCGCAGCGCGGGCGGCTGGATGACGGCGGCCTCGGCGCCATACTGGACCAGCCACCAGGCCACCTCGTCGAGGTCCCTCACGCTGGCGCGGTAGAAGAGCGTGCCGTCGCTGAGCGTCTGAAGCGTCTGCCCGGGATGCGGCGCGCGCTCCCGGATGAGCCGGGCCACCTTGGGGCTGAAGCGGAGGCAGATGTCCTGCGGCTCCCCGCCGAAGACGTACCAGGAGCCCGCGAAGAACCCCTCGAGGGAGAAGTCCTTGGGGGCGGTGAAGTGGAGCGGGGTCTCCTCCACGGCTCCGATGCGCGAGACGCGGAACTTGCGGACCTCGCGATGGGTGAGGGAGTACGCCACCAGGTACCAGGCGTGCTTGCGGAAGGCCACGCCGTAGGGGTCCACCTCCAGGCGGCGGAGGGCCTCGGTGGTCCGCCCTGAGTAGATGATGGCGATGCGGCGCCGCTCGGCCACGGCCTCGCGCACCTCCGCGAACACGTCGGGGTTCACCTGCGCCACCGGGAGCATCACCCGGGTGCGCGCCAGCCAGGCCTCGGCGCCGGCGCGCAGCGCCGGGGGAAGGCACGACAGGAGCTTGCTGCGCGCGCTGTGGCCGAGCTCGTCGCCCCGCTCGGCCACGCCGAACAGCTCGCCTGGGAGAAGCAGGGCGAGAACCTCTCCCGGGCTGAGATGAAGCGCGGGGAGGAAGAACGACGGGGCGATCCGGTAGCCGCCCGGCCCCCACTCCACCGGCACCCCGGAGTCCTTCAGCGCGCGGATGCCGTTGAACACCCGCGTGCGGGACACCCCGAAGCGCCGGGCCAGCGCAGGCGCGTTCCACCCTGTCCCTTCCTGGAGAAGCGACACCATCTCCAGCAGGCGCGTTACCCGCGCGGTCTTGGCCATCGGGTGGCCTCAACGAATCGCCACGGCCCTTCCCGACTTCACCGACTCGGCTTCGGCGAGGCAGACGGCCAGGGCCGCCCGCGCGTCCTGGGCCGTCACCACGTCCGAGCCCTTCCCCTTCGCAACGCAGTCCACGAAGTGCTTCAGCTCGGCCACGTAGCCGTCGTCCTTCGGCAGCTTCGGCGTGACGCTCTTGCCCTTGAGGGGGTGAATGGTCAGCGGCTTCTGGCCCTTGAGGTCCATCTCGATTGTGGCCTTCTCGAGCACCACGCAGAAGCCGTGGGTGAAGCCGAAGCCAGGGGCCAGCGCCCAGTTCCCCTCCGCAGTCACGTGCGGGCCGCCGGGATAAACGTAGTGCGTGACCACCGCGTCCACGCCGGTGTTCGAGACCGCGCCGACGGCGCCCGACGAGTAGACCGCCGCCGGCACCCCGAAGACGTAGGTCACGTAGTCCGTGTCGTGGATGTGGAGGTCCACGATCGCGCTCCCGCTGCGGGGCGCGTCGAGGAGCCAGTTGTCCCAGCTCCACCGCGGGGTGGAGCTCTTGCGCCAGAAGCTGGCGCTCTGCACCTTGCCGAACCTGCCGCTGGCGATGAGCTGCTTGAGCACCTTGTACTCTGGCCAGAAGCGGATGCAGTGGGCGATGAAGAGCTGGCGCCCGGCCGCCCTGGCCGCGGCGAGCATCCGGTCGCACTCCTCCAGCGAGATGGCCATCGGCTTCTCGCACACCACGTGCTTCCCCGCCTCGAGCGCCGCCACGGCGTACCGCGCGTGGAGGTAGGTCGGCAGCGTGATGTCCACCAGGTCAACGTCGGGGTCTGCGAACAGGTCGGCCGGCGGCGAGTAGAGCCGCAGGCCGGAGAGGTCCACCTGGGCCGCACGCTTGTCCGCGATGTTCCCCCCGATCGCGCTCCAGTCGCCCGCCAGCTTCTTGGGGTCGAGGTCCGACAGCGCCACCACCCTCGAGCGCCGGTAGGCCCGATACGTGTTGAAGTGCATCTTGCCCATGAACCCGATGCCGAGGACGCCGACCTTCACCATGGCAGCCTCTCCTTCACGAGAACGACACGCTCCTACGGCCGCGCCACACCCATGCATTGTATTCATTTCAGCCGAGGCGTCAAGAGGCCAGGGCCGCGAAACGCGGACCGTGGAGTGCAGAGCTGTCCGCAGCTCGCCACCGCCCGCCCCCGCCCCTGCGCGCCAAGTCCAGCGTTGCGGGGCAGGAGTGGGGAAGGACTGTTCCACAGTTGAACAACTGCGGAACACATCTTGGCACCCTGCCAGTCACGGGGACTGTTATCGTGAGCCCATTTCACAATTCACGCACCGCGAAGTATGCCCCGATGTGCCGGACGCAGGAGGGACCAGCAAGTGCCGCAGGCGCGGGGCACGACTGTTCCACAGTTGAACAACTGTGGAATGGACCGCGACATCCTCGGGGCGGGCGGGGGTGCCATCGGACGCCTGCCCAGCATTTCGCGAGCTCCGGGATCGGTCCCATCGGCCCCGGCACGGGGGGTGGGTGTGTGCCGCGGCTGCGCGGCACGACTGTTCCACAGTTGAACAACTGTGGAATGGACCGCGACATCCTCGGTGCGAGCGGGGGTGCCATCGGACGCCTGCCCAGCATTTCGCGAGCTCCGGGATCGGCCCGATCGGCCCCGGCACGGGGGGTGGGTGTGTGCCGCGGCTGCTGGGCACGACTGTTCCACAGTTGAACAACTGTGGAATCCATCTCGGCGTCCCGGGAGTCCGCGGGGCTGCTACTGTGCGCTTAGCTCACAGTTCGCGAACTGTAGAGTAGCCCTCGATAGGCCGGCCCCAGGGCAGGCGGGCATGTGCCGCAGGCGCGGGGCAGGACTGTTCCACAGTTGAACAACTGTGGAACAGATCGCGGTATCCTCGGGGCGAGCGGGGGTGCCATCTTGCGGTCGTTTCGCAGTTCGCGAACTGCGGAATCGATCCCACCCAGGCTTGGAAGGTGCGGCTTGGGGGCTGCGCCACGAACTCCCAGCTTCCCAAGAGGCAGATTGCGCAGCCGCATGTGTATGACCGGCGACGAGTTGCGTCGCCGGGTTCGGCCCCGGAAAAAGGGGCCGTAGATGCCCCGTACAGCCGAGATCGGAGGCCCCTTAGACCAATGACACCTTCGGCCCGCGGCGGCGATTCGGCAAAGCCGCAAGCTTAGTGTACACGGGCGCTTGTGGGCTCGCCCCTCCGGCCCATCCGCCCGGCACAAACGGCCCCAGACGGCCTCTGGGTCATTAGCGAGGATTCATCTGTTCCGCTTGACAGGCACGATGGCCGGGGCTATGATGGCGGCTGAAGGAGGTGCCGCGTGCGCGTGCTGCGGTGTCCCGCGTGCCGCGAGCCGATGATCGTGGCCGAGCACCGGGACGTAGAGATAGACACCTGCGTTGGCTGCGGCGGGGTGTGGCTCGATGGCGGTGAGCTCGAGGCGCTCGTCGGCGTCGCGGTCCCGTCCAAGCCCACGCCCGACCCCGGCCTCGGCCCGCCCGACCGCGATTGCCCGGTCTGCGTCCACAAGCTCATCAAGGACCGCTACGGCCGCACGCAGGTGGTGGTGGACAAGTGTCCCCACGGCGACGGCATCTGGCTCGACGCCGGCGAACTAGAAGAGGTCCTCGTGGCTTACCCCCAGGCGCCCGCCGAGGCGGGGCATCACGACGACCATGCTACCGGGGCGCTGAGAGGCTTTTTCAGCGGCCCGCGCGCCAGCGCTGAAAAGGACACGCGTGGGGGATGAATGGATGGGTGGATGAATGGATGAATGAAAGAGAAGTCGCCTGCAAAACTCCTTCATTCATCCAATCATCCATTCATCCCCTTTGGTTGCGGCCACTGGTTGCGTTAGGAGCAAGACATGCTTGCTGGCTGGATCGCGCTCGGCGTCGTCGTGTTGCTCATCCTCTGGTTCGTGGCGAGCTACAACGGGCTCGTGCGCGCCAGGAACAACGTGCGGAACGCCTGGGCGCAGATTGACGTGCAGCTCAAGCGCCGCCACGACCTCATCCCCAACCTGGTGGAGGTCGTGAAGGACTACATGGGCTACGAGCAGGAGGTCCTCACCAACGTCACCAAGGCCCGCAACGTGGCGATGGCGGCCCAGGGTCCCGCGCAGGCGGCCATCGCCGAGGCGGGCTTGAGCGGCGCCCTCACCGGCCTCTACGCCGTCATGGAGAACTACCCCGACCTCAAGGCCAACCAGAACGTCTCGCAGCTCCAGGAGGAGCTGACCTCGACCGAGAACAAGGTGGCCTTCGCCCGCCAGTACTACAACGACAGCGTGATGGTCTACAACACGAAGACCGAGGTGATCCCGACCAACATCATCGCCAACATGGGCGGCTTCCAGAAGGCCGAGTTCTTCCAGGCCCCCGAAGAGGAGAAAGCCGTCCCCAAGGTTGACCTGCGGTAGCCAGCGCTATCGTCCTCGTCGTCGTCGTCGTCCTCGTCGTCGAATGGCTTGCTTTCCATGTTCGAACTCATCCGCGCCAACAAGATCAAGTCCTGGCTCCTCATCCTCACCCTCACCTCGGTCCTCGTCGTCCTCGGCTGGGTGATTGGCGAGGTGTGGGCGCCCGGGGGCGGGGTGGGCGGCATCGCCGTCGCCGTCGTCATCGCCACCGTGATGAATCTGCTGGCCTACTACGCCGGCGACCAGATGGTGCTGGCGATGAGCGGCGCACGCCAGATCGAGCACAAGGACCTCCCCCAGCTCTTCAACGTCGTCGAAGAGGTCTCCATCGCGGGCGGCGTGCCCATGCCGAAGGTCTACGTGATAGACGACACGGCGATGAACGCCTTTGCGACCGGGCGCGACCCGCGGCACGCCTCCGTCGCGATCACGAAGGGCCTGCTGATGAAGCTCAACCGCGACGAGCTCCAGGGCGTCATGGCCCACGAGCTGTCGCACATCAAGAACCGCGACATGCTCTACATGACCCTCGCGGCGATCCTGGTGGGCGCGGTGGCGCTGCTGGCCGACATGTTCCTGCGGGGCCTCTGGTATTCGGGCGCCGGCGTACGGCGGCGGCGCTCCGACCGCGAGGGGGGCGGCGGGGCGCAGGCAGTCCTCATCGTCATCGGCATCCTGGCGGCCATTCTCGCCCCCATCGTCGCAAGGCTCCTCTACCTCGCCTGCTCGCGGCGGCGGGAGTATCTGGCCGACGCCTCCGCCGCCATGCTCACCCGCTACCCCGAGGGCCTGGCCTCGGCCCTCGAGAAGATCAGCGGCGACCGCGAAATCCTGGAGGCCGCCAACCGCGCCACGGCCCACATGTACATCGTCCACCCCGTCAAGTCGTTCGAGGAGCGTGCCTCGGCCCTGATGAGCACCCATCCGCCCGTCGAGGAGCGGATCGCCATCCTGCGGGGCATGGGCCACAGCGCCTCGATGAGCGACTACCAGGCCGCCTGGCAGCGCTACCACAAGGGGCAGCGGCTCGCCCCCAAGGCGGCCCTGGCCGCCGCGCCCCCTCCGCCCCCCGCCCGGCCGCCGGCCGAGGGGCCGCGAGCCCCCGAGACCCAGGAGGACCGCCTCCGCCGCGCTCACGAGGCCCTCGACACCTTTCGCCGCCTCGGCGGCTTCCTCTTCATCCCCTGCGCTTGCGGCGTCAAGCTGAAAGTGCCCCCAGGCTACGCCCGCCCGCAGGTGCGCTGCCCGCGGTGCGGGGTGCAACACAGCCTGGCCGAGGGGAGTGAGGCCGGCGCGGCTGGCCAATAGGGCCGACAGCGCCGGGTGCAACACCCTCCTTGAGTTCGTCCCGGATCGCTCCGGTCTCAATCCCTCGGATGCACACGTCGAGGGTCTGGGGGCTCAGGTTCGGCACAAGGCTTTCTCCGGGCGGCCGGCGGCCGGCTCACTCGGTGAGGAAAATGTCCGCCACGCGGCAACGGAAACCAGGGAGCACGCTCTGGCCTTCGAGCTCATCGTCCTCGGTGAGGGTCTTGATGTCGGTGGCCGAGCGGTAGACGGTGACGGTGCGCCAGGCGGGGTTGACGACCCAGACGGCCTCCACCCCCGCCGCGAGCCAAGCCTTCGCCTTCTCGTCAACCGCGTGAACGGTGTCGCTGGGCGAGATGACCTCGACCGCGAGGTCGGGCGCGCCGGTCCAGAAGGTCGGCCCCACGGGGTTCGTGGCGAGGCGCTCCTTGCGAATGAACGCCACGTCCGGCGCGCGCACCGTGTCGGGGTCGCGGGCGAGGACGAAGCCCGGCTGCCCCACTGCGACAACGCCCAGCTTGTGCTGTCGGATGAACGCGCTGAGCAGGCCGCCCAGTGTCGCGATCACGGTTCCTTGCTCGAAGCCTGTGGGCGGAGCGGTCCTCAGCTCCCCTGCTATGAGTTCGCGGCGCCAGCCGTCGTCCGGCATGCGGAACAGCTCTTCGGCGGTCACCTGGCGCGCGCCGCCCATCGCCGGCTCCTCCTTCCTGGATTGGAGTCTACACCCCGCGGGCAGAGGTGTCAAGCCCGCTGCCGCCCTTGAGTATGGCCCCCAATTCTGGTGAACTACTCCGGAGCCCCGACAGGGGCGTACTACAGCAGCCCAGGGCGAAGCCCTGGGAAGGGGGTGGTAGGTAGGCCAGCCCTGAAAGGGCGTACTACGCGGTTCCGGGCGCTACATCGTGCCCAGGGCGGGTAGTACG
>VGYW01000123.1 GCA_016872875.1 Planctomycetota bacterium | reverse complement strand
GACGCCGTGCGGGCAGAGGCGTCGGGCGGTGGTGATGGGGGTGCCGGCCTTCACGCCGTATTCGCGGGCGATGTAGTTGGCGGCGGCCACCACGCTGCGCCGCTCCGTGTCGCCGCACACCATCACCGGCTGCTCGTCGAGCGAGCCGTGCGCGCACTGCTGCTCCACGGAGGCGAAGAAGGCGTCCATATCCACGCAGATGATGACGCGTTCGAGCGCGGCAAGACACAGGCTGGAAGCCTGTGCCACCGGTTGTTCCTGATGGTGGCACAGGCATCTTGCCTGTGGCGCCCCCGCGGCGCCCTCGCCCGCCACGGCGCCTGCAAGGATGCGGGACCTGCCTGCGATGGCGAAGTGTTGGTCGAAGCCCAACATAGCTTCGAGCCGCGAGCTACGAGCGGCGAGCCATAAGAGGAAGAGGGATTGCTCATTTTTCTTCAAGGCTCGTGGCTCGCGGCTCGGCGCTCGTGGCTCTTCCTCCTTTATCCCTCCATCTGCACCTTGACGATGGACCACTGCATGGTCTGGGTGTTGAGGACGACTTCGCAGAGCTGGGCGTCGCGTGCGACGATGGAGAAGTGGTAGAGCGGGAAGGCGCCCTCGCGCGTGACCCAGCGATAGGCCACGCGCGTGACAGGATAGACTCGCCCCGCCCAGCGGAACTTCACGGGGGCCATGCGCCCCTCGCGGAAGACGGTGACCACGTCAATGGGTTCGTTGAGTTCTTGGATGGTGGCCATGGGAATTTGCGATTTGCGATTTGCGATTTGCGATTTCAGAGCCCTTCAGGCGTGGCGGGAAGCCGATTTGCGCGAGGCGGCCATGATGGCGGTGAGCTCGGTGGCCTCTTGGAGCAGAGAGGCTACCCGAACTTCCTTCATCACGTTGCCTTCGATGATCAACTCCATCCAGTAGGCGCTCTCGTCGGCTTCTTCCTCAACGGTGCCGAGTCTTGCAATGAACTCGGCCTTCGAGCGGGCCTTGCAGGCCGCCCGATAATTTGCCCCAACTGATGTCCCAGATCGGATGAGTTGGCCTCCAATCGCCTTCCCTAGGATGCTTCTCGGCAGCGCGCCAACGAGTCGGATGACCCGCAGGGCAAATTGCTTTGTGCGTTTCATCATCTCTTGTTCGGTCATGTCTTTCTCCTTCAATCGCAAATCGCAAATCGCAAATCACAGGCGTCGAAGGAGGCCGACGACTTTGCCGAGGAGCGCGGCCTCGGCGTCGCGGGGCGTGAGATAGATTGGCTGCACCGCGGGGTTCTCGGGCTGAAGGCGGACGCGGCGGCCTTCGTGGAAGAAGCGCTTCACGGTCGCCTCCTCCCCGAGGAGGGCCACGACGATGTCGCCATTGTCGGCGGCGGCCTGGCGGCGGACGATCACGCGGTCGCCCTCGTAGATGCCGGCGTCGCGCATGCTGTCGCCCTGGACCCTCAGGGCGAAGAGCTCGCCTCCGCCGAAGAGGGCGGGGTCAACGGCCAGAGTGTCGGCGGGGCTCTCGATGGCGAGGCGCGGGGCGCCGGCCGCGATGTCGCCCACCAGGGGGATGGCGGGGCGCGGGGGCGGCGTCGAGGGCCGCGCGACGCGCGCGGCCCCTGACAGGACGATGCCGCGCGAGGTGTGGCTGAGGCGGACGATGTGGCCCTTGCGCGCGAGGGCGCGGAGGTGGTCGCGGGTCGAGCCGGTGGAGCGGAAGCCGAATCGCGCCCCGATCTCGCGGACCGTGGGCGGCAAGCCGCGGCGAGCCGTCGCCTCACGGATGAAGCCCAGAATCGCCTTCTGTTTGGCAGTGAGGCCCTTAGCCATGTGGTGTCCTCCTTTCTGTTCGTATGATACCACACATTTGTGTTGATGTCAAGAAGAATTGTTCGCGGCGGCTTCCCCTCGTTCCCACGCAGAGAGCCCGTGAAGAAATCACACGGACGCCCACGGACAAGCACGGACGGGCAGATTCCTCGGCCATGGGCGCCTGTCCGTGTCCGTCCGTGTAGGTCCGTGTCATTCCTTCACAGGCTCTCTGCGTGGGAACGAGACAGATGTTGGCGGCGGCTTTGCGGCTTCCGGCGGCGCACGGTTTCCGCTATAATGCCGCGAGGGTGGATTCCTGAATCGCAGGGGAGATGATTTCATGGACCTTGAAGCGGCCAAGGCGAAGATCGAGCTGATGCAGGGCGACATCACGGAGATGGAGGCCGACGCGATCGTGAATGCGGCGAACAGCGACCTTATCCTGGGCGCCGGGGTGTCGGGCGCCATCGGCCGCAGGGGGGGCAAGGTGATTCAGGACGAGTGCGACAGGATACGCTTCGTGCCGTTAGGCGACGCGGTGGTGACGGCGGCCGGCGAGCTGAAGGCCAGATACGTCATCCACGCCGTGAGCATGGAGATCGGCCACTTCACGACGGAGCGGAACGTGGCCCTTGCGACGCGCAACGCGCTCCTGCGCGCCGAGGAGCTCAAGCTGAAGACCATCGCCTTCCCGGCCATCGGGACGGGGGCCGCGGCGCTCGCCCCGGAGTTCTCGGCGAGGGCCATGCTGGAGACCATGGCCGACCACGTGAGCCGGGGCACCAGCCTCGAGCACATCTACGTGGTGCTCTTCAACGAGGAGATCCTCGCGGTGTTCAAGGAGGTCTTCGACCAACTCGGCGCGCCGAGGCCGCTACGGCGCTGAGGCCGTAATGTGCGAGAGGATGAATGGATGAATGGATGCGTGGATGGGTGTCAGACAATCATCCATTCATCCAACCATCCATTCATCCCCTTCTCTCTCAAGTCACTTGGAGGCCCGCGTGATCGAGCACGAAGTCAATGATGCGCGCGCCGGCGTCGCGGAGTGCCTGGCGCAGGAGGTGCTCGCGGTCGGGCTGCGCGATGAAGACGAGGCATCCGCCGCCGCCGGCCCCGCAGGCCTTGCCGCCCGCGGCGCCCGCCCTGGCCGCGATGGCGAAGAGCTCCTCGATTCGGGCGTTGGTCACGGAGGGATGGAGGCGCTTCTGGTTCTCCCAGTTCTCGCTCATCAGGCGGGCGAAGGCGTCCAGGTCGCCCAGCAGCAAGGCGTCCTTCATCTCGCGTGCGATGCGCTTGAGGTCGGCCATCGCGCCGGTGGTGCCCGGCTCGCCTCGGGCGAAGGCATCGGTGACGCGCTGGTGGATGTCGCCGGACAGGCGCGACTGCTCGGTGTAGCAGAGGACGAGGTGCTTCTGGAGGGCGAACTCGGTGGCGGCTGCGAGGCGGAGCGGCGCGGCGCGCACCGTCTCGCCGAAGAACTCCATGAACTGAACTCCGCCGAGCGCGCTGGCGTACTGGTCCTGCTTGCCGCCGAGGATGTGGAGCTCCTCGCGTTCGATCTCGCTGGCGAGCTCGGCGACCTCGTGGGCGAGGAGCGGGCGGCCGACAAGGCGGCTGAGCGCCCCGATGAGGGCCACGCCCATGGCCGCCGAGGTGCCCAGCCCGCTGCCGGGGGGCGCGTCCGAGCGGGTCGTGATGCTGAAGCTCTCGTCAACGTTCAGGTGGCGGATCGCCGCCTTCACCAGGTCGGCGTTCCCGTCGTACTCCAGGCGGCGGATGTCGGAGGCCTCGATGTAGAGGTCGAAGTCGGCGGCGTAGATTCTGATGCCGCCCTTCGCCCCCTCGCGGGCCTCGTCGCGGCTGACCGAGGCGTAGGAGTAGATGCTGATGGCGGCGTTGGCGACGGCCCCCGCCGACTCCTGGGCGAAGCGGGCCACATCCGTCCAGCCCCCCGCGAAATCGATCCGCACCGGCGCGCGCGCTCTGACCATTCCCGCTCTCCTTTCTTGTCCAATCGTCCTCGTCCTCGTCCTCGTCCCTCGTCCTCGTCCTCGACTCCTCTCCTTCCGAGCCAAGGGGATCGAGGACGAGGGACGAGGACGCGGGACGAGGACGATAGAAGAGGGAATTATACCGCCCCACCGGTAACTTTTCCAGAAGGAGACCGCGCATGAGCAAGGCCGAATCGCTGCGCGAGGTTGATGTGAGCCTGCTCGGGGAGGCGATGGTCTCGGACGAAGGGCTGGCCGTCCTGCGCACGCTCTGCGAGGCCCACGGCGGCCGGTTCGCGGGCAGCGCCGACGAGCGGCGTGCGGGCGACTTCCTCCTGGAGCGCATGCGCGCCTGCGGCCTGAGCCGCGTCCACGCCGAGCCGTTCGGCTTCCTCGCCTGGCGGCGAGGCAGGAAGCCCGCCCTCCGGGTCGTGGCCCCGGGCAGCGCGGCGCTGG
This sequence comes from Planctomycetota bacterium, assembly GCA_016872875.1. Next base: position 14,733 of record VGYW01000123.1, on the reverse strand, counting down.
AGTGCATCGCGCTGCCCAACTCGCCGCCGACGCGCTCCGGCGGCCTCGAGCTGGAGCTCATCAACCTCGGCGAGGGTCTGCCCGAGGACTTCGCCCGCCTGCGGCGCGACATCCGCGGCAAAGCCGTCCTCGCCAGCAACGAGTCGCCCGGCTACTACCACCGCTGGGTCCACCGGGCAGAGAAGTACGCCCGCGCCGTCGCCGCGGGGGCCAGGGCATTCATCTTCATGAACCGCCTCGATGGCCTGCTTGAGGAGACCGGCTCGCTGCGGTTCAACCGCAAGGGCGAAATCCCTGGTGTCGGGGTGTCCAAGGAGACAGGGGCGCGCCTCGTCAGGTTGCTCCACGAGGGGCCGGTGCGGATACACGTCGAGACCCACGACGCCTTCTTCCGGGGCAGGAGCCGCAACATCGTGGGCGAGTTCGCGGGCACCAGGCATCCCGGTGAGGTGGTCGTGGTGGGCGGCCACTACGACGGGCACGACATCTCGCAGGGGGCGGCGGACAACGGCAGCGGCGTGGCGACGGCCATCGAGGGCGCACGCCTCCTCGCCCCGCACCGCGGCCTGCTCAGGCGCACGGTCCGATTCGTCTGCTTCGGAGCCGAGGAAGTCGGCCTCCTCGGCGGCCACGCCTACGTCGCCCGCCACGCTGCCGAGCTGCCGAAGACCCGCCTGATGGTGAACCTCGACTGCGTGGGGAACGAGCGTGGGAAGGGCTTCGACTTCATGGGCTGGGCCGAGGCGAAGGCCCCGCTCGCGGCAATGGCCCGCGAGATGAAGCAGGAGATCGCCTTCGCCAGCCGCCCGAACCCATACTCCGACCATTTCCCCTTCATGGTCGCCGGCGTGCCCATCTGCCTGCTGGGGAACGTCGGCGGCACGCCGAAGGGCCGCGGCTACGGCCATACCGCGGCCGACACGCTCGACAAGGTGGGCCGCGCCGACCTCCGCGAGGCGGCCGCCCTGCTCGCCCGCTCACTCCTCCGCTTCGCAAACGGCCGCGCCTGGGCGCTGCGCCACAAGTCCGTGGCCGAAGTCCGCCGCATCCTCGACCGCTATGAGTTGATTGACGTGATGAAGGCGGAAGGAACCCTGCCCGAGGCGCTGCGATGACGGCTTCAGGGCCGCCCATGACGCGTGACCCGTGACGCGTGACCAGAAGGGGCATCTGTGGCCCCTCCGCTTCTTGTCACGCGTCACGCGTCACGCGTCCGGAATCGCGCTCATTCTCGATCATACACTCCAGCCAAGAGCACCCCCTGCCTCCGCACGGCGTAGACGGGCTTCCTGTGCGTCAGGCACCGGAGGGCGAGGGCGGCCGCTTTGTCCCCGCGCGCGCTGTAGGAGCGGAGCATGGCGGCGCGGGCGTTGACGACCAGGAAGTCGTAGCGCGGCGCGTGCTCTAGGCGCACCGCCGTCAGCTCCTTTTCCTTGGGCTCGTTGAGATAGTAGGCGTCGTAGAAGTTGAAGGGAGGCGTGATCACCCACTCGCCGACGGGATAGAAGGCCACGACCTGGCGATGCTGGCAGCGGCGGTTGAGCCACCTGAAGAGGTCGCGGTTCACCACCTCGTGCCAGTAGGTGGTCTCCATGCCCAGCTTCTCGGCGCCCCAGAGGCCGCCGACGAGGGCGTTGTAGTAGCTCAGCTCGCACGGGTGGATGAGCCAGACCGCGCCCGCCTGGGTGAGGAAGAACGCGGCGGCGGCGAAGAGCGGCCGCCAGGGGCGCTTCTTCGACCGCTCCGCCACCCACTCCCAGCACCGCTTTCCCGCCACCCCCGCCAGGATCGCCAGGAAGGGGAAGGCGGGCAGGAAGAGCCGAACCCCGTCGTACCTTGGGATGCCCGGAACCATGAAGAGGCCGATGATGTAGGCCGCGTTGATGGCCACGAGCGCCAGGAGCGGCTGACGGCGGAAGTCCCGCACCGCCCGCACGGAGCCGAGGATGACCAGGGACAGGATGCCGACTGGGATCGTCGTCAGCGTCATCACCAGCGGGTAGTGCCAGGCCGCCGGCCGCCACCACTGCCCGAAGTACATCACCGGAATCGGCACCCGCCACTGCGGGGCCAGGTACTCGACTAGCCTCGGCAGCGTGGCGTGCCAGAGCCAGGGCCAGCCGAGGACGAACACCACCGGCCCGCCGAGAAGCGTCCAGGCCAGCGGGCGCAGCGCGCGCCGCCCGTGGAACCCCACGCCCCACCCCGCGAGCACGAGGGGCAGGAACACGCCGTTGATCTTCGTCAGCAACGCCAGCCCGAAGCAGACGCCGGAGACGACGCACGCGCCCGCCGTCTCCCGCTGAACCGCCCGCGCGAAGGCCGCGACCGCGAGGAGCCAGGCGAGGGACATCGGGATGTCGAGTGTTGCGAGGTGCGCGTGGCCGAACACCCGCGGCATGCACAGCAGGCTCAGGGCCGCCACCAGCCCCGCCAGGCCCCCGAAGGCCGCGCCCGCGAACTGGAAGACCATCTCCACCAGCAGCGCGAAGAGGAGCGCGGTGACGAGCCGCGAGGCGATGATTTCGGCGCCGTTGGGCGCGGCGGCCTGCGAGAGGCCCATCAGCAGCTTGGCCAGCGGCGGGTGCTCGTGGTTCGGCGCCCAGCGGCGGTCAATGCCCTCGGCACGGAACGATGGGGCCGCGAGCCAGGCGGCATAGGACGCGCCCGCGCCGATCGAGAACGGCTCGTCCCAGGCCAGGCCGGGGTCGTCGATCGTCAGCGCCGTCAGCCCGAGGGCCACGACGAAGACGAGCGCCGAGACCGGGCGCCAGTAGCGCGAGGGCTCCTGTTGGCTCGCAGTGTTGGCCATTGGCTCACGGTTCCGCGCGATGAGGCCCCAGGGACCTAAGGGACCACAAGGACCACAGGGACCACAGGGACCACAGGGACCAATGACCTCTCACGTCCATCAGGTCCCTGTGGTCCTTGTGGTCCTTCAGGTCCCTTCGACAGTCACCGCGGCGCTCCGCCCAGGCCCAGGCGCGCCTACTTCCTCAGCTCCTCGAGCGTCACCTCGGCCCACCCGCGCTCCTTGCTCTTCTGGGCGGCGATCATGAACTCGATGATCTCGAGCGTTTCAAGGGGGTCAATGGGCGCCTCGCCGGTGTGGAAGAACCTGGCAATCGCCTCCACGAGGCCGTCGTAGCTGTAGCCCCCCTTGCTCTCGGCCTCGCCCTCCGTGCCCCAGACCTTGACGAGGGGCATGTATGGGCCGCTGACGGCGCCGCGGAAGACCCCGATGCGGCCATCCGACCACTTGCCGGTCGTGATGTCGAGCTTGCCCTCGCGCTCGGCCTGCTCAGTGACCTCTTTGTCGCCCTCCTTGCGCTTCACGGGGGCGGCGTACTTGAAGGACTCGGTCTTGCGGCTGACGGAGACGCAGCCGCGGCCCATCACGGTGTAGAGCGCCTCGACGCCGTGGATGCCGTACCAGAAGAGGTCGGGATGGTGCGGCTCGATGTGCATCGGGGAGCTGCCCTGGGCCTTCGTGAGCTTGCCCACGCCGGGCGCCGTGCGGAACTTCGCTATCTCGGGCTGGAACCGCACGCACGATGAGCTGAAGAAGGGCACACCGCTCTCCTTCGAGAGCTTGAGGATTTCGCGCGCGTCCTCCAGGCTCGCGGTGAACGGCTTGTCAATGAAGAGCGGCTTCTTGGCCTTGAACACCGGGCGCGACTGCGCAAGGTGGGGCCGGCCGTCCACGCTCTCCAGCAGCACAGCGTCCACCTTCTCGCACAGGGCCTCGATGGTCTCCACGATCTCGATGTTGTGCTGCTTCTTGAGCTGTTCGGCGTACTCCTTCACGCGCCCCCAGGACGACGGGTTGTCGGGGCTGCCGCCTGGGAATGCGGCGACGACCTTCACGCGCCATTCGGGGTGGCGGTGCAGGATGCCGGTGAAGGCGATGGCGTGGGAGGTGTCGGTGCCGATTATCCCCGCCCTGATGTCCTTCTTCGCCCACTCCGGCGGCGGCGCCGCTCCGAGCGCCATGCCGCAAGCAACCAGGAGGCCAACCACCCATGCCGCCGACAATGCCGCCCATCGCATGGCCACGCTCCTGAAAAGGCCGTTGGGGGGACAATCACTCGCCCTAGCCTAGCCTACGCGGCCAGTCTTGTCAATCGCTCCTCGCCCACCGCGGGCTTGACCCCTCGCCGTTCATCCGGTATCCTGAGTCTTTGGCCGGAGGTGTCTAGCAAACCAACGGAAGGGCAGATGTCGTGACTGGGCGAAGAACGCGCTCCTCCTGGCCGACACCGCCGGGCGCTTCGACCGCAAGGTGATCATGACATCATCCAGGTGACTGCGGAATCGCACGGAGGTCCCACATGACCGATGAACCAGGCGGAGTGCAGGGCGCGGTGTTGCGCGCGATGGCGGCCTTCGAGCGCGCCATCGTCGTCGCGCTCCTCGCGATGATGATGGTGGCCGTGACCGCGGCGACCATCTACCTCGGCTACACGCTCGTCTGCGAGCTCGCCAGGCCGCCAGTCATGCTCCTCAGCGGCGAAGCCGTGCCCCAGCTCTTCGGCCTCGCCCTCATGGTCCTCATCGGCCTGGAACTCCTCGAGACGATGAAGACCTACCTCTCGAAGGCGCGGTTCCAGGTCGAGGTGGTGTTCCTCGTGGCCATGATTGCCATGGCGCGCAAGGTGATCCTGCTGGACGTGAAGGTGCCCGATGCCGGCACGCTGGCGGGCGTGGCGGCGCTCATCCTCGCGCTCGGCGTCGGCTTCTACCTCCTCAAGCGCGCGACCCGCAAGGACGCCTCCCACCCCTCCAACGCCTCCCCGCCCCCGCACGACGCGCCGTGAACCGCCCCAGGCGATGGTAGCAGGAAGTGGCTATGCCGCGAACCCAGATGCCCAAGCGCGAGCGAGTCGAGCGGGCGATGGCGGGGCGGGAAACCGACCGCGTGCCGCTCTACGATATTCTCCTGTGCGACAAGGCGATCGAGCACTTCAGCGGCGAAACCCTCCCGCCGCTGGTGAACAATCCGGAGACTCGGGCGACGGTTGACCGCATGGCGGGCAAGGCCGTCGAGCGGATGCTCGACGCGACCCGCCACTCCACCTTCGGGCCGCTGGAGGACCGCGACTTCACGGACGCCGACGGCTTCGTCCTCCACGAGAGCGCCTTCGCAAAGACCTGCTGGATCGAGCGCCGCCCCTTCGACGACGTGCCAGCCGCCGCCGAATGGCTGAAGAGGTGGACCGCCCGCCAACTCGAAGCCGCCAGGAAGGCCGAGGCCAACCCCCGCGAGCGCCGCGAGGGGCACGAACGCTGGTTCGCGGACGTCCAGGCCCGCATCGGCGACACCGTGCACCTCTACACCCAACTGGGCCTCGGCCTCGACGACGTCCGCCACCGCCTGGGCTTCGACCTCTTCGCCTACCTCGACGCAGATATGCCCGGCCTCATCTCCGAGGCCCTCGAAGCCTGCACGCGCCACCACGTCGCCCTCACCCACGCCATCGCCAACCTCGCCCTGTCGCCGGCCGTGCTCACCTACGGCGACATCGCGTGCAAGGGGCGGCTCCTCCACTCGCCCGCCTGGCTCCGCCGCGAGTTCTTCCCCAGGCTCAAGCGCCTCAACGACGCCTGGCACGACCACGGCTTCAAGTGCCTCTTCCACTCCGACGGCTACCTGATGGAGGTGCTCGACGACATCGTGGCCGCGGGCAGCGACGGGCTGAACCCCATCGAGACCGTCGCGGGGATGAGCCTGCGCGAGTGCCGGGAGCGCCACCCGAGACTCTTCCTCGCCGGCGGCATAGACATGAGCCAGCTCCTCTCCAACGGCACGCCCGAGCAGGTGCGCGAGACCTGCCGCCAGGCCATCCGCGACGCCTATCCCGGCTTCCTCATGGGCTCCACCACCGAGGCCGACAACTCCTGCCGCGCCGAGAACCTCATCGCCATGTACGACGTGGCGATGGAGGGCGTCAGCGCGTGACGCGTGGCGCCTGGGAAGAGGGGCTCCTCCGACCGGCCCGCTCAACGGGGTCCGCGTCCTCGTTCTCACACGAAGCTCCGCTTGCGGATTGGGTAGACCCCCCACTGGTCGCGCACGCGCTTCATCTCGAGGATGTTCTCGCGCTTGGCGCCCACGGCCAGGGAGTGTGAGGAGCCCATGATGTAGCCGCCGCCCGGGGCGGCGTGAGTGAAGGCGTAGGCGGCGTCGCAGCGAATGTCCCAGGGCGTGCCGAGGATGATGTGCTCGTGCCAGATGCCGCTCCAGAGGGTCATGCGGCCGCCCACGCGCTTCTTCAGGTCGCGGAGGTCCATGCCGCCGCTGTGCTGGAGGGCCTCGTGGGCGTCGTAGCCGGCCGCCGCGAGGTCCTCCTCCACCGCGTTGGTGTTGCCGCAGCAGTGCTTGAGCACCTTGATGCCCATCGCGTGGGCCTTGTCGCAGAATGCCTTGTGCCAGGGCCACACGTGCTCGCGATACCAGCGCGGGCTGGCGAGCATGCCGGTGGACGAGCCGAGGTCGCCGCAGGGCATGATGCCGTCAATGCCCAGGCCGACCTTCTTCAGCAGGTCGAGGCCGCGGACGAGGCGCTTGCCAGCGATCCTGGTGATGAGGGCGCATTCGGCGGGGTAGAGGGCGAGGTTCATCAACTGCTCTTCGTCCGTGTGGCCGAACGAGGGGAACGAGATGTCGCCCCACATGAGCATGATGAAGTGGGTCTTGCCCGCCTCTTTGACCATGTGGCGGACGGCTTCCCACTCGGACTCGTCGGGGAGGGTGATCGGCTCGCCGTCCACGCGGTCGAGGCTGGCCTCGAGGTCGGCCATCTTCGGCGGGTCGGCGGGGGTGCCGACGCGCTTGTAGGGCATCAGGTCGTGGGTGGTGGCCGAGATGCGGTAGAGGTTGCCCGCCTTGTCGCGGTAGGTCACGTCGTCGAGCTTCTCGAGCGGCTCGGGCCTGTGGCCCCTGGGCGCCACGCGGCTGATGAAGATGATGTCCATCTCCAGGGCGCGGACGAGGTCGAGGCGGTCGCGCTTGACGCACTCCACGATTTCGTCGCGGCGGCCCTCCCACCAGGCCAGGGTCTCGCGGAACTTCGCCTGCACCAGGGTCTTCCGCCCCAGGATGTCCTCGTAGACGTTGTAGTCAATCGAGTGCTCGCCCCACGGGATTCGGTCGGGCTCGCGGTGGGCGAGGGCGGCCAGGACGCGTTCTTTCGGGGTCACAATAGGTCTCCTTCCAAGGGACACATGGCAGGGCATGCACACTTGCACGCGGGACCTCCGTCACGCAACGGCACAAACCCAACAGTGTAGCGGTTGGCGTGGGAGTTTCAAGTCTCCGATGGCTTTGCCGAGGCTACTGGGTGGATGCTCAGGCCAACGTGTGCTTGACAGAAGCACAAGCTTAGGGTATAGATTGTGTGGTGGATATGGCCCTGGGCGTGCCGGGCCGATCTCCAGCTCCCGACGATCGCTCTTGGAAGGTGCCAAAATGGCAAACCTAGCAGAGTACGTCAAGACCAAGCAGGAAGACATGAACCGCCTGTCTGCCGACGCCGCCCGGATGAGAGAGGACTGGGAATCCGAACTCGAGAGGCTGATGGCCGCTATTGACGATTGGCTGAGGCCAGCCGTGGCAGAGGGGCTGAAGTCAAGCGCGGGTTCGGTGTCGATTGCTGAGGAGGGACTCGGGACCTATCAGGCCCCTGTGCGGATCATCGAGCTTGCTGGGAACCTCGTCCGGATTGTGCCGGTCGCTCGCATCGTCGTGGGAGGGTACGGTCGGGTTGATGTGATAGGACGCACCGAGACAGCCTTCCTGGTCTACTGGAAGCCGGAAGGCTGTTGGTACATAGTCAGGGGACGGGACTGGAAAGGCCGCGAACTGCTGACCAAGGATTCATTCGAGCGGCTGATGGAGGCACTCCTGTAATTGGACTCCAGACCTCACTGCTAACGGAGGCGTTCAGTGGCATTGAGCGCTGGCCACTCCAGCAAATCCTCGATGTCTACAAGGCGGCTGTCGATCCGAACCTTGTAGGGCTAGTGAAACAGGTCAAGGACTACAGGGATTGGGTCGCGCACGGCAAGAAGGGGCGCCCCGACGCGAACATCGATCCGCACCAGGCGTACGAGAGGCTAACAGGGTTCCTCAGCGTCCTGCCATAGTCCTGCTGCCCGTCCGGCACCTACCCGACCATCTATTCATACGTTCACCCTCGCCGTCGCTGGCTCGATCTTGAGCTTCCGGCCATAGGCTTCCCTGAACAGTCCCGCCTTCCGGCTCGCGCCCCAGCACGCATACTTGAGGTCGCCTGGCCCGGAGACGAGCAGGGTCCAGCTCCCCTCATCGGCGGGCGCGGCCGCGATGGCATCCACCGCGTTCTCGTGGGCGCGGTCGAGGCCGTCCGCCACGCGGAGGATGGCGGCGAGGCGCCGCACGGTCTTCTGCTCGGCAGGCGCCAACGCAGCGAAGTGCTCGTGGCTGCGCGACGGGTGGGCCTTGCGGTGATAGCGGGCGACGTTGGCCACGATGAGCCTCTCTTCTACGCTCAGCGCGGGCAGGTCGGCGTCGAGGATCATCTCGAGGGACGCCCTGTGGTGGCCGGCGATGGTGAGCGAGAGGCCGACGTCGTGGAGGAGCGCGGCGCACAAGAGGAGTTCGCGCTCGCGCGCGCCCAGGCCGTGCAGCGCCCCGAACGCATCGAAGAGCAGCCCGCAGAGGCGAGCCACCTGCTCCGCGTGGCGGAACTCCTCGGGAAACTGCCGGGCGACGGCGAGGGCGGAGCGGAGCTTCCGGGTGAGCTGCATGGATGCCCTTGAGATCAGGGGATGAATGGATGGGTGGATGAATGGATGGGTGCCAGACACACCCTCCCATCCTTCTTTCATTCATCCACCCTTCCATTCATCCATTCATCCTCCGGGGTCGCGTGAAGCCTGCGCCCGGCTACCCGAGCGCCTTGGCGGCCTTGCGGAGCGCCTTGTCCCTGGCGGACTCCCGCCAGGTGGCCACCGCGCTCTGAAGGGCGTGCTCGCGGCGCTCGCGGAGGAATGAGAGCAGTGCGGCCTTGGCCCCGGCGCCGTGGGGGTCGTGGCGCGCCTTGGGGCGCCGCCTGTCGTACTGCTCCACGCGCTCGGTGTAGACGTCGCAGTCGTGGACCTCGCCCAGGGCGTCCTGCATGGCGGTCATCGGGGCGATGATCCTGTCGAGGCCGGCGGGGTAGGCGTCGGCCAGGAACTCGGCGGTGTAGCGGAGCTTCTTGCACTGGATGCGCAGGAGGTGCTGCTGGCGGGCCGAGTACCTGCTGATGTCGCGCCCGTGCTTTCGCAGGGCGGCGAGCTGCTTGAGGAGCATGCGCGGGGCTCGGGCCGCGATGGTCTCATCCGCCGCGCCCGGCGCCGGGCTCAGGCCGCCGGCAAGGAGGGCGTCGCATCGCGCCCTGAAGGCCGCGAAGCGCCCCGCCTCCACGATGGCGAGCAGCGCGCGGAAGTGCCCGCGGCGCTTGCGGCGTTCCGACCGCACAAGGCCGCGCAGGTAGGGCTGGTGGCCCTCTGGCGCCCCGGCCGCGTAGTCGCGGACAAAGGCCAGAAACACGTCGGCGTCACGCACGCTCCCCAACGCGTCCGCAAGCTCCTCCATTCCGCGCCGCAGGCCGGGCACCAGCCCGTCCAGGAGCCCGCGGAATGCGCGAAGGGCGGCCCTCAGGCGCCGCAAGGCCACGCGCAGTTCGTGGACGTACTCGAGGTCCTCCTCGTATCGCAGCCCGTAGAGGCGCGAGGTGAACGTGGCCCACTGGGTCTTGAGGACGCGCAGGGCGACGTCCACGGCCCTGGGGTTCGGGGGGAGGGCGGGCGCGGCCAGCCCACGGCCCTCGCGTGCCGCATCCGCGACGGCTGCGATGCGGCGCGCGACCTCGCGGAGCAAGGCGCGGCGAGCCTCCCGCTCCTCTGCGCCGGCCCACCCCTGTTGGGTCACGGCGTCAGCAAGGATCGCGCGTTGCGAGGCGCTCAGGGACGGCGCGGTCTCGCTCAGGACCTTGTGGAGGCGTGCCGTGTCGAGCCCTGGGGCGTGGCCCTTGTGGCGGAGCGCGGCGGCGGCTACCACGAGCGGCCGCGCGGTCTTCGTGAGGCCGTGAACGTGCGCGCTCTCGCCAAAGAGGCGCGACGCAGCCGCGGCCGCGTGCAGCCCGAGCGCGGCATCCAGCCCCATGGCCTCGCACAGGGCCGCCACGTCTTCCATGGTGATCGCTGTGGCCATCCTTGGCACTTCCAAACACGCCCGGCCGCGCCCTCAATCGTACCTGTGCTGAACGCATGAGTCAACCGCCCCGCCTCTCCTTGCCAGAGGCCAGATAGAGCGCCAGGTGCTTCTGGCCGGCGTGACAGCGGCAGGAGCGTTTGCCGCAGGTCAGCCGCCGGACCGACAGGGTCCCGCGCATCAGCGGCTCCTCAAAGAACCAATGCCCCGGCCCCCTCCCCTCATCGCGGAATCGCTGGGGAGAGGGGGCAGAACGCATCCGTGCCGCAACGTGGCGCAACGACGCACTTGCGCGCGTCCGGGGATCCGTTCTTGCGCCCGAGCCGTTGCCCGTCGCGCGGCTTTCCCCTATGATATGCCGTCGCCGCAACAATGCCCAGGAGGCGATTGTGGACGTCGAACGGCACAACCACGAGCAGCTCGAGCAGCTCAACCAGCGTGGCGGGCGGACGCTGAGCATCGTGGACCTGATTCAGGCGGGCACGCTGAGCGCCGAGATGGCGGCCGCCGCCATGCGCGCGATGGCCGCGGGCGCGTCGCTGCTGACCGGCGCGCGGCCCGGCGGCGCCGGCAAGACCACCCTCATGGCCGCCCTCCTCCACCTCCTGCCGCCCGACACGCGCATCGTGACCGTGGACCGCCCCGGCGTGATCGCTGCCGCGCTGGCCCGCCCGGCCGGGCCGGAGTGCTTCCTCGCCCACGAGATCGGCTCGGGGCACTGGTTCGGCTACATCTGGGGGCGGCACGTGGCCGACTTCCTGGCGCTCATCGGCGGGCCGCGGCGGGTCGCCTCGTGCCTCCACGCCGACACGCTCGACGAGCTCCGCGGCATCCTGTGCACCCCGCCGCTCGGCGTGAGCCGCGAGGCCCTCGGGCGGGTGGGCCTCATCCTCTTCATGCACGTGCGGCACGGGCCGCGGGGCGTGCGCCGCCGCGTGGCCGCCTTCCACGAGGCCGACGGGTGCGGCGGCCACCGCCTCGTCTTCCGCTGGGACGAGCCCTCCGACTCCTTCGCGCGCGCCGCCGAGGAGCGCGACGAGCCCGGGCTGAAGCGCTATACGGACTTCATTAGGAGGCTCGTGGAGGAGGGAGAGACGGAGGCAGAATCGGTCCGCCGGAAGGCATTGGGCTTCTGCCGCCATGCCTTACGAGAAGTGATCAACGACGGTGGAGGGCGATCTTCCTGTCCTCACGGCGACGCTCCTCTCGGCGTTCCCTGAGCAGCGCGCGGGTGAGCGACGGCCCCCCGACGAGAAGCCCATGAGCGTGGGAATCGGGTCCCGCGGAACCGGTATTATCTGAAGCCGTCCTCCGTAGTCTACGAAGGACACCCTATCGCCTGGCCGCAGTCCGTACTTTCGGCGGTATTCGGCGGGAATCAGGATAGCACCTCTTGGCGAGACCGTGGCGTTGGGCATGGTGGGTTCCGTTTGGGTCACGCGCTTCGGGCGAGCCGGCGGCGGCGAAGGAGGAGGGCCGCGGCGCCGAGGGCCACCAGGGTGAGCGCGGCAGGCTCGGGGATGTTCGCCAGGTCAACGTCGGCGAAGGCGATGCCGTAGAAGTTCGCGCTCGCGTCAACCAGCGCGCCGAGGGAGACGGCTTCGCCGGGCTCGAGGGCGGGCCAGAGCTCGAAGACTGAGAAGGGCTGGCCATCGAAGAGGACGGCGAGGCTGGTGGGCACGAAGCCCAGGTCGAGCATCCAGGCGGGCACGCCCCCCGCGCCGTCCTTGAACTGCGCCACGTCCACGAAGATCGAGTCGCTCTGACCCTGCGTGGTGCTATTCGTCGCGTTGCCGTCCCAGCGCAGATAGAGGCGATACTGGCCTGGGGTGTTGACCACGATGTCGTAGGAGATGGAGGGCGGGTTGGTGGGCGAGCCGCCGCCGGCGATGTCGGGGAGGCACTGGACGTACTTGCCGCCGCGGGCGTTGGTGACGAGCGGGCCGGCCGGCGCGCTCTCGTCGGGGATGACAAGCCAGTTGTGGGTGCCCTCGGTGGTGCGGGAGCGGTAGCTCTCGGCCTCGACGACCACCTGGCCGCTCTGCTCGAGAGCGGTCTTGCCGTTGCCGAACGGGGTGTAGGCGCGGGTGCCGGGCAGGGCCATCTGCTCCACCGCCGCGATGCCGTAGATGGCGTTCGCGCCCGGCGTGTTCTGCGCGAAGAGGTCCACGCTGCCCGCGGGGAAGTTGCCGCGGAAGACGTAGAACTCGGTGTTCGCGCTCCCGTCGCCGTTCTCGTCGAGCCAGATGCTCTGGCCGGTGCTCTGGAAGCCGTAGGCGGTCATCCACTGGTTCATGTTGGCCAGGACCGTGCCGGTGAGGCGGCTGTCCCGGAAGAGGTAGAGGGTGGAGGGGCGGTCGAGGGCGACGTTGAGGCGGAGGTTGGCCGCGTCGCGGTCATCGTTGGCGATGCGAACGTAGTCGGCCCCGACGAGCTCGGGGAACGCCGCGGGGAAGTTGTCCCACACGTGCACCCGGTCGGCGTAGGCGAGGGCGTTCTGGGCGAGCGCGGAGTTCATGATTGCCGGCCCAACGGGGTCAACCCCGCCGGTGCGGACCACGCTGGTGATGATGGGCTGGGGGACGGGTGGGAGGTTTGCGGGCGAGGCGCCGTTGGCGAGCGCGATCATGTGGTAGGGCGGGAGCACGTGGTTGTAGATGGCGAGGTCGTCCATGCGCCCGTTGAACCAGCGGGTGCCGCTGTCGTCGGCGCCGAAGTAGAGGGGGAGGGCGTCGTCGTCAACCTGGGCAACGGGTGCCATGAAGATGTTCTTCAGGCCGCCGTTGAGATAGATGCGCATCTCGCCCGTCGGGGCGTTGTAGGTCGCGCCGAGGTGGTGCCAGGTGCTGGCGGCGAGGGCCTCGTTGAGGGCGACCACGCGGTTGGTGTTGCTCTGCTTGATGAGGAAGTTCTGGCCCCCTGAGCCGAGGCCGCCGCCGTCGCCCTGGAGGAAGAAGTAGCTGTCGCCCTTCTCCAGCGAGCGTGCGGTGCCGCCGCTGGTGGAGAGTGCGACGGCGGGGTTGAGCCAGACGGCGAGTGAGAGAGCGTTCGCACGTTCGCGCCGATGGTCGCGTGGTCGGGCGCGCGCACGTAGTCGTTCGTGCCGTCGAAGCTGTACGCCGTGCCGAAGCGGCCTGGCTGGGCCACCAGCGGGTCGTTGGCGTCGGCGCCCGCCGTGCTGCCGAGCTGGCCGTTGTTCACACCCGTCCAGTCTGCGGCCACCTGCCCCGCGGCCTCATCGAGGTTCCAGTAGGCCATCAGCCCCGCGGTCGCATGGCCTCGGCCGAGCAGGAGCGCGCCGCAGGCCGCAGCCGCGGCAAACCACCGCTTCGAGACGGACCTTCCGCACTGCCTCATCGTCGTGCCTCCTGTGAGCTTGTCTGGCCCATGGGTTGGTTGAAGTACCGCGCGCGCATGGTTTTCAGGAAGCGGATGGAGTTTCGCATGGACTCCATCGAGTCGCCGTCCTCCACCGTGATCCAGCCGTGGTAGCGGATTTCGCGTAGGATGGTGAATATGGCGTGGTAGTCGTTGAGGCCCTTGCCGATTTCGCCGTGGCGCAGCCTGGGCGAGTAGCCGAGCGTGCCGTCGGCCTGCCGAAGCTCGTCGAGCGACGCGCCAGGCTCGAGGAACCTGTCGCTCGCGTGCATCGAGACAAGCCGCCCCTTCACCCGCTGGAGCAGCGCGAGCGGGTCGTCCCCCGCCAGGAGTGCGTTCGAGGGGTCGAACTGCACGCCGAAGTGGGGCGAGCGGATGCGCTCGACGATGCGGAGGAAGACCTCGGCCTTCTGCGCGAACTCGGGGTAGGTCCAGAAGGCGTCCTTGTAGTGGTTCTCGATGACGAGCTTGACGCCGCAGCGTTCGGCGGCGGGGAGCGCCGCCTCGATGCACTCGACGACCCAGTTGACCGCATCGTCGGTGTTCAGCCCTTCGCGGCGCTGGCCGGAGAGGGTGCGGCAGAGGCCGGCCCCGAGGTCGGCGGCCAGGCGGATGGCGTCCCGCTGCCGCCGCACCTCGTCCGCCCTGGCCGCGGGGTCCGGCTGCGTGAAGTCGGGCGCGTAGCACAGCGACGCCACGGGGGTGCCGAGCGTCTCCGCGTGGCAGCGCACCCGGTCCACGTAGCAGCCGCTCTTCCCCCTGAAGAACGCGGCGTGGAGCTCGTGCCCCTCAGGCTCCAGGCACGCCGCGTCCTCGAGCCAGCCGATGAGGTCCATGCGCCCCTCCGCAATGTCGGCCAAGTGGCACCGCGGCATGATCCCGATCTTGGGCATCTCAGTCCTTCTCTCCATTGCTCAACATACTACGCCTTCCGCAGCCCTTGTCAACCCACGCCCTTCGAGAAGAACGCCAGTAGCTATCGCAGGGAGGCGGCCGCTCGTCTCAAGAAGCTCGCCGCCTTCGGCCCCATGGTGGACGGCTCCCTGGTGGTGGTCCGCCGGCGGTGCGGGAACCCAGGCTGCCGCTGCACCCGGGGCGAGAAACACCCAGCGCACTAT
>VGYW01000122.1 GCA_016872875.1 Planctomycetota bacterium | reverse complement strand
CTCCCTCGGGGAGAGGGTTGGGGTGAGGGCGCCCACCCCCTCTCCCTCGGGGAGAGGGTTGGGGTGAGGGCGCCCACCCCCTCTCCCTCGGGGAGAGGGTTGGGGTGAGGGTGCTTGAGCCGCCGCCCCCTCAGAAGGCACCCTCACCCGCCCGCCTCTGGCGGCCAGAAAAGACACCCGCTGTCTTTTGCTGGTGCGCGTTTCCGCCAGAAGCGCGGGCTATGCCTCGCGGATGGCGGCGAGCAACTGCCCCAGGGCATCGGCGAGCGGCCCGGGCAGGCAGGGCGGCACGGTGGGCACCTCGCGCCGCGAGAGCGCCCGAAGGAAGGCGGGAAGGGCATTCAGCGGCGGGGGCCACCTCTCCATTGTCGCAATCGCTTCCTCCTCCCGCGCGCCAAGCGGCTCCTGATTCAGGCCCGCCTGCGCGCAGGCGACGGCGAGAGCCACGATTGCCTGCCCCAGCTCCTGCGGAACCCGCTCGGCCTTCCGCCAGCCGTCGCCCGGCGACGCAACTCGGCTCTGGCCTCGTCGCGCTTCCTCTCCCACCCCGCCGCCTGCGCCTCATCTCCACGCGCACGGGCGATCTCCGCAAGGGTATTGTAGTCTATGTATGCTTCCTTCAGCCCTAGCCGCTCGCGGATTTCGCGCGATTGATGGGCATGCTCCTCAGCCTCGTCGAGCTCACCGAGGAGGAGGTGAATCTGCGCCAACTGGAAGGCGGGATCGAAGTCTGTGGTGGTGCGCAGGCGCCCGATGAGGGCTTCGAGGCGGGCGACCGATTCGTTGAAGTGGCCCTGGGTGAAGAGCGCCCAGGCGGCCTCGCGCTGGCGTCCCGCCGCGGCCTCGGGGTCGGGCACGCCCAGCCGGGCCGCGGCGTAGCCGAGGGTGGGATGAAAGCGCAGGAAAGGGCGGTCGCTGAGCTGTATCTCGCTCTCGACGCGGACCAGGCCCGTGGCCGCCAGCTCTCCGCGGACCGCTTCCCAGGCCTGAGGGTCCATCTCGCTCACGAAAAGCGCCACATGCTCGAACACTCCGCCCCGGAAGAGTCCGAGCCAGGGGAGTGCGCCCTGGGCCGGCGCGCTCAGCCTGCGGGTGGAGAACTCGAGGGAGGCCAGGAGCGAGCGGTTCCGCTCCGCCTCCGCGTCGCCTGTGAACGTTGGGAGCGCCTTCTCTGCTGGCTCTCCTCGGCCCCTCTGCGCCTCTGCGTGAGACTCTTCGACATCTCCTACCGCGTCGGGGGCGCGGAGAGGACGAATTGGGCGGCGGAGGGGAGAATGGCGGGGATGAAGAGCGAGATGCTGTAGTGCCCGGCAGGATACCAGTGGATGGCCGGCTTGCCAAAGGCCCCCCAGAGGGCCAGCGTGCTCTGGCGGGAGACAGTTTCGTCCTTCGCGGCGTTGATCATGAGAATCCGGCTGGCCTTCGCGCGCCTGGCGAAGGTGAGTGGGTCAATGGGCACGGCCCCCTCGCGGAGCGAGTCGAGGGTGATGCCCAACTCGATGAAGCGCTGGCGGACGCCACGCGTCTCGGGCGCGTGCCAAAGGATCGCCGCGGGGTCGCCGCCGGCGAGGACGATGACATTGCGATTGAAGCGCTGGTCAACCCCGACGACTGTGGCGGCGATGATGCCACCGAGGCTCACGCCCACGATCCCGATGCGGCGCGGGTCCACCTCGCGGCGGGACTGGAGCCAGCAGGCGGCGCGGCGGACGTCCGCCACCGTGCCCTCGATGGCCTTGAGCATGCGCTCGGGCCGCCCGACGAAAGTCTGATAGAGCGTCGTGCCTGCGGGGCGTCGCTCGCCGTAGTAGGGCATCTTGACGATCAGGCTCGGAATCCCCGCCATCGCGAAGCCGCGGCTGACCAGCCGCGCCACCGTGAAGCTCCCGTCCAGGATGTCGAGCACCACCACCGCGGGCGCACGTCCCTTGAGTTGGATTGGCAGGTGGTATTCCGCGTGGACGGTGTTCGCCTCGGCAAGGTCGTATGTCCGTGGCGACGGGAAGGTGAGGTGGTAGATGGCGTAATGCTCGGTGCTGCCGAGCGGGCGCAGCGTCCAGGCGAAGGGCTCGGGCGGGAAGTTGTAGCGCTGGAGATGGGCGTTGGTGCCTGGGTCGGGGTCGCTCACGGGCCTCAGCGAGCCGCGGCACGCCACGCGGCCGGCAAGCGGCATCGTCCGCGGCGCCGGGGTGCAGGAGCCAAGTGCGACAGCGAGTGCCGCACAAGCGGCGGCCCCTAGCCCGAGAAGTCGCCGCGCAAGACAATTACGGAGTTGAACAACTCCGTAACCGTGGTCCCCCGCAGGGGCGCGCGCGCCCGAGCGCCTCGTCCCCAATGCTACGCGTCCCCGCGCACGACAATTACGGAGTTGAACAACTCCGTAACCGTGGTCCCCCGCAGGGGCGCGCGCGCCCGAGCGCCTCGTCCCCAATGCTACGCGTCGCCACGCACGACAATTACGGAGTTGAACAACTCCGTAACCGTGGTCCCCCGCAGGGGCGCGCGCGCCCGAGCGCCTCGTCCCCAATGCTACGCGTCGCCACGCACGACAATTGCGGAGTTGAACAACTCCGCAATGGTGGGCCGGCGCAAGGGGACGGACCCTCGATCGCCGTGTCCGCAATCCCACGCGTCGCCGAGGACAAAGGTTACGGAGTTGTTCAACTCCGTAACCATGGTCCACCGCCGGGCGAGGGGAATGCGCGCCGCGCGTCCCTGCGGCCAATCGCTCAGAGGCCCACGACGGAGTAGACGACATCCTTGAGGATGCCCTCCTCGGCGAATTGGGTGACGATGGGGTCGAACTCGCTGGGGGGGCCGGCGACGAAGTAGGTGTAGATGCCGCGCTCGTGGCGCATCAGCTCGCAGGTGAGAAAGGTCTCGCGCCCCGCCACGTCGCGCGGCGTGAGGCGGCGCGTGGTGTGGAGGAGCGCGCTCTTGCGCAGGCTCTCCGAATCGTAGGCGTGCTCCTCGAGATAGGTGACTTTCGAGAGGCGCTTGACCACGCGGACGATCTCGTCCTTCTCCGCCTCCGTGCACCAGAAGGTGACGACGACGGTGCCGTCGTGGGTGGCGCCATAGGCGGCGCCGTGGCCCACCACGGTGTCAATGGAGATGCCGCGGTTGGAGAAGGCGGAGGCGATGCTCGTGAGCGCGCCCGCCCTGTCCGCCACGCCGACGCGGAACACCCAGTGCTTCTTCTCTGTGCCATCTGCCATAGGCAATCGTCTCCCGGAGAATCGAGGCTTCTGCCGCCCCCTGCGGGGGCTGGGCAAGGGGTAACGCCGCGTCCCACGGGCCTACGCCCGTGGCTATCGAGCTGCCGCCCCCTGCGGGGGCTGGGCCGGCGCCACCCCCAATCTCGTCCCGACGGTCCCCCGTCGGGACGCTGTGTCCTGGACGCTCCTGCGTCCCGCGTTCCCGCACAGGGGAAGGACGCCGGAGCGTCCAGGACATCCCGTCCCCACGCGGGAGCGCGGGGACGAGAGGGTTGTTCCTACTCCGGCGGCACGCAGCGCCGCGCCTGCTCCTGGCCGGCCAGGACACGGCAGGCGCCCAGGGCCATCTCCTCCATCTCCGGCGTGTCCTTGACCACGAGGACCGGGAGAAGATGGGCGTCCCACGGGCCTACGCCCGTGGCTATCGAGCTGCCGCCCCCTGCGGGGGCTGGGCCGGCGCCACCCCCAATCTCGTCCCGACGGTCCCCCGTCGGGACGCTGTGTCCTGGACGCTCCTGCGTCCCGCGTTCCCGCACAGGGGAAGGACGCCGGAGCGTCCAGGACATCCCGTCCCCACGCGGGAGCGCGGGGACGAGAGGGTTGTTCCTACTCCGGCGGCACGCAGCGCCGCGCCTGCTCCTGGCCGGCCAGGACACGGCAGGCGCCCAGGGCAATCTCCTCCATCTCCGGCGTGTCCTTGACCACGAGGACCGGGAGAAGATGGGCGTCCCACGGGCTTACGCCCGTGGCTATCGAGCTGCCGCCCCCTGCGGGGGCTAGGCGGGGGCCAACGCCGCGCTCCACGGGCTTACGCCCGTGGCTATCGAGCTGCCGCCCCCTGCGGGGGCTGGGCAGGGGCCAACGCCGCGCTCCACGGGCTTACGCCCGTGGCTATCGAGCTGCCGCCCCCTGCGGGGGCTGGGCCGGCGCCACCCCCAATCTCGTCCCGACGGTCCCCCGTCGGGACGCTGTGTCCTGGACGCTCCTGCGTCCCGCGTTCCCGCACAGGGGAAGGACGCCGGAGCGTCCAGGACATCCCGTCCCCACGCGGGAGCGTGGGGACGAGAGGGTTGTTCCTACTCCGGCGGCACGTAGCGCCGCGCCTGCTCCTGGCCGGCCAGGACACGGCAGGCGCCCAGGGCCATCTCCTCCATCTCAGGGGTGTCCTTGACCACGAGGACCGGGAGGAGGTGTGTGAGACGGCGCTTGAGGGAGCGGACGACGAGCTCGCAGCGCGCGAGGCCGCCAGTGAGAATGGCCGCCTCGCAGTCAGGGCCGACGGCTACGGCCATCGCGCCAATCGTCTTGGCGATCTGGTAGACCATCGCCTCGACTGCGAGGCGCGCCCGCGCGTCTCCGCCCTCGATCCGCTGCTCGATCGCGTCCATCCTGTGCTCGCCGAGGTAGCTCTGGAGGCCGCCGCGTTGGGTCAGCTCTGCGACTAGCTCCTCCTTGGTGAATCTGCCGCTGTAGCAGAGCTCGATGAGGTCCTTGAGGGGGAGCGTGCCGGCCCGCTGGGGCGTGAACGGGCCTTCGCCGAGGAAGGCGATGTTGTTGTCCACGATGCGCCCGCCGCGGACCGCGGCCACTGTGATGCCGCTGCCGAGGTGCGCGACCACGTAGTTCGCGTGCTCCACGTGCGCCCCGGTCTTCTCCGCCGCGCGCACGGCCGCGGAGCGGACGCTGAGGACGTGTGCTATGCTGCGGCGCGCGATCGGCGCGTAGCCCGAGAGCTCCGCCTCGGGGCAGAACTCGTCCACGGTCACAGGGTCAACAACGAAGGCCGGGACGTTGAACTCGCGCGCGAGCTCGGCGGCCATAGGGATGGCGAGGTTCGAGGCGTGAAAGCTCTCCGCCCGCTCCGTGATCGCCTTCACGATGGCGTCGTCCACCACAGCCTTGCCGTCGCGCATCTCCGCGATGGCGTAGGTTCCGCCCGGGAGCTTGCCCTTGGGCCTGGGCAGGAGGCCGCCGCGGGCGACCACGGCGTCGAGCTGGCGGACGTCGTGCTCGTTGAGGAAGCCTCGAACCACGGCGTCGCGTCGGCGGGCCTCGGCCTGGATGTCGGGGGTGACGCCTGTCGGCATCTCGTGCTTCACCTCGGCCTCGCGGAGGCAGCGGTCGCCCTCGTAGAGCGCCACCTTGGTCGAGGTGGCACCGGGGTTGATGACGAAGACGCGGTAGGGCCGGGTCGGAGTGGCGGAGACGAGGCGGCTGACGGGCGCCCTGTGGTGCCGCATCTCCATCCGCTCCGCCGCGAGGCTGCACAGGGCGAGCGACTGGAGCTTCGTCTCCACGTTGTCGGCCCGCGACAGGATGACGTAGGGCACCATGACGCCCACGGTGATGCCGGCGAATGTGCCGAGGCCGTAGTCCACCATCTGCATGATGACCTTGTAGAGGACGTTGGCGGAGTCAATGCAGGGGCAGACCAGGATGTCGGCCTTGCCCGCGACCTCGATGGCGGCGCCGTGGTCCGACAGGCCCTTCACCCCCACCGAGCCGGGGTCAACCGCGAGGTCGAAGGAGAGCGGGCCGTAGACGATTGCGTTGTCCCAATGGTGGTGTGCCAGGGCGTCGGCCATCTTCGTCGAGGGCAGCGAGTCGATCACCTTTTCGTTGGCGGAGAGGATGGCCACGCGGGGCCGCTCGATGCCCATGATCGAGCGGGCCACGTCCACCGCGTTCTCCACGAGGCCGACCATGCGCCCGAAGCTGCACAGGGTGGTCACGCCGGGGTCGGTCAGCAGCATCGGCCGCCCGCGCGCGATTGGGGCGGCGTCGAACATCGTCACCAGGCTGATCGTGTTCCGCACCACGATCCGCATCATGGCGCGATTCAGGATTGGGGTCGAAATGTTGCCCTTCAGGATGGCGTCAACTCCGCCCTGGAGGACGCGCTCCACCGTGCGGGTCGCGGTCTCCTCCTGGCTCGCGGTCGCGATGATGTCGTCGTCGGCGATGGGCACGTTGACCCTCTCGGCGGCGCGGCGGATGCTCGCCTCGTCGCCGACCAGGAGGCAGCGTTCGACGATGGCGTGGTCGCGCGCCGACTCGGCGAGGCGCAGGTCGTCCTCGCGGTCCCCGCCGGCCACGATGACCGTCTTCGGGCGCAGGTGCCCCGCGATGAGCACGAGGTCGCTCACGGCTTCGATGGCGGAGCGAGAGGGGAGCGGAACTGCCTGTTCCATGGGACGCTCAGAGGGACAGGAAGGGACCGAAGGGACCACAGGGACCTAAGGGACCGGGAAGAGAAGCGCGGCCCTCCGCATAATCTACCGGCAGGGGCGTCCTGTGTCAACTTGCGGCATTGGGGCGAATGGCCTAGAATCAGGGTGGTGGCTGATGTGAAAGGAAGAAGATGAAGGCCTGGCAAGCCACAGCTCTTCTCGTTGGCCTTGCGCTGCTCGCGGCCGGGGGCGAGGAGGTGCGCGTGGGCACCGCCGAAGCCCTCGCCGCGGCGCTGCGAACGGCTACGCCAGGCACGACGATCCTCGTGGCCCCAGGCGAGTACCGCGGCTACTTCCGAGGCACCGACCTCCACGGGACGGCTGAGAAGCCCATCGTCATCGCGGGCGCGGACCCCGCCCAGCCGCCGGTGCTCCGTGGGGCAGGGGGGTGCGTCCACCTGAGCTGCGTGAGCCACATCGTCCTCCGCAACCTCGCTCTCGTGGGGGCGAGGACCAATGGCCTGAACATTGACGACGGCGGCACGATCACCAGTCCGTCGCGCCACATCGTGCTCGACAGGCTGAGCGTGCGCGACATCGGGCCGCGCGGCAACTGCGACGGCATCAAACTCTCAGGGGTGGACGACTTCCTCATCCGCGGCTGCACGGTGGAGCGCTGGGGCTCGGGCGGCTCGGCCATTGACATGGTCGGCTGCCACCGAGGCGTCATCATGGACACCACATTCCGCCACACGAGCGGCTCCAGCGGAGTTCAGGCGAAGGGCGGGAGCTGCGACGTGGTGGTCTACCGCTGCCGCTTCTCCGACGCCGGCCAGCGGGCGATCAACATGGGCGGGAGCACGGGCCGCCCCTTCTTCCGGCCCGCCGCCCCTGGCTACGAGGCGAAGCGGATCGCTGCGATTGGCAACACATTCGTAGGCTCGATGGCGCCGCTGGCGTTCGTCGGCAGCGAGGATTGCGTGGCAAGCTACAACACCGTCTACCGCCCGACCGCCTGGGTGCTGCGGATTCTCCAGGAGAGCCGGGGCGAGGAGTTCGCCCCCTCGCGCAACGGCGTCCTGCGGCGGAACCTCATCGTCTGGCGGGCGCGCGATCTGCGGGAGACGGCCAACGTCGGCCGCGGAACCTCGCCCGAGACCTTCGCCTTCGAGAACAACTGGTGGTATTGCGAGGACCGTCCCGCGCAGAGCCAGCCCGCCCTCCCGACCGCCGACCAGGGCGCCGTGGTGGGCCTCGACCCCGGGCTGCGGGTTGAAGGGGAGAAGATCAGCACGGCCCGCGAGCTCGACCACGGCGCCGGCTCCCCCCGCGCCGCCCAGGAGTTCGCAAAGCTCGCCCCCAAGCTCGCCCCGTGGGCCTACGCGAGAGCACGGGAGGCGCTACCCGAAGCCCGCCAATGACCGGCCCCGACCACGCCGCTTGACGGGAGCCGCCGGCCGCGTTACACTGATAGACGCGGTATGGTGAGCGGAGACAGAGGATGGTTGCCTCTCCTGAGATTCGGCGCCTTGTGAGCGGGATGGTTGAGAAGCTGGTGAGAAGCTATGGGCCGGAGAAGGTCGTCCTGTTCGGCTCGTACGCCTGGGGGGCGCCCGACACCGGCAGCGACATTGACCTTCTTGTCGTCAAGAACACTTCGGAGCGCTTCATTGACCGCTGGACGACGGTGCGCCGCATCCTCTCGGATCGGCACAGGAAGGTCGGGCTGGACGTCCTGGTGCTGACCCCTGGGGAGGTCACGGAGCGCCTGTCGGCCGGGGACCCGTTTGTGCGGCAGATACTAGACGACGGTGAGGTCCTCTATGCTTCCAGGCCATCGAGAAGTTCTTGAAGGGCTTCCTCCTGTCAACAGGCTGGCGACTCGTGCGCACCCATGACCTGGAATCCCTCCTGAACGACGCGGTTGCTTGCGTTCCGACGTTGGAGCAGTTCAGGGCAGCCTGCCAGAGGATCGCCGGCTACTACTTCGTCAGCCGCTACCCGTTTGTTCCCAAGCCAGCCCTCACCGAGGAAGACATTCGCCAATCCCTGACAGAGACGAGGAACTCATCTGCACGCTCCGCGGGGCAAGAGGCTGACTGTTGCCTCTCAACTGGGTGTGTCGCGGCTATCGCTCGGCTTCTTTGCGGTTCTTCGCTTCCCTGCCCATGTAGCCCATCCCGAAGGCCAGGATGAAGGCCAGCGCCGCGACAAGGCAGGCGATGCCCAGGATGCCCATCACCGAGAGCGCGGGCCAGTTCCCGAGCATAAAGCACCCCGCCAGCATGAGCACGATGGCCATGACCTTCGGCGTAGTGTCGAGCAGCCCGATCGTCATGCAGCGGCAGACGAGGTAGAGGAGCGCCGCCGCAAGGAAGAGATACATCCCCCACTTTTGGCGGCTGACCACCGTGATGACGGTGCCCGCGAACATGAGGGCGAGCGCCAGGACAAGTCCGCCCCAGACGAGCCGCTTGCTCGGGCCTCTGCCTTCGGGCTTCGGACGCTGATGGATGAAATCGAGCTTGAGCGCCGGCGAGCGGTCAGATGGCTCACCGTTGGCTGGCTTCTTCTCTTCCATACGGGCCTCTCGTGACAAGTGCAAGCCTGTCGGGGGAGGGGATGAATGGATGAATGGATGGGTGGATGGATGTCAGGCAATCATCCATTCATCCAACCATCCAATCATCCCCTTCTTTCGATTCACTGCTTCTTGGGGCCGAGGACCTTCCTGGCGATGCTCTCGAACTCCTTGAGTTCCAGAAGCCCTTTCTTGCTCAGGGCGGCCTCCTTCACGCGGGTGAGGATTGCCATGAGCTGGTCGTCGTCCACGCCCTCGGCGCGGCCGATGGCCTCCAGGTAGTGGCGGACGGTGTCGAGTCCGCTCTTCTTGCCAATGAGCACCTTCGGCCCGCTCTGGCCCATGAGGGTCCAGTGGTAGGGGAAGAGTTCCAAAGCGTGCTCGAGGCCGCAGTTGCGCAGCCAGCTCACGATGATGCCCGACTCGATCTCGAAGACCCGCTCGCCGACGATGGGGGTGTTCGTGGGGAGCTTGTAGCCGCAGAGCTTCTGGACGAGTTTCGAGAGGGCGTAGAGCTTCTCGAAGCGGATGCTGGTCTTCACGCCGTACATGGTCTTGAGCGCGAGGGCGACCTCTTGGAGCGAGGCGCTGCCGCACCGCTCGCCGATGCCGTTCACGGTCACGTGCGCCACCTCGCAGCCCGCGGCGATGGCCAGCAGCGTGTTCGCCGTCCCGCACCCGAAGTCGTCGTGGAAGTGCGTCTCGATGGGCACGCTGAGCCGCTCCTTGACCTTTCGGACGAGGTAGCCCATCGCGCTGGGGCTCACCCCGCCGAAGGTGTCTACGAGCGCCAGGGCGTCCATGTGCCCCTCCGTCGCCACGCGGACGATGGTCTTCAGGAACCAGTCCATCTCGGCGCGGCTCGCGTCAATCGGGAAGAAGACGGTGTAGAGGCCATTATCGTGAGCGAAGCGTGTGGCCTCGATTGCGAGGCCGATGGCCCGCTCGAGCGGCCACTTGTAGGCGTGCTTGATGATGTGCTCGCTGCACGGTATCTCTACGATGATGCCGTCAACTCCGGCGTCGAGGGCGCGCTTCACGTCGGGCACCATGCAGCGTGCGAAGGAGAAAATCTTGGGGCCGAGCTTGCGGCGGACGATCTCCTTGATCGCCGCGGCGTCCTGCCGCGAGACCACCGGCATCCCCGCCTCGATGCGGTCAACCCCCGCCTCGGCGAGTGCCTCGGCGATGCGCACCTTTTCGCCCTTGCGGAAGCAGAGGCCCGCCTGCTGCTCCCCGTCACGCAGCGTCATATCGTGGAATTGCACCCTCCGCGGCAGATTCAGCCCGCCCGTGACCTCGGGGACGTAGTTCCACGGGCTGACGAAATACCTGTCGGTCTTCCACGGCATCTTCGCCATCGAGCACTCCTCGGGTCGGTCGCACGCCAGGACGCCTCAAGAGCGGATTGTAGCCGTTCGCGGCGGCGGAGTCAAAAGGCTTGACCCGCGGCCCGGCAGTTGGTATACGTGTTCCGATGGCAAGATGGCTGGCAAGCCTGTTGGCGCTTGTTCTGGCCTCCTGCGGCGATGAGGTGGGCGCGCCGGTGCGCCTGCGTCTTGCGACGACGACGAGCACGGAGAACAGCGGCCTCCTCGCCGTCCTCCTCCCGCCATTCGAGAAAGAGCACAACGTCAAGGTTGACGTGATCGCGGTCGGCACTGGCAAGGCGCTCAAGCTGGCGGAGAACGGCGACGTAGACGTCGTCCTCGTCCACGCCCGCGAGGCTGAGGACAAGTTTGTGTCCGCCGGCTTCGGCGTTGGCCGCCGCGACGTGATGCACAACGACTTTGTCATCGTCGGCCCCTCGGCGGATCCCGCCAAGATCGCGGGACTGAGAGATGCTGCGAAGGCGTTCCAGGCCATCGCCGCGGCCAGGGCGCCATTCGTCTCGCGCGGCGACGAATCGGGCACCCACCAGAAGGAGAAGGCCATCTGGAAGGCGGCCGCCGTCCAGCCCGCCGCCCCCTGGCACCGCGAGGTCGGGCAAGGCATGGGCGGGACCCTCACCGTCGCCAGCGAGAAGCAGGCATACACCCTGGCCGACCGCGGCACCTGGGCCGCCTATCGCAGGAAGGTGGAGCTGGCGCTCCTGGGCGAAGGCGACCGCCTCCTAGCCAACCCCTACGGCATCATCGCTGTCAACCCTCAGCGGCACAAGCACGCCCGCTACGCCGAGGCGATGAAGCTCATCGAGTTCGTCACCTCGCCCGAGGGCCGGCAGCTCATCGCGGGGTTCAGGGTGGAAGGGGAACAGGTTTTCTACCCCGACGCGGCAAAGCCCTGATTGCTTGACACATTCCCCCTGTTGCGCTAGGATGCACGGCGAAGCGGAAAGCGGGGGGGGCGGAGTGCGAGCATGCCTGACGAGAGGACGGGCGGCCAGGGCGAGAGCAAGGAGGAGAAGGAGCTCTCCTACGAGGAGGCGGTGGAGACCCCCGAGGCCAAGTTCGCCATCCTCGTCCGCAGCATCGCCACTCAGGTCTTCGTGAGCCTCGGCCAGATCGAGAACCCCCTCACGAAGAAGAAAGAGGTTGACCTCAAGAGCGCCAAGTTCTCGATTGACCTCCTCCAGATGCTCTCGGACAAGACGCGCGGAAACCTGACGGACGACGAGAAGCGCTTCCTCGAAAGCGTCCTCTACACGCTCCGCATGGGCTACGTGGAAGCCAGCAAGTAACAGGGGGCCTCAGACGATGGACATGCCGACCAGCCAGGCGATAAGGGACACCATTGGCTCGCTCAAGGGGCGGCTCCCCCAGGCCGACTACGAGAAGGTTGCCCCGCTCCTCAGCGAGCTCGTCGCCCTTCTCCAGCGCGCGCACGAGGAGGAGCGCAAGCAGCTCAAGGCCGAGCGCGCCGCGCTCGACAAGGAGCGCGAGGCCGTCAACCTCGCACGCCGCGAGCTCGACGCCGACCGCGACGCTCTTACGAAGGAGCGCGACATCATCGAGCGCGAGAAGCGGGTCGCCCAGCGCTGGCGCGAGGCCGACGCCGCCCTGGCCGCCGCTGCCGAAATCGTCCCCCCGCCCAAGCCGGCTTGAGCCCCCACGCACGAGAACGCGAGAAGGGACCAGAGGGACCACAGGGACACCAGGGACCACAGCGACCCGCTCGCGGCTCTTTCGCCTGCCGTCGCTTTGGTCCCTGTGGTCCCTGTGGTCCCTGTGGTCCCTCCCAGCGGGTCATGGCGATGGTGTGAGCGTTCAGCCGGGTCAGATGTATTCGTTCAGGATGTTCTCCAGCAGCTCCTGGCGCCCGCTCTGGATCTTCGGCTCGCCGTGGGCGAGGGTGAAGGCCTCGAGCTCCTTGAAGCCCACCTCCCCCGCCTCGATCTGCTTGCCGAGGTCCGAATCCCACCCCGCGTAGCGCTGGGCGATGAACTTCTCGAACTTGCCTTCCTTCAGCATCTTCGCCGCGGCCTTCAGCCCGCGGGCGAACGCATCCATACCCCCAATGTGCGCGTAGAAGAGGTCCTCGGGGTCAATGGACTGCCTTCGCACCTTCGCGTCGAAGTTCAGCCCGCCCGTGGTGAACCCGCCGCCCTTGAGGATGATGTACATCGCCAGCGTCGTGTCGTAGAGATCGGTCGGGAACTGATCGGTGTCCCACCCCAGCATCAGGTCGCCGCGATTCGCGTCCACCGACCCGAAGATGCCGTTGGCCACCGCGAAGGCCAGCTCGTGGTGAAACGTGTGGCCCGCGAGCGTCGCGTGGTTCGCCTCGATGTTGAGCTTCAGGTGGTCAACGAGCCCGTACTTCTGGAGGAAAGCGTAGCACGCTCCCGCGTCGGAGTCGTACTGGTGCTTCGTCGGCTCCTTCGGCTTCGGCTCGATGTAGAACTGCCCCTTGAACCCGATCTCCTTCTTGTAGTCAACCGCCATGTGCAGGAACCGGGCCAGGTGGTCCAGCTCACGCCCCATATCCGTATTGAGCAGCGTCTCGTACCCCTCGCGTCCGCCCCAGAAGACGTAGCCCGCCCCTCCGAGCTTCTTCGTGGCTTCCATCGCGCGCTTCACCTGGCTCGCGGCGAAGGCGAACACCTCGGGCGAGGGATTCGTCGCCGCGCCCGCCATGAACCGCCGATTCGAGAACATGTTCGACGTGCCCCAGAGGAGCTTGACACCGGTCTCCTCCTGGAGCTCGACCGCGAGGTCCACCATCTTCTCGAGCCGCTTGTTCGTCTCGGCCAGCGTATCGGCCTCGGGCGCGATGTCGAGATCGTGGAAGCACCAGAAGCCGACGCCCAGCTTGGAGAACAGCTCGAACGCCGCCCGCAGCGTGTTCTCCGCCTCGGCCATCGGCTCCCCGCCCTGGAACGGCCTCCGAATCGTCCCCGCCGGCCCGAACGGATCCGCACCCGTCCCCTTGAACGTGTGCCAGAAGCACACGCTGAAGCGCAAGTGCTCGGCCATCGTCTTCCCCAGCACCTTCTCTTTCGGATTGTAGTGCTTGAAGGCCAGAGGGTTCCTTGACTTCGGCCCCTCATACTTCACCTTGCCGATACCCGGGAAGAACTCTGTCACGGCGATGGCCTCCTTTCATGGGCGGCACTCCCTCCCCCCAACTGTCAGCTCCTCATAAGGATAGTCGCGCCCCTGTGCCTTGTCAAGCAAGGACGAGCCTTTTCCAGACGGGTGCGAGAGCGGCTCAAAGTGGCTCAATGTTGCTCAATGTTGCTCAAACGCCGTTTGGCGAATCTCGGCCCTCCGGCGGCGAGTTTCCAAATGTTGCGCAATGTTGCGCATCATTTGCGCATGCGCGCCAGAGCGGAGGGGGGGCGCCCAGCCGCCCAGACCCGCAATGGAGAAGGGACCACAGGGACCACAGCGACGACAGGGACTCCGAGCCCATCAGAACACACGGGCCCTGTGGCCGTTGTGGTCACTTTGGTCACCTTCCCCTCCACCCTCGTGTACGCATCGCGCCCAGGGCCTTGCCAGTAGCTCCGGCGTCTACGGCGACGGCTGCCTCTCCAACTCACTGCCGATAGGACACATCTGGCGGGGCCGCTCGCCATAAGTTCTTTTCAGAAATCGCTCCTCAGTCGCTCCGTAGTCGCTCGGGCCATCCTCGGGGTGCCAACCTCGTGTTGACACCGAGCCAAAGGCGAGTATATTCAGGAGGAGTGAGGGACCCCCTTTCGGAGACCCATGAATGCCCGAAGCAATGTCGTCCCGCGAGCGGATGCTGCGCGCGATTGAGGGGAGGACGGCGGATTACGTGCCGCTGTCGTTCATGATCTTCTCGGCCTGCGAGCAGCGGTGCGCCGGGCCGCTGGACTTCTTCCTGCGACAGAAAGACATGGGGCTCGACCCCGTGGTGGAGCTCTGGCACATGAACGCCGACGAGGTGAAGGACTGCGGCGATGCGCCCGGGCCGCCCGTGGTCCTCGGCCCCGACGTGAAGGTGCGCCAGTGGCGCGAAGTGCTCACGGGCGAGCGCTATCCGCTCCTCCACAAGGAGTACGAGACGCCCCACGGCACCCTCTCCTGCACCGTGCAGCAGACCGACGACTGGCCCTTCGGCGACCACGTGCCGTTCCTCGACGACTACATCGAGGCCCGCGCGACGAAGGCGCTTGTGACGAGTTCCGACGACCTGCCTGCCCTCCGCTTCCTCCTCGCGCCGCCGAAGCTCCACGAGCTGTCCCGAACGCGTCAGCTCTGGGCCACAGGCGTCCGCTTCGCGCAGCAGCACGAGCTCCTCTCGGCGGCCGGCTGGTGCGTGGGCGCCGACGCCCTCGCCTGGCTGTGCGGACTCCAGGAATCCGTGCTGATGGCCGTGGACAGCCCAGAACTCTTGGACGCCATCCTGGACGAGGTGAGCGATTGGAACCGCTGGCGCATGGAGGTGATGCTCGACGCGAAGCCCGACCTGTTCGTGCGCCGCGGCTGGTATGAGGGCACCGATTTTTGGTCGCCGACCCTCTATCGCCGCTTCCTCCTGCCGCGCCTCGCCGCGGAGGCGAAGATGGCCCACCAGGCGGGGGCGAAGTTCGGCTACATCCTCACCAGCGGCACCATGCCACTCCTCGGCATGATCATCGAGGCGGGCGTTGACGTGTTGATCGGCGTAGACCCCATTCAGGGGAAGGGCACTGACATGGCCGAGATGAAGCGCCTCGCCGCGGGCCGCCTCGCCCTCTGGGGCGGCGTCAACGGCTTCATCACCGTCGAGCGCGGAACCCCCCAGGGCATCCGCGAGGCCGTCAAGCTCGCCCTCGACTCCCTCGGCCCCGACGGCTTCATCCTCAGCCCCGTGGACAACATCCGCGACACGTCGGAAGAGGTGTGGCGGAACACGTTGGCGCTGATTGAGGCGTGGAGGGAGATGAGGTGAAGACGTGATGCGTGACGCGTGACGCGTGACCAGAGAAGACCCCGACCACGCGTCTTCTGAATCACGGGTCACGGGTCACGCGTCATGCGTAGTGCCGCCTCAAGCCGCGGGGGCACGCGCTTGACAGCGGGGCGGGGAGGCGCGATACTGCTTGGCGGGAGTGGTTTGGTGCCATCGTTGGGAGCGGTTTCGTGCCAGCGCCCGGGGACGTCGTTGACCTCGTGGAACGGTTCCGCCAGGTGGCGGAGTCCGGCGACTACAACGAGGCGCAACTCCGCCAGGAGTTCATTGACCCCTTCTTCAAGGCTCTGGGCTGGGACGTGGCGAACGAGCGGGGGGTCGCTGAGACGTACAAGGACGTCATCCACGAGGCGGCCATCAAGGTGGGCGGGGGGACGAAGGCGCCCGACTACTGCTTCCGCGTCGGGGCCACGCGAAGGTTCTTCGTCGAAGCGAAGCGGCCCGCGGTTGACATCGCGGAGGACCCCGAGCCGGCCTACCAACTCCGCCGCTACGCCTGGTCCGCCAAGCTCCCGATGAGCATCCTGACGACCTTCGGGCAGTTCGCCGTCCACGACTGCCGGGTGAAGCCCAAGCCGACCGATAGCCCCGCCGTCGCTCGCATCCTCCTTGTTCCCTACGGCGACTACGTCTCGCGCTGGGACGAGCTCGCGGCCATCTTCTCTCACGACGCCGTGCTGAAGGGCCAGTACGACCGATACCTGGCCGGCCCGAAGCCCCGAGGCACGGTGGAGATAGACGATGCGTTCCTGGCCGAGATCGAGGAGTGGCGCGACGCCCTCGCCCGCAACATCGCCCTGCGGAACCCCAGTCTCGGCCAAAGCGAACTCAACTTCGCAGTGCAGGCCACCGTGGACCGCATCGTGTTCCTCCGCATCTGCGAGGACCGCGGCATCGAGCCGTATGGCCGGCTCCAGGCGCTCCTGAACGGCGAGCGGGTCTACCGTCGGCTCTTCGAGCTCTTCGAGCGGGCCGACGAGCGCTACAACTCCGGCCTCTTCCACTTCCACAAGGAGAAGAGCCGGCCCGAGGCCCCCGACGCGCTCACGCCGTCGCTGGACGTTGACGACGGCACACTGAAAGACATTCTCCGCCGCCTCTACTACCCCGAGAGCCCCTACGAGTTCTCCCTCATCCCGGCGGACATCCTGGGGCAGGTCTACGAGCGGTTCCTGGGCAAGCTCATCCGCCTCACGGCCGGCCACCGCGCCGTCGTCGAGGAAAAGCCCGAGGTGCGCAAGGCCGGCGGCGTCTACTACACCCCCACCCACATTGTGGACTACGTCGTCCGCTGCACGGTCGGCAGGCTCCTGACACGCAAGACGCCGCGGCGCGCGGCGCAGTTGCGCGTGCTCGACCCCGCCTGCGGCTCCGGCTCCTTCCTTCTCGGCGCCTATCAGCACCTTCTGGACTGGCACCTGGAGTGGTATCGCTCCCACGACCCAGAGAAGTGGAGCCGAGGCAGGAACCCGGTGGTCTGCCGGTCGGCAGGCGGCGACTGGCGCCTCACGACCGCCGAGCGCAAGCGGATTCTCCTCAACAACATCTATGGGGTGGACATTGATCCCCAGGCGGTCGAGGTCACAAGGCTCTCCCTGCTCCTCAAGGTGCTGGAAGGCGAATCCGGCGAGGCGATCAGGAAGCAGTTCGAGCTCTTCCGCGAGCGTGCCCTGCCAGACCTTGCGAGCAACATCAAGTGCGGCAACTCCCTCGTGGGACAGGACTTCTACAACAACCACCAGATGGGCCTCTTCGATCACGAGGAGCTGTTGCGGATAAACGCCTTCGACTGGAAGGATGGTTTTCCGCAGGTCATGGCCGCGGGCGGCTTCGACGCCGTCATCGGCAACCCGCCCTACGTGCGCATCCAGGCCCTCAGCGAGTTCCGCCCCCCCGCAGAGATTGCCTACTACAAGAAGCACTATCGCACCGCCAGCAGGGGGAATTACGACCTCTATGCCCTGTTCCTGGAGCGGGTCATTCAACTCCTCAACGGCAGCGGCAGGGTGGGCTACATCGTCCCCAACAAGTTCCTCACCACCGACTCCGGCCAGACCCTCCGTGGCCTTCTTTCCGAGCTAAGGGCAGTAGACGGCATTGTGGACTTCGGCCACGAGCAGGTGTTCAGCAGGTCCACCACGTACACTTGCCTGTTGTTCCTTGACCGCAGCCAGCCCGACAGCTTCGTGTACGTGAGGACTCATCCAGAAGAGCTGAGCGAACTGCGCGAGCCGAGCAAGAGAGTGCCGGCAGAAGCGTTGGGTTCAGCTCCGTGGGTGCTCGTTCCGCGTGCGTCCCATCGCCTGCTGGCCAAACTCAAGAAGCATTCTGTCCCGCTCCTTCAGTTGCCTGTCGCCTTCTCGCGAGGGGTGAGCACTGGCGCGGACGACGTCTTCGTCCTCAAGCGCATAGGCCGTCGTCTCACCGATGGGGCGGGGGAGCCGGTTGACGTCGAGCGGGCAATCCTCAGGCGGACGCTGTGCGCAACCGACTTCACGCGTTACCAGTTCCGGCCCCGCGAAGAGCAGTTCGTCATCTTCCCCTATCGGGTCACGGCCGATGGGTACGAGATCATTCCCGAAGGCGAGCTTCGCGAGCGGTATCCCAATGCCTATGAGTATCTGCGCGCGAACAAGAAGCGGCTCGCGGCTCGCAAACAGCGCCGAGAGTGGTATGGCTTCAGCGCCCCAAGGAACCTGCACCTTCACGATCGGGCGGCGCTCATAGTTCCACTTCTGTGCGACTGCGGCCTCTGTGCCCCGATGCCAGTTCCGCAAACCAGGTGGTGCGTCATGGCGAGCGCCGGATTCACGATCGCCCTGCCGCAGAATGCGCCGAAGGCCGACCCGCGATACCTGCTCGGCCTCCTCAACTCCAAGCTCCTCTTCTGGAATCTTCGACAGATCAGCAACAAGTTCCGCGGGGGCTGGGTCACTTGCACAAAGCAGTTCTTTGGGAAGCTGCCCATTCGCCAGCCCGAGGATGCGGCGGGCCAGACGCGCCGCGCTCGCCTGGAGCACCTGGTTGACAGCATGATGGAGTCGCTTGCCAGGCAAGCTGTGGTGAAGACGCCGCACGAGCAAGAGGCGGTTCAACGCCGGATCGGAACGACCGATCAGCAGATCGACCGGTTGGTCTACGAACTCTATGGCCTGACGGATGAGGAAATCCGCATAGTTCAGGAGTAGTGCCGCTTCAGGGCCGGAAGCACACGCCTATAGGCCTCATAGAGCTTTTGATAGGCGTCACGCTGACTTGACGGGCGGAAGGCGGTCTCGGCCAGCTTCATGGCCCTCTGAGCGGATTCAACGGTGGGATGGACGCCGGTGCCGACGAAGGCGCAGATGGCGGCGCCGAGGACGGTGGCCTCCTTCTGCTCGATGGTGGTGACGGGGAGGCCGGTGACGTCGGCGCGGATTTGGTTCCAGAGGTCGTTCTTGGAGCCGCCGCCGACGACTCGGATGCCCCTGGGGCTGAAGCCCGTGGCCGCATCGAGCATCTCGATGGCGAGCTGGAGCTGGCACGAGAGCCCTTCGAGCGCGGCACGATAGACCTGGCCCCGCTCGGTGGAGATGGTGAGGCCGAGGAGTGTGCCGAGGGTGCCGTAGCGCCTCGTGGGGCCTGTGCCGGCGACGAAGCTGGGGATGAGGGTCACGCCGCCCGCGCCCGGGGCGAGG
>VGYW01000121.1 GCA_016872875.1 Planctomycetota bacterium | reverse complement strand
GGGCTGAATCTGGCCGTTCGCCTGTCCCAGGGCTTCGCCCTGGGCTGCTATAGTACGCTCCGTTCGGAGCTTCGGCGCCGAAGGACCTTGCCAGAATTGGGGGCCATACTCGCAGCGAACTCACGCGACAGAGCGCACCCTGTTGTCTGAGCGAACTGCCTTGAAAGGTGCTTCGACAAGCTCAGCATGACAGGGGGTTGGCGTGTTCGGCCCCGAGCGGGGTGGGCTGGTGGGAAATGCGGGCTGAACCCCAGCCCCCAGAAGATGTGGGCAAAGATCAGGGCTTCGCCCTGGGCTATCCCATTTCGCCCCTTCGGGGCTGAAGAGACCGAACGACGGCAAACCGGGGGCATGTCAGTGGGCAGGGGCTTGACGGCGCTGGGGCGGGTGCTACAATGGGGTCGCCAGGGAGAGATTCGGGGGCCATGCTCCGATGAAACGCTCCACCAATCCCGCGAAGTTCCTCTCCGAGGAAGAATCCGTCCAGGTGGGCGAGGCGGTGACCGAGGCGGAGCGTGGGACCTCGGCGGAGATCAAGCTGGCCCTGGTCCGCCACTGCTGGTCAGACATCCGGGCCAAGGCGGCCAGCGTCTTCCGCAAGCTCGGCCTCCACAAGACCCGCGAGCGCAACTGCGCGCTCATCCTCCTGGTCACAACCAACCGCGAGTTCGCCATCTGCGGCGACCGCGGCATCCACGAGAAGGTCGGCCAGGGCTTCTGGGACGACGTTCGCGACGCGATGCAGAGCCGCTTCCGCGAGGGGCTTTTCGCCGAAGGGCTCTGCGAGGGCGTGCGCCGCGTCGGCGCGAAGCTCGCCGAACACTTCCCGCGCAGGCCCGACGACCGGGATGAAATCCCCAACGAGGTGGCCCATGAAGAGTAGCCGGCTCTTGGCGGTGTTGAGCGCACTGGCGTTCGCGGCGAGCGCTGCCTTCTGTGAGGAGCCGAAGGAGGAGCCGAAGCCGGCGCCGGAGAAGCGGAAGGGGAAGGACTACGCGCCCTTCCCCAATCCCGACGCGGGCTACGTGACCGACCTCGCCGACCTCCTCACCCGCGACCAGGAGGAGGAGATCGAGCAGTGGCTCTGGCAGGTCGAGCGCAAGACGAGCGTCGAGATGGTGGTGGTCACGCTCGACTCCATCCGCGACTACCCCGGCACCCCGAACCGCACGATCGAACAGTTCGCGACCGCGCTCTTCAACAAGTACGGCATCGGCAACCTGCCCAAGAACGACGGGGTGCTCCTCCTCGTGGCCAGGAAGGACCGCAAGGCGCGGATCGAGCTCGGCGCCTTCTATGGCGAAGAGCGTGACGCCGATGCCACCCGGATCATGCAGAAGACGATCGTCCCCAGGTTCAAGCAAGAAGACTACGCCCGCGGGATCACGGAAGGCGTCCAGGAGCTGATGCGGGAGTTCGCGGGCGTGCGAGTGCAGCCCGCGCCTGGCAAGCGGAGCGGGATGAACTGGCCCCTGGCCCTCACGGGCGGCGGGGCAGTCCTGGTCGGCTTCATCGCCTACAGCCTCTTCCAGTGCGGCAAGCGCGGCTGGGGCTGGGTGGCCGTGGGGGTTCTCATCGTGCTCATCCTCGCGTTCCTCCAGCTCCTCTTCCGCACGCTGCGGGCCATCAGCGAGAGGTCGGGCAGCTCGAGCGGCGACTCGGATTCGGACTCCCCTGGAAGCTCACTTGGATGGAGCCCAGGCGGTTTTGGGGGCGGCTTCGGCGGCGGGTCGTCGGGCGGCGGAGGCGCGACGGGGAGTTGGTGAAGAGAGCCTTTGGCCACAACTGGTGGGAGCTTTGTGCGCTTGTGTGGGGGATGAATGGATGAATGGATGGGTGGATGGGTGTCAGACAATCATCCACTCATCCACCCATCCAATCATCCTCCTTGGTCAAGACCAACGACCGCATTAGGAACCGTCATGGATTGTCCTGAGTGCGCTCCCATTCATCTGCTCCCGCGCGGGGTGAAGGACCAGAGGGTCGTGGTGGACCTCTGCCCCTCGTGCAGGGGCGTGTGGTTCGAGGCTGGGGAGCTGGCCGCGGTGCTGGGTGTCGCGGCGAAGGGGCTGGAGGCGCCGCCCGACGCCACGCAGGGCAGCCGCCTGTGCCCCGCGTGCGGCAAGCCGCTCTTCGGCTTCGCGTATCCCCAGACGATGGTGCGGGTTGATATGTGCCGGAAGTGCGGCGGCCTGTGGCTCGACGCGGGAGAGTACCGCGACATCAAGGACGCCCGGGAACTGCTCAAGCGCTGCGGCGAGATGGA
The DNA here is from genome assembly GCA_016872875.1 of Planctomycetota bacterium. The sequence goes on along the minus strand of VGYW01000121.1, from coordinate 16,777 downwards.
GGAGTATGCCCCGGTGCCTGGCCTCAAGGGTTCGCTCATCCGCCTCATCAACACGGCGATTGCCGCGCTCAACTCCTGGTAACACTTCAGCCGAATGAAGTGGACTCATTCCACAATCAGGCGGAGGGCGGGGAGCTTGGCGGCGGCGAGCTTGGGGGCGTAACGCTTCAGCTTATCGGCGGGGAGACGGCCCAGGACAGCGTAGGCGAGGGGCGTCACGTCGGGATTGTCGCACGAGGCGAGGAACTCCACGAACTCAGCCGTCTGGGCGTCGTCCATCGTTCGGAAGAGCTTCTCGAAGAAGGCAGCGTCCTGGAGGGCGAGCTTCTGGGTGCGGATGAGCTGTTGAAGGCGTTTTTCGAGGCGGCGGCGGGCGATGGGGGTGAGCTTGAACGACACGCCGCCGTAGAGGTCGTCGAGGAGCGATGCCCGCCCGCCCTTGAGGTCGCGGATGCGTTTGAGGTGGTGGGCGTAGTGCTCCAACGCCCGCTTCGTGCTGCCTGGCACGCGGAGACGCATCAGGGCGGTGGCGGCGACGAAGCTCAGGCCGCTTGGCTTGGCCATGAGGCGTTCGAGGGCGGGGGCGGCCTGTGGGTCGCCGAGTGCGCCGAGGGCCACGATGGCTTCGCGCTGAACCTCTTCTTCGCGGTGTTCCAGGCCCTTCTCGATAACGTCGCGCTTCGTCGCGTCCCGGCTCGCGCCCAGGACCCGGAGGCCGGCCCCGATGAGGCGCGGCTCGAGGGCGTCGAGCATCTTCTCCGCGATGTCGAGCCAGGAGGCGTCAATGAACGGCTCGGCGGCCTCGATGACGGGCGTGAGCACCTCGGGGTCGGTGAGGCGCTTCGAGTTGGCGAGGGCGCACTGGACGAGGAGTTTGGCGGAATCCTTATCCACCACGTTCCGGGCAGCCAGGCGGAGCTTGGCGGTCAGCTCCTCATCCTTCATCTCGCCGGCGCCGACAAAGAGCGCGTCGGGCGTGGGGGCTGGTGGCACAGGCGTCCCGCCTGTGGGCCACAGGCCGGAGGCCTGTGCCACCCGCTCCTTGTGGCCCTCCGCGAGCCAGGCGATGCAAGCGCCGACGACGCGCGGCCAGTGGGGCCACGCCCAGTAGGGCGTCGTCCCGGGGACGGGCTCGCCGTGGGAGTTGATCATTACCACGATGACCCGCCCCTTGCCGAACGTGCCGGCCACGATGGCGGGGTGGCCACCCGCCGTGGCGAGGACCTTCGCGCCGGGCTTGAGCGGCGAGGTATCCACGCAGAAAGCCGATGGCCCCTTGGCCCAGTCAATGCGGCCACCGAAGAAAGCGCGGTCGGCGGGCGCGAGGGGGAGGCCCTTCGGCTCCTTGGCGAAGTCGGCGTAGCGGCGAAGAGTCACAGGCACCAGGGCTTCGAGCCAGGTCGTATGGTCGCGGCCGGCCGAGAGACTGAAGTGGCCGCCGAAGACGAGCAGCCCGCCGCCCGCCTCGACGAAGTCCTTGACCATGATGCGGCGGAGGAGGCCCAGCTCCTCGGCGTGGATGTTGTCGAGGACCAACACGTCGTTCTGAAGAAGCTGAGGATAGCTGTCGGGGAACTCGTCGAGGGCGCGGGGCGAGAGGTTCCAGCCGCGGCGTTCGAGGTAAGATACGGACAGGTTCCCGCCGCCGATGGCGCCCGCGGCAGAGGGCACGTCGTTGAGCCAGGAGAAGAGACCGCGGCAGTGATGCACGTCGAGTTCGCCATTTCGGGCGAGGCGGACCTCTTTCGGGCGGGCGAGGCGTTTGGCGGCCTCGGGCGTCTTCTCCTCGTCGGCGTCGTAGTTGTGGGCGTTCGCATAGTCCTCCCAAGGGCGGCCGGGCTTGACAGGGGCCGGCCGCACTTCCTTCTTCGCCTTCTCCTCGGCCTCTGCTTGGGCCTTCATCGCGGCGGCGGCATCCTCGACGGGGGTGGTGAGGGAGAACGGCTCGGTCGCGCATTCGAGGTCGAAGGCCACGATGCTCCACGTGGCGATGCGGGGGACGACGACGGAGCACTTTCCCCCTTCTGGCCGCAGATCGAGCAACTCCTGGCCAGCCGGGAGGTCAGGCGAGAGATGGGTGACAGAGACGGCCTTGACGCCTTCGGGTAGGGTGAGGGTGAGCGGCACGTCGCGGAGCTTGGCCGAGGGCAGTTGAACTCGATTGCAGAAGGCGGGGCAGCGGGGAGGATTGACGATGTTGACGAGGAGCTGCTTGCGGCCGGGGCCGAGGTCGCGCAGCCAGCAGGACTGGCTCCACCAGAGGTCGGCCTTGCCGTCGCCCACGGCGAGCCACTTCTCGGGCTCCTTCAGCCGCTTCGTGTCGTCCCACACAAAGGCCGAGAAGCGGGTGAGCCAGCGGGCCATGTCGCCGTAGGGCCAGACGCCTGGGGTGGTCATGTAGGTGTAGCGCTCGCCGGCGGCGAGGCCGCAGAGGACGTTGTAGGCGCGGTCGAGTTCGCTCGCCATGTCGAAGGTGATGAAGAGGGGGAGTCCGCCGATGCGCTTCATGTAGTCGGCCTCGCGGCAGATGGCCTCGTAGAAGGGCTTGGCGTGGCCGGGCGAGAAGTTCGTGTGGCTCCAGTCGCGCACGCTCTCGTCCATCATCAGGCCGTGGCCGCGGGCGCACTCATGGAAATCCTCGACATTCTTGTCGGGCAGGAAGAGCTTGGAGCCTGGGTTGGCGAAGGCGATGTTGTAGCCGTGGACGAAGTTGGGCAGGGCCGCGTTGACCCGCTTCTTGAAGCGGACCATGTTGCCCACGAAATGGCCGTCCCAGCGCACGCCGTCCCAGCCGAACATCCTGGCGCTGGCGATGATCTCGTCGGCCCCTAGGTCCACCGCGGCGTCGGAGGCGAAGTTGACCCAGGCGGACTGCCAGTCCTGCCAGCCGCCCTCCTCGGGGCCGGCGAGGGCGTGCTCGTTGCGGAGCATGCGCTCGCAGTTGAAGACGCCGATGCGGTCGGAGCTGACGCCGGCCCAGGCTGCGATGCCGAAGAAGTCGGGGTGCTTGCGAAAGGTCTCCCAGCCGGCGATGCCGCCGGCGCAGGCCTTGCCGTAGGTGATGCCCTTCACGCCCACCTTGTGCGCCTCGGCGAGGAGAGCCTTGAAGGCGCTCACGGAGCCGTGGTATTGCGTCTGGCCCGACAGGAAGAACTCGGCCTCGGGCGTCAGCTCCGAGTAGTCGCACGGCGCCCAGGCGAAGACCTCGAAGTGGTTGGCGTAGGCCCGCTTGTTCGCCTGCATCACCTTTGCGAAGTCGGCGGCGGTCATCCCCGCCTTGTGGTGGCCGCCCGAGGAGCCGGTGATGCCGATGCGATAGACGTTTCGGCTGACGCCGAAGACCTCGGAGCGGCTGCCTGGGAAGCTCCTGACGGGGTCAACCAGGTTCGCGGGCGTCGCCTCGGGCGGCTTGCCCGCGCGGCTGACCACCACAAGAAGCTCACGCCCGAACTCCGCCTGGTCCAGCTTGTAGGCAAATGAAACCGTCGTCGGCTCCTGCGTGAGCCGGACGTCCTTCTCGAAGACTGTGCGGCACACTGAGCGTTCCCGCACTTCGAGGGCCGTGACGCGCCCCTCGCGGTGGATTGCGGAGTTCATGAACTCCGCAATCCACCGAACCTCTGCTCTGACCCCAACTTCCTCGCCCGGGAGGTAGTGAACCTTGTCTACCTGGAGGGCTGTGACGACGCCCTCCAGGTCGGCGAGCTTGCGGACCTCGATGCGGTCGCAGGCGACGTAGAGCTCTTGCGGGCCGAGGGAGCGGAGGTCCTTGCCCTCCTCCAGCTCGCCCAGGCTGTCCTCCTTCTCGACGCCCTTCTCAATCGTGCCCTTGCCCAGGAAGTCCTTCTCCAACTTCTTCAGGTACTCGGCCTCCTCCTCGCTCTTCTGGCGGCGCATGCCATCGAAGCCCGAGGCCCCGCTGGCGTCAAGAGCAACGGGCAGGGGGCCGCCGGCGTGGGCGACACGGAGAATCAGGGGGATGTAGACGCCCGAACGGTCGAACCAGGCGGCCTGAGCGGTCCGCTGCTCGCTGCCAGCCTGGAATGTGACGACGAGTCGGTGGAGCAGCTCGACGGGATGCGCGGAGACCCAGGCCGTGGCCTCGTAGAGGCCGGGCGCGAGCTTGGGCGATGCTTCGAGCATTCGCCCCCAGCGGACGATGGCCACGTGGCCGCCCGAGGCCGCCTTGTCGCGGAACACCTCGCCCTTGGCCGCGGCCACCTTCTCGGCCTCCAGCACCGTCACGCCCTCGCCCGCAAGGGCGGCGCCGCACAGGACCAGCCAGACCAGACCTCCGAGGGTCATCTTCGCCGGCTTCTGTGGCGGAAGACACGGACAAACGAGTTTGTCCGTGGCACCCACTGTTGGTTTGGGGAGAGGGCAACTCATACGGGTCATTTCAGCGGCGTGATCTGAACGGGGCCGTTCTGGATAGCGTCGAACGCCACGTGGCTGCCCTCAAGAATGCCCATGCCCAGCAGGCCGCCGCGCTGAACCTCGAGCGCCGTGACGCGGCGGCGCTCGCCGTGCCAGTCCACCACGGCCTCGAACACGTTCAGCACGGCCTCCCGGCCGTCGGCCAGGAACCCGGTCCGCAGCCCCAGGCACGGCAGCCCCAGCCGGGCGATCAGGTCCGGCGGCAGGGCGAGGAAGCCGGTGAAGCCCGTGTCCATCGTCACATCAGCGGGTTCAGACATCCCAGTGGTGGCGTACAGGCGAACACAGACCACGGCCTGACGGTGAGCGGTAACATGTCCTTCGATCATGGCAAGCCCTCGCCTGCCCTCGCGCCGATGTACACGGATGCGCGGTAGCCGACTCGCAGGATGTAGAACAGTCGGTCGGGATGCTTCGCCCTCGCCCGGTCAAGAGCCGCCATCTCGTCGGAGTCCACCTCGTAGTCGCCCGACTCCACGTCGAGGACCACGTACTCCCCTTTGTGGTTCGGCTCCAGTTTCGCGCGCAGCGCCCGCGCATAGTACTCCTCCGCCTGGCGAGCGAATCCCTCGGGGTCCTTCGGCGGCTTCACCATCCTCGCGCCTCCTTCAACCCCCTTCCCGCCCAGCATTCTACAACAGCATGAGCGAAAATGCCAGCGCCCCTTCCCGCTATCGTGTGTGGGCGGGCGCGATTCAGCCGTTGGCCGCCGTCGGAGCGCGCCGCACTGACGCGGCACGTCCGCTCTGCCCCTGCCTTCGCACCCTTCGTGTGCGGACTGGGGGGTGGCGAAACGGCAACGCGAAGGTGGGCAATGAATAACTTAAGGATTGGAGACGTGACACCCAAACCATTGTTGAGGGTCCGTAACTGCGCGGAGGCCCGCGACAATGGAGAGAAGAGGGCGCTGATTGGGGCTATCGCGCTCCGTAAACCATTGGGACCGTGAAGCATGCAGCCTCGCTAGCGGGTTCAAGGGGGACCGCCGGGTTGCCAGGGAGCGTGTGTGCGTGTGAGCCTCAACAATGGTAGGAATGGGTGATACGGGCCAGGACCGCCATTCTCCCATAGTTGAGGCTCGTTTAGGGGAGGCTCAACAATGGAGAGCGGGGCGGCCCACCTTGATGGTGGCCGCACTTGACCCCTCATTCCTGGCTCTTCCCCGCCGCGGCGGGCGCGAGGGGGCCGATGTAGTCGCGGGCGGCCACGATCTGGTCGAACCAGACCTTGCTGACGTGGCCGTCGGGCGACTTGGTGATGTAGAAGAGGGGCCAGATGAAGTTGATCTTGAGGGCCTCGTTGTTGCGCCAACGGAAGCCCTCGAAGGGCTCGCCGCCCTCGGACACGCGGAAGCGCTCGCGGTCGCCCTTCGCGTCGTTCCACCGAATCGCGTCGCCGCCCTGGTCCTTGAGGAAGCGGTCGAAGGTCCACTTGCCCTTGGGGAAGCCCTTGCCCAGGTGGCCGACGAGCTTGCCGTCAATCCAGAGGGCCTGCTCGCCGTTGGAGTCGCCCACGTCGTTGAGCTTCATCATCAGCTCGGCGCAGACCCACTTGCCGCGCTCGGCCTTCACGGCGGCGTCGCTGAGGAACGAGTTGCCCCACGTCTGCCCACGCGGGGGGCTGCCGCGCATCTCCATCCAGTAGCTGTAGAAGTCCCAGCGCCAGGCGTTGCCGAATGGCTCGACGCCCGTGGTGAAGCGCTCGTGGCCGCGTGGCCGCGTGCCCGCGCCGCCCTGCGCCCACTTGGTGGGCGGGTTGTAGCCGCCGACGTGGAAGAAGTGGTGGATGGGGCCGCAGCCGGGGTCGAACTTCACGTAGAAGCGGACGTGGAGCTTGTCGTAGCCTGGCAGGAGGCGGCGATAGAGGTTCGCGCCATCGCCCTTGCCGCCCACGTGGGTCATCAGGAGCGAGCGCTTGCTGGCGCAGCCCGCCGGCACGTCGTCCGAGAGCGTCATGATGTCGGGGGCCTTCACGCCGTCCCAGCGGCTCTTCAGATCGTCCACCGCCGTTGCATCAAATGCCTCGACGAAGACGACGGCGGGGTCCTTCTCGATGCCGTTGTCGCCGGGGTACTTGGCGGCGATGCCTGCGTTGCCCTCGGGCAGGGGCTTCCGCGGCGGCGCCGCCCCCGCCGCCTGACGCAACGGAGCGCACGCGAGAAACGCTGCAAGGAGCAATCGCGCTGCCATCGGAGACTCCTTGTTCCTGCCACGACAGAAGCTACTTCTCCGCCTTCGCGCGCACGACGACGAGGGCGGGGTTTGAGACACCGTGCTTCCCGTCGGCCGTGGTCCACTGGGCGAAGAGGGCGTGCGGCCCCTGGGTCGCGCCCTTCCAGGCGAACTGCCATGGGGCCTGGGCGGCCTCGCCGAGCAGGCGGTCGCCGTCGTAGAAGGCCACGCTCTTGACGCCGAAGCCCTCTTTGACGGCAGCACTCAGCACGAGGTCAACGCCGGGGCTCACCATCACCGTGCGGTCGGCCTTGGGGCTGTAGCCCGCGAGCTTGGCCGAGCCGTCGGCCGCAGCCATCTCGAAGACGACGGGGGAGTCCTTCGACATCAGCGACCGCCAGACGAAGGCCACGTAGCGGTTGGGGAACCAGGTGGCGGCGGCCTTGTCGCCGCGGTAGTCGGCCCACGCGGCGACTGTCGCGAAGTTGCCCTCGACGCTCGCCCGGTCGCCAAGCCAGCCCGCCTCCTGCTTCACGTCCACGAGTTTCGGCGGGCCGGCAAGGGGGTCCCAGTCCTTCGGGATGCGGCTGTCGCAGACGGCGACGATCCAGGGGACGAAGAAGGCGGCGGAGTTGCCCCAGTCGTGCGCGCACTCCCACTGGACGGCGAGTGCCCAGGGGCGGCCGTCCTTGCGGGCGGGGAGGAAGCGCTCCTCGATGCCGGGCAGCATCTTGAAGGCGTCGGGGACGGCCCCGAGCGTGAAGGCGTGGGGCACGGCGGCGGCCTCGGGCGCCAGCTTCGCGGGGTCGGCGATCCAGCCGCAGCTCACGCAGGTCGTGAGCGTCCGCTCGGGCGTCTTGAGCATCATGGGTGAGACCAATCCGCCGGCCGAGTGGCCCACGCCGGCGAAGGGGAGGTTTGGGAGCTCGGGGTGGCCGCTCTTGGCGGCAAACTCCTTCAGCCCTTCGTCGAGCCCTTTGCGGAGCTTGACCGGGCGGTTGGTCTCCTTGAGGTTGATGTTGAGTGCCGCGTGTGCGAAGCGGAGCGTGCGGCACACCTCGGCCCAGCGGTCTTTCGGGTTCATCTTGTAGTGTGCGGCGTGGATGATAATGCCGCGGAGCACCTTGGCGCCGCCTGGGATGAAGAGCTGCACGTCCACCGTGCCCACGGTCGTGCCCAGGACGGCGTCCTGCTCGGCCTCGCCCGCGAAGGCAGAGGCCAGGAGGCACAGGACAAGGCCCATCGTCCTCGTCCTCGTCCCTCGTCCTCGTCCTCGACTCTTCTGCGCCCCAAGCCGAGGGGATCGAGGACGAAGGACGAGGACGAGGGACGAGGACGATCGGGACATGAACAACTCCTACTCCAGCGATGGGCGCACGATCTCTCCCGCGGCCTGCTCCTGCGTCTTTTCGTAGGCCCCGAAGAAGTCGCTGTTGCAGTCGAGCCACAGGGCGATGCGGCGCAGGTCTTCGGGCGGGAGCTTGAGGTCGTGGTGGCCCTTGGCCAGCATGTTGTAGAGCCGCGACGCCCGCGCGCCGAACTTGCCGGGAATCGTCCGCGGCGTCTCCCAGCCCACCCCGCCGAAGAAGAAGGCGTGCTTCTCCAGGTTGATGTAGGACGTATACCAGTTGCTGTGGTTCTTCTTCCAGTCGCCGGCGCGGAGGTCGGGCGGCTTCGGCGCCTTGCTGGCCGACGCGGCAGGACGCTTGGGGGCCTTGCCCTCCAGGTCGTCCTCGATGGCCGAGCGTGCCTTCGGCGGCGGCGCCGCCTGAGCGCCCTCCGTGAGGGCCTTGGTGTGGCAGCCGACGCAGTGCCTGTCGAGCACGGGCTGGACGAGGCGCGGGAAGCTGAAGGGGTTCGAACCCTCGGCGTCGGGCTTGATGGCCGACGGCGGCCGCGTCATGGCCAGCGCCACGCGGCCGAGGGACTTGCGGGCGCCCCGCTGGTCGTGGCAGCCCTGGCACGTCAGCGTCTCGCCCGGATGCACATACAGGTCGCTGCGCATTGACTGCACGGCCAGGCCGTCCTCGTCGAGAGCCTGGAGGAAGACGGGCCGGCACACCGGCAGCTCGAAGTAGGCGCTGCCGTCCTTCTCCACCGGCACGGTGCCGAGGACGGCTCGGGCGTTCTTCTGGCCGCCATAGCCGATGCGCGGCCCGTCGGCCGAGGGCGTGGACTTCGGCAGCACCTGGACGATCCGGAGCGCGGTTATGCGCGTCCCCTCGGGCCAGGGGTAGAGGCCGTCGTAGACGTTCACCACGCCTACCGGCGCCGTGCCCATCGCCATCGCCCGGATCGCCGCGAGGTCGGCCTTCCCGCCCCGCTCGCTGTTCGGCGGCGCTTCTGATGTGGCGACAAGCGTCCCGCTTGTCGTCTGAGGTGCAAGCGGGACGCTTGCACCTACGGCAGAGGCCCCGGGCTTACCGACCAGGGTGACGTGTGCGGCCACGGGCGGGCAGGTGCGAGGCCGCAGCGGGATGGGGCCGAGGCACGAGATGGCCGGGTCGCTGTAGAGCAGTTCCTTGTTTCCAAAGGCATCAACCAGGTAGATGCCGTAGCGGTTCTGGAGGCGGCTGCCGCGCGCGTTGGTGCCCTGGGGGTCGTAGACGCAGAGGTGGAACTCCTCGCTGAGGGGCCAGGCGGTGGCGTAGCCGACCTCGCCGCCGCCCTCGGCCTCGGGGAAGCGGACCTCGGGCGTCAGCCGCTTCACCGGCTCCATCTTGTCGTCGTCCGGCGCGTTGGGGTCCACGATGACCAGCGACCCGTAGGCCTGGCCATGGTGGGCCGAGGCGGTGGCCACATAGCGGCGGGAGCCGGGGATGGCGCGGACGTTCATCTCCTGGAGCGGCCTGTCGCCCTGGCTCTTGGCCCAGTTGCCCTGGATGGCGCGGGCGTCGCGCCCGTCGGGCGTGGTGATCCAGGGATGATGCGCGTTGTTGAACCCGCGGTCCACATAGTCCCACCGTGTGTAGACGATCATCCCGTCGTGGTTCACGCTGGGGTGCCACTCGTTGGTCTCGTGGTAGCTGATGCAGGTGATGTCGGAGCCGTCGGCGTCCATCGTGTGGAGGGTGTAGGTGGGCACGGGGCGGCCGTGGCAGCGGCCATAGCCGCCGCGTCGTTCGGAGATGAAGCAGACCCGCCCGTTGGGCAGCCAGCAGGGGTGGAGATCGTTCCACGCGCCATCGGTGAGCTGCCGCAGGCCCGTCCCATCGGCGTTCACCTTGAAGATGTGGTAGGTGCTCTTTGGCGTCCACTTGTAGCGAGTGTTCGCCCCCTCGGTCCAGGGGAAGAGGATGGTCTTGCCGTCATAGGAGAGGTCGGGATAGAGGTGGCCGCCCTTTTCGAGCTTCTTCCCCGCGAAGCGGCCGTTCTCGCAGACGGCGTCGGCCAGAAGGTCGCGGACCGCCGGCTTGTCGCCGAAGGGGTTCTCCAGGACGAACAGGCCGCCCTCGTGGATGGCCATGAAGCCGAAGTACTGGTCGCACATGTGATTGCCCGTGCCCTCGCCGCCCGGGTAGTAGTGCTTCTTGGCGAAGAGGATACGGTCGAAGTCCAGGAGGGGGTTGGCGAAGGCGATCTTGCGGCGGAGCTTCGCCGCCTCGTCAAAGAGGCGCTTGCGGGCCTCGGTGTCCTTCGCGTCAATCTCATTCGCCTTGGCCTTCAGCGCAGCGAGCGCGGCCTCTTCGGGGGCGAGGTCGCGTACGCCGGCCATCGTCTTCAGCCGCGCCAGCAAAGCCCCCGTCCGACGCAGCACCACGTCCACGGGGTCGCGGTCGGACGCGAAGAAGCAGGCGTCGGGGCGGAAGACCTGTTCGCGGAACCCCTGCGACCAGCCGCGCCCGCTGGCCAGCTCGCGGGCGAGAAGCTCGAACTCCGTTGGGGTTGGCGGGGCGTAGGCCTTGGGGCGGGCGCCGACCACCTCGAACTGCGCATCGGCCCAGTCCGCGTAGTCGCCGCTTCCACCATCGCCGCCATCGGTCACGAGGAGCGTCAGCCGCTTCACGCCCGCCAGGCTCACCTCGGCGGCCTTCGGCGGCTCGCCGCCGCGGAGGACGCCGCTGGCCCAGAGGAGCTTGCCATCGCCCTCGATGCGGAACTCCACGCTCCCGCGCTTCCCCGCCTCGTCGTCCACGCCCACGACCGCGGTGAAGCGCGCCGAGCCGCCGCCCAGGTCGAGTGCAAAGGTTGCAGGCGAGCGCACCGCCACGCCGCGGGCGAAAACCTTGCCGCCCATCTTCAACTGAGTGCCCTTCACCGAGCGGTTCTTCGCCACCTCGCCGCCCGCGTCCGCCAGGCTCAGGTCAAGTTCATCGAGCCTCACCACCTCGCCGGCAAAGGCGAATCGGGCGAGCGAGACCAGCAACGCAGCGAACCACGCTCTCATGCACAGACTCCGAGCCGCCTGACGACCCCCCAGCCACTAATGTACCGAGAAGGCCCCGGCTTTTCAAATGTGTCGGGGAAGCGCTGAACCGGAGCGGCAGGCGAGTGAAGCGGGTCAACGCTGCTCGTTCGGAATGAGTGCCTTGAACCTCTTGACGACGTTCATTGAGGCCCTTCCAGGCTGCTCCGGGCTAGCGCCCTTGATGGGAACCTCAAGGACGCTCCTGACGGCATAGTAGACGAACTCTCCCCTCTGCTCCTCCGCGTGCAGCCGCCCGCCTCGCTTCAGGGCCAGGTAGTCGTCGTAGGTGCCCAGCTTCACCTGCGTGACCAGCGTCGTTGTCCTCACCCCCTCCTTGGGGCTTTCGATGCGGCGCTCCTCGCCTTCCGGAACCCCGAGAAACAGCCACTGCTGCTTGGGGCGGGGCGTTCCCCCTTCCCCCTTCTTCGCCTCCAGTGACTTGACCGCTTCTTCGTGCAGTTCGGTGAACGGCCCCACGCACTTCGTGAGCAAGCTCTCGATTGCGTAGGCGCTCAGCGCCTCAGGCGTGGCCCGCACAAGCTCCCTCAGAAGGTATGCGGTGGCAAAGCCCAGAGGCGCTTCCTCCACGATAAGCTGAAGCCAAACGTCCACATGCTTCTTGGGGTCCGCGGGCGGGGCTCGCTTGAGGGCCACGGCGCGCCGGGCTATGTCGAGGTTATGCAACTCGTTCTCCCCCATTCCCTTCGTGGGATAGTCGAGAAGGAGCTTCTCGATCCTCTCGGATGCCACTGGGATGCAGGCGGCTATGATGTCGTCGGTGTTCTCGCCGCCCCAGTGCTTCTTGAGGAGGCCGACCACAAGGTCTGCCACCCGCCTGTCCCCGGGCTCAACTGCCATCGCGAAGTCGCGGAGCGCGTCGGCGCGGTCCAACCACGGCAAGTCTACGTTCACAAGCTTGTCTGCCACCGCCCGGAGCGACTCAGAGCTTCGCTCCGCCAGCAGGTACCTGTGGAAAAGCCGCAGGGAATGCTCCGGGCAGCGGGCATAGAGCTTCAGGAACCTCGCTCGCGCCGCCACGGAGGGGAACTTGAGGAAATGCGTTCGCAATGCATCAAACACCCCCTCGTTCAGCCCTTCGTCCTCTTCGTCTTGGATGAGTGCGACCAGGGCGCCATGCGACTCGTTCCACCCCTCGAAGCGCGTCAGCGCACGAATGATCATCTCGCGGCCCGAGGCGGTAACGTTCCGGAGGGGGTCCGCGATGCTCCTCGGCCCGCTGCCGCGCGGATCCCCAGGCAACGCGGCCACCAGGAGCCGGACCGCGCGCTCCCTGGGAAAACTCCCGGCGATCATCGTCTTCGCGGCCTCCGCCTGGACGAAGGAGTGGTTGAACCGCAGAAGCTCGCCCAGTGCGGAGAGCGCCTCGTCCGAACCTCTGCACGAGCGGAGCGCCCGCGCCGCGCAGCGGCGCACCCACGAGCTCTTGCTCCGCGCGGCGGCCAGCACCGCGGGCTCCATCGCCGCATCCCCGTACGCTCCCTGCGCGCACAGGAGCCAGCCGAGAGTCTCCTTCAGCTCCAGGTTCGCCTCATCCTCGCCATCAGTGGCGCGGTTGACGATTGGGACAGTGAGGCACCTGGCGATTTGTTGCCGCGCCTCCGCCGGCTCCTGGCCCTGCTGGTGGAGCACAAGCCCGCGAACAAGCGAGACGACCAGCTTGGCATCTACCCCGGCCACGCCATGCGGATAACTCACGTGGGGCCATCTGCCGTGGAGCTTTCCCTCCTTGATCCGGTAGTCGCCCGTGCTCGGGGTGGGCGCCGCCCACACCTTCCCGGGGCCGCCTTCGCCCAGGTCTTTCCTGCTCTCCCTCTGGCGGAGGAACATCAGGAGCCTCTCGCCCTTGGCCAGAGACTCCTTCTCGACGGCCTCCGGCGGCCACCAGGGATTGTTGTAGCCGGCAACGGCGATCGGAGCGCGTGGCTCCTCGCCCTTGAGAACCTCGATAGCCTTGGCCGTGCAGGTGAATGCCCCTCCCTCCGTCACCTCGACGACGGCGATGAGTTCCGCCGACCTGACCATGTCCTCAAACGCGGGGTCCACCCAGATCATCGCCCGCGCCGGCGCGGCCGCGGCGAGGACGAAGACGCCAACCACCACAAGGCACGCCCTCATGCGCAATCTCCGACACTGCTAGTGAGCACTGGACACCCAGTCTACCCCGAAGCCCGCGGCTTTTCAACTCGGCAACCCGTCTGCGGCTCGCGCGGCGACCGAACCGCTTCACGCTGCACCTGCGGCGCCGTGGGACACCGCACGCTCCGCAGCTTGCGCCCCCCCGCGAAATGTTCGCGAGGTGAGCATCCGTCCAACGCGTAGTGGCGCGGTGGGAGCGGTGTTCGGCGAGCGTAGCGCTCTACTCGCCTGGCGCCCGCTCGAGAGTGCCACTTCTTGGGGGGAGCGAGTGGCACTCTCGCATGCTGCGAGAACGCGCAGCTCCCGAAGTGTCTGCGAATTGGGCACTTAGGGAGAGCGGCCCCGGCCCGCTCGAGAGTGCCACTGCCTGGGAGGAGCGAGTGGCACTCTCGCATGCTCAGCGACTGGTGTCCAATCCCGAACATTGTGATTCCACAAACAGAACAGAGCACCGCCCGCCTGCCGCACAGTGCGGCAGCCGAAAGAGTCTGGCAGGCGGGCGGGCGGTGTTTTGTTAGTTCGGAATTGGACATCTGGCGGCGGCGGGTTGGGCGGGAAGACCAGTTACAAGCTGCTCGGGCAGAGCCAGAAGGGGGTCTTCTGATAGCGCCGGGCACCGGCGCCATCGCGCAGCGGCCACACAGGAAGCGGGCGCCCGATGAACCCATCAGGCGCCCGCTTGGCAAACGGTAGAGGTCGAACGGCGAGGTGCGGGACATGAGAAGGGGCGGCGCCCTGGGTGGGCCGCCGCCCCTTGGTGGGAACGGGGACCTGGCGGGTCAGACCCAGCCGCGGAGGCGGACGGCTTCGGCGACGCGCTGGACGGCGACGGCGTAGGCGGCAAGGCGCATGTGGGCCTTGTGCCGCCGCGAGGCCGAGAGGACGGCGTGATACGCCGCCGTCATCTTCTTGTCCAGCATCTCGTGGACCTGCGGCTCGGTCCAGTAGAAGTGGTTGAAGTTCTGGACCATTTCGAAGTAGGAGACGGTGACTCCGCCGGCGTTGCAGAGGAAGTCGGGGATGACGTGGATGCCCTTCTGGTGGAGGATCTGGTCGGCTTCGGGGGTGGTGGGGCCGTTGGCGGCCTCGGCGACGATCTTGGCCTTGACGCGCCCGGCGTTGGCGCCCGTCAGGACGTTCTCGATGGCGGAGGGCCAGAGGATGTCAACGTCGAGCTCGAGGATTTCCTCGTTCGAGATTGGCTTGGTGCCCGGGAGGCCGGCCACGGAGCCTGTGCGGCGCTTGTGCTCCAGGGCGGCCTCGGGGTCGAGGCCGTCGTTGGAGTAGACGCCGCCCTGGGTGTCGGTGACGGCGACGATTCTGGCGCCGTAGAGCTGTCTGCCGAGGATGGCGGCGAAGGAGCCGGCGTTGCCGTAGCCCTGGACCGCGACGGTGGACTTGGCGATGTCAATGCCGAGCTCGTTTGCGGCTTCGCGGACGGTGTACCAGGCGCCGCGCGCGGTGGCGTCGCCGCGGCCGGCCGAGCCGCCGAGGGCGAGCGGCTTGCCGGTGATGACGCCGAAGGCGTTGTGGCCGGCCAGCTTGGAATACTCGTCCATCATCCAGGCCATGATCTGGGGGGTGGTGTAGACGTCGGGGGCGGGAACGTCTTTCTCGGGGCCGATGATGCGCCCGACGGCCTGGACGTAGGTGCGGCTGAGGCGTTCGAGCTCGGTGGGGGACATTTTCTTTGGGTTGCAGATGACGCCGCCCTTGCCGCCGCCGAGCGGGATGTCCACGACCGAGCACTTCCAGGTCATCCAGGCGGCCAGGGCGCGCACGGTGTCAATCGTCTCGTCGGGGTGGAAGCGGATGCCGCCCTTGGTGGGGCCGCGGGCGTCGTTGTACTGGACGCGGAAGCCCTGGAAGACCTTCACGCTCCCGTCGTCCATCTTCACCGGCAAGCTCACGTGGAGCTCGCGCATGGGCACGCGGAGGAACGCGCGCATGGCGGGCTCCAGGCCCAGGAGGGCAGCGGCTTCGTCGAACTGCCTCTGGGCGATGGCGAAGGGGTTGTCGCCAGTCTGCTCAGCCATCCTCACTCCGTCCTTTCTGGCGGGTTCGTGGCCGCCGCCGTGAGACGTCTCGCGCCGCCCGCGCTGGTGGAACTCGCACCCGCAGACTCGAGCGGCAAGCGTTGCCGTATTATACGGAACGGCTTGCATAAGTCAAGCCCTCTTCGCGCGCACGATCTGCTGCACCGCCTGGCCCGCAAAGGGCTTGGCCGCAAGGGGCGGCAACGGCTTCCGATGAATATTGGGAACAAGCGGCAATTTGCCGATCCCACCGGCTTTTTCAGCAGGTGGCGACATCACTCGTCCCCACGCTCCCGCGTGGGGACGAGAAGCGGGCGGGTCCCGGACGCGATGCGTTATCTCACGAGGACTTGCGGAGCGCTTGATAGCGCTTGCGAAGCCTGGGTAGCAGGGCGAGCGCGATGCCGGCGCTCAGGACCCCAGCGAGGAGGAGCGGGCAGTAGACGGCGTAGGGCTGGTAGTCCAGGAGGGCGACCACACCCGCTCCGACAAGCAGTGCGCCCAGGCCGATCATTGCCTTGAGCGTGCCGAGGACGAGCCGCCCGGCCTTGCCCCTGCCAGCCAGGATGCCGACGATGGCGCCGAGGCAACTGAGGAGCGCGCCCAGCGCGCCGCCGATGAGCCCGCCCGTGCGGGCGCCCCACCAGCCCGCGCTCTGGCCCGTCGCCAGAACCAGCGGCTCCTCGTCCGCGCGATACTCGGCCAGCCGCAGGCGGCTCAGGCACACGGTCCCGCGCCCTGGAAGGACAAGGGCGATGACGAGCTTCGCCGGCGGCGGGGCGCCCGGCCGGTTCTGGAACGGCAGGGCGAAGGCGCGCCAGCTCGACCGACCCTTGAGGTGGCGCATCGGGCCGGCCTCGGCCAGAGTCCTCGTGAAGCTGGCGTCCCCTCCTGGGAAGTGGCTCTGCATTTCGAGATACGCCTTCCCCTCCACCCCCTCGTGGCGGAGGAAGCCGGCGATGGCGTACTTCGCGCTGCTGATGGGCGGGGCGTCAATGGCGAGCAATGCCACCGTGAGGGGCAGACCCGCCCCGTTCCTGACCTCGAGGTGCTCGTAGGCCCTGCCCCGTCCTGCGGCGACCACCCGCGCGCCCTTTGGCGCCCCGTGGGCCAGCACCTTTCCCCACGGGTACTCGCGCAGGACGTGTTCGGAGAAGCCCGCGGTGGCGAACGCGAGCGCGCAGGGCACGAGGCACAGCTTCTTCATCCTTGCTCCTGGCCTGGCCGCCATCGCTCGATGCAGGTAGATCGTACCACAGTCGAGCACCCTGTCAAGCGCGTCGGCCGGCCCGGCAGGTTGAGTCTGGCCCGTGGTCTTGGGGCTTGCCTGCAAGTGCCCTCTCGTGCTCGTCGCCGTCGTCGAGTCGGATGGCTCTCTCCGTCACCAGGGGATTCGACGACGAGGACGACGACGACAACGACGACGATTGGGAGCCCCAGGACGAGGTGCCAGACACTGGCAAGTCAGGGCTGCGGAATCGGGAATTCGTCGCGCTGAGGAAGGCCAGGAGGGGGTGGGGAACCGGCTGAGAGAAAGGGGGCGTAAGGCGGAATAGCTCGATCGGGGC
>VGYW01000120.1 GCA_016872875.1 Planctomycetota bacterium | reverse complement strand
TCGCGGGCAACACCACGTAGTCTCCGCTTGGACCATTGAGGATTGGAGTTTGGGGCTTGTTTGGCGCTTGGTGCTTGTGGTTTGGTGGTTCCCGCATTTCTCACCAGCCGCTGGTGAGAAATGCGGGTTAGGATTCACTGCTGTTCGAGAGTGGGATGGCACTGACTCAAGGGGTCGGCGCCAGCCCAGCCCGCCTCGGCGGGCGACAGAGGGTAGCCACGGGCTTACGCCCTGACAATCATACACATTTCGGGATGCTGTGGGAGGGTTTCTCCCAGTCCCTTGACTAGCATATGTAATATATGCTATACTACCAGCATGACCCGACGCGCTTCGCCTAGGGTGCGCGCGCGCGCAAGGCTCTTGAGGCAGCTCTCGACACTCTCCCGCCTGCTGCGCGGCTCACTCTTCGAGCGGTTCTCGACCTGCACGCGCCGCCTGTGCCGCTGTCACCAGGGACGGCCCCACGGGCCGCGGACCTACCTGGCCGTGACCTCGGGGAAGCGCCAACGCCAGCACTATGTCCCCAAGAGCCAACGTGATGCGGTCCGCGAGATTGCCAGGGCGTAAGCCGCCGGACAGGAGAGCCGGAGGGCACAGCCCCAGCGGGGCGGAAGGAACACGCTGAGCTGCCGCCCCTTCGTGGCTGATTGATTCGACGACGACGACGAGGACGACGACGAGCACGAGGAAGCGAACGGGGGGCCTGCGCCAGTACGGCAAATCATACCCATACCTGGCTTGGCTGTTGACTCTTGACACCCGCCTCATATGCTAGTAAGGTGTAGCGAGCATTGGCTGAAGAGGAGCTTGCGATGGGGATTTTCAAGGCTTACGACATTCGGGGGGTGGTGCCCGGGGAGCTGAACGAGGCTCTGGCGGAGAAGATCGGCGCGGCGGCGGCGCGCTTCTTCCCAGGCCAAACCGTCGTCGTCGGGCGCGACATGCGGGTCTCGAGCCCCGCCATCGCCCAGGCGCTCATCCGCGGCCTGACGCGCGGCGGGAAGGACGTGGTTGACATCGGGATGGTGACCACGCCCATGGTGCCCTTCGCCGTGGCCAGGTACGGCTACGATGGCGGGACCATGGTCACCGCCTCCCACAACCCCGGGCAGTACAACGGCTTCAAGCTCACGGCCAAGGGCGCCGAGCCGGTGGCCTACGATACCGGCATTGGCCAGATCGAGCAGTTGGTGACAGGCGAGCTCCCGCCCGCTGAGAAGCCCGGAAGCGTGACCCAGCGCGACGTGTTGCCCGACTACCTCGACCACCTGATGACCGCGGCGAAAGGGATCGGCGGGCTGAAGCTCGTCATTGACGCGGGGAACGGGATGGCCGGCTACCTGCTCCCGCCGCTGTTCAGGCGGATTCAAGGCGTGGAGGTCGTGCCGCTGTACTTCGAGGTTGACGGCACGTTCCCGCACCACGAGGCCAACCCGTTGAAGGCCGAGAATATCGTGGATCTTCAGAAGAAGGTGGTGGAGGCGAAGGCCGATCTGGGGATCGCCTTCGACGGCGACGCCGACCGCGTGGCGTTCGTGGACGAGCGCGGGAAGGCGGTGCCCTGCGACCTGATCACCGCCCTCATCGCCCGCGAGGTACTCAGGGAGAACCCAGGCGCCGCGATCCTCCACGACCTGCGCTCGAGCTGGGCCGTCCGCGAGGAAATCCTCGCCTGCGGCGGAGTGCCCGTCATGACCCGCGTGGGCCACTCCTTCATCAAGCGCGCCATGCGCGAGCGGGACGCCGCCTTCGGGGGCGAGCTGAGCGGCCACTACTACTTCCGCGACAACTTCTACTGCGACAGCGGGGCGTTCACCCTCCTCAAGGCGCTCTCGCTTCTCTGCCGCGAGCGGCGGCCCCTCAGCGAGCTCATCCGCCCCCTCCAGCGCTACGCCGGCAGCGGCGAGATCAACTCCGAGGTGGAGGACAAGGAGGCCAAGATCGAGGAGCTCGCCCGCACCTACGCGGCCGGCAAGCAGCTCCGCCTCGACGGCCTGAGCGTGGAGTTCACCGACTGGTGGTTCAACGTGCGGCCGTCGAACACCGAGCCTGTCCTGCGCCTGGTGCTGGAGGCGAATAGCCACGAGCACATGGAGGTCCGCCGCGACGCGCTCCTGCGCCAGATACGGCGCGGGTTCGCCATCCGCAAGGTGCTCTTCACCACCGATTTTTCGCCCTACGCCGCCCACGCCCTCCCCTACGCCCTCGGCATGGCGCGCGACCACGGAGCCGAGCTCCACGTCCTCCACGTCGTCTCCACCCCGGAGCTCGCCGTGCAATTCGACGTGGCCGGGCCGGTCTTCGACGCGAACCTGCTCGCGGAGCTTGAGAGGAGCGCCGAGGACCAGCTCGGCAAGGTGTTGCCCGCGGAGGTTCGGAGGGAGCTGAGCGTCACGCTCGCCGTTCGCCGCGGCGCAGCCTTCGTCGAAATCGTCCGCTACGCTCGCGAGGAGGGGATAGACCTGATCGTGCTGGCCACCCACGGGCGCACGGGCCTGCGGCACGCCCTCTTCGGCTCAGTGGCCGAGAAGGTCGTCAGGAAGGCCCTCTGCCCGGTCCTCAGCGTCAGGCCGAAGGGGCACGACTTCGCCATGCCGTAGGAAGGAGCCGCCTGCCCTCGTTCTTGTCTAATCGTCCTCGTCCTCGTCCCTCGTCCTCGTCCTCGATTCTCCTGACCACGCAGCCCGCCGCCCACATGAAGCGGAGCCATGCGTCCCCCTCAGAGAGCGAACAGTTCGTGGTGCGGGCTTTAGCCCGTGTGTGGCGCGGTACGGCCTGAAGGCCGCACTACGAACCCCAACCCAGTCTTGGCGAAGTGCTGCCTAACCGCAAGGGAGTCGAGAACGAGGACGAGGGACGAGGACGATTGGGCGCCGCGCGGGTCTCAATCACCCAGCCTCAGTTGCTCATCGGTCCTCGCGCCGCGGAAGACGGCGGCGACACCCCAGGCGGCCTCGCGCATGACGCGGGTGATGACCTCCTCCTCGTCGTCGGAGGGGGCGGGGATAGCCTCGCCGCCGAGCAGGCGTGGGTAGTGGTACTTTCGCTGCACGATGCGCCAGGGCACCGATCCGTCGGAGCAGTCGAACACCCACGCGGAGATGACCATCGTGCCCTTGAGCACCTTGTAGGCACCGGGCTCCTTGGCGGTCAGCTCGTGAATCTCGCCGATCACCACGTAGTTGGCGCCCAGAGCCTGGCCGATGTCCACGAGGGAGGCTTTCTCGATTGGCTGCCCGTTGGCCTGCGCGGGCAGAGTCCGCGCGTCGAGCACCTTGGCCCCCGGGCAGCCCTCGCGCACGAGGTCCGCGATCATCGTGGAGAAGGTGCTGCCGAGCTCCGACTCGAAGTGCTTCTTGTTCGGCGTGGCGAAGGGGAGGACGACGAGGCACCCCGTGCCCAGTCGCACGAGGCCCTTGGGCTTCTTCTTGCCGAACATCTCCTCGCAGCCGAGGGGGGCCAGCACGAGGATGCCGGCCGCCACGAGCGCCGCGCCCATCGCCAGCCAGTTAGTGCGTTGAGCAAGCCCTGTGTGGCACTGCATGCGATTATCTCCTGTCTGTTGATACCTGACGCGTGACCGGGAAAGCCACGAGCGACGAGCCACGAGCCTGGACCGAGCGGCCTGCCGGTTCTTCCTCCGGGCTCGCGGCTCGACGCTCGAAGCTCGCCGCTTTCTTCTCGCGCGTCACGATGCCGCCTCGAGCGCCTCGGCGAGGGTGGACACGAGGCGCACGTCGAGCGCGCCATAGCGTCCTTGGAGCGAGCGGGCGCTGTCGCGGGGGGCGACGGCCACCTTCCAGCCGAGCCTTGCGGCCTCGCGGAGGCGTGCGTCTATCTGCGAGATGCCGCGCACCTCGCCCGCAAGCCCCACCTCGCCCAGGGCCGCCAGGTCGGGCGGCACAGCGCGGTCGGTGAAGCTTGACGCGATAGCGACCGCGGCGGCGAGGTCGGCCGCAGGCTCCACCACCCGCACCCCGCCGACGACGTTCACGAACACATCGTGGTCGGCCAGCACCAGGTCGGCGCGCTTCTCCAGCACCGCGAGCAACATTGCCACGCGGTTGCGGTCGAGGCCGCTCACCTTGCGTTCGGGCGTGCCGAAGTTGGCCCGCGACACGAGGGCCTGGACCTCGACGAGGAGCGCGCGCGTGCCCTCGATGACTGGCACGACCACGGAGCCGGGCGTGGCCCGCCGCTGGCGCGACACGAACACGTCGGCCAGGTCGGCCACCTCCGCCAGACCCGTGCTCCGCATCTCGAAGACCCCGATCTCGTCGGTCGGCCCGAAGCGGTTCTTCACCGCGCGCAGCAGCCGATATGCCTGGTAGCGGTCCCCCTCGAAATAGAGCACCGTGTCCACCATGTGCTCGAGGACGCGCGGCCCGGCGATGGCGCCCTCCTTGGTCACGTGGCCGATGAGCGCGACGGGGATTTCCGCCGCCTTCGCAAGCCGCACCAGGTCGCCCGCGCAGTCGCGCACCTGCGACACGCTGCCTGGGGCCGACGCGATGTCGGGCTTGTAGACCATCTGGATCGAGTCCACCACGGCGAAGTCGGGCTTGGTGGCCTGGAGTTGTGCCACGATTGCCTCGGCGTTGGTCTCCGCCAGGGCCAGGAGGCCGTTGGCCTGGATGCCCAGCCGCTCGGCCCTCAGCCGAAGCTGGGTGAGCGACTCCTCGCCCGTGACGTAGAGGGTCTTCAGCCCCTGAAGGCTCAGGCCGTGGCAGGCCTGGAGGAGGAGAGTTGACTTGCCGATGCCGGGGTCGCCGCCGAAGAGGACGGCGGAGCCTGCGATGATGCCGCCCCCCAGCACGCGGTCGAGCTCGCCGATGCCCGTCTTCAGGCGCGGCTGCTCGGGCGGCTTCACCGTGGCCAGCACCTGCGGCGCTCCGCCGCCGAGCGCCTCCCCGCCCCCCTTCCGCGGCGGCGCGTAGGTCTCCTCCACCAGCGAGTCCCACTCCCCGCAGTCAGGGCAGCGTCCCAGCCACTTCGGCTGCTGCGCCCCGCACTGCTGGCATGTGTAGACCGACCTGGCCCTGGCCATGCGCCTCACTCCTCTCCGGCGATTATAGGGGAAGCGGGGCGGATGATCAACGTTTAGGTGATAGCGTCCCATCCCGCATGCGGCGTATGAGGACCGACGCCGGCTCGCTGACGCGGGTGCGCGCGATCTCAGGCTCGAGGTCCTTGTACAGCTTAACGTACCTGGCGAGTCGGGCCTTGTATTCCCTATCGCCTGCCAGGGAGTCCCTGCCGCGTATCAAGGCGCGCAAGGCTTCTTCCACAACGGCGCGCTTCGTGCGAAGCCCTGTGAGGCGCATGGCTTGCCGAACCAGCTTGTCGTCAAGGTCAATGCTTGTTCTCATATACGCGAGCATACTCATCCGCACCCGAGAGTCAAGTGCGCGATGCGCTTCTCGGCAGGGGCAAGCCGCCAGGCGCCCCGAACACCTAACACCCAACACCTAACACCGCCCAGCTCGATCCGACTGATCCGACGGATCCGACGGATCGGCCAGATCAAGGCGGCGCACCACCTCATCCGCAAGCTGCGTGGCCATGCTCTCGGGGCCGGCATCAACCCATTGAATCTGCGGGAAGCTGCGGAACCAGGTGAGCTGGCGCTTGGCGAACTGGCGGGTGCGAGCCTTGACCTTCTCTACGCACTCGTCGAGGGTGAGTTCGCCGCGAAGGTGGGTGATGGCCTCGCGATAGCCGACGAACTGGCCCGCCGCGTGGCTGATCCCGCGCGGATCGGCCAGGAGGCGCCGGACCTCTTCCACCAGCCCGGCCGCGAACATGGCATCAACCCGCCGATTGATCCGCTCGTGAAGGTCGGCGCGCTCCCGGCGTATCCCGACCAGGTGGCACAGGCGTCCCGCCTGTGGCCCCTTGCCCCATTGGGACTGCTGTTCGGAAATGGGCCGGCCGGTTGCCTGGTGGACCTCCAGGGCGCGGACGATGCGCCGCAGGTCGTTGGGGTGAATCCGCGCGGCAGCCGCGGGGTCAACGCCCCTCAACCGCTCGTGGAGCGCCGCAACCCCCTTCGCCTCGGCCTCCGCGATGAGGCGCTTGCGCAGCGCCCAATCCGCCGCCGGCCCATGAAAGAAGCCCTGCGTGAGCGCCTTGAGGTAGAGCGCCGTGCCGCCGACGAAGAGGGGGCGCTTGCCCCGCGCCACGATGTCCGCAATGGCCGCCTCCGCCGCCTCGAGGTAGCGCCCCGTGCTGAACGCCTCGTGCGGCTCCGCGATGTCTATCAAGTGGTGGGGCACCCGCGCCCGCTCCGCGGCCGACGGCTTCGCAGTGCCGATGTCCATCCCGCGATAGAGCGCCATCGAGTCGAGCGAGAGGATTTCGGCGCCGATGCGGAGCGCGGCCTCGATGCCGACGGCGGTCTTGCCGCTGGCGGTGGGGCCGACGAGGAACCAGAGGCACTGGCGCGGCATTCAGAAACCCAGCAAGGAGTTCCAGATCCCGAGGAAGGCCCCCCATTGCGTCATCACGCGGTGGGCCAGGATGATGATCATCAGGAGGATCGCGGCCATAGGCAGGACCTTCGAGAGGCGCTCGATGCCGAGCTCGAGGTCCTCGTGCTGGTACTCGGCGAACTTGGCGAGCGACTCGTCCAGCTTCCCCGACACCTCGCCCGTCTCGACGATGTTGATGCCCAGCACGGGGATGACGCCCGACTTGTCGAGGGCGGCGGACACAGGCGTCCCCTCCGCCACCATCGGCACGGTGCGGAGGATGCGCCCGCCGATGAAGTCGTTGCCACAGGCCGCCGCCGCACGCTCCAGCGCCTCCGGCGTCATCACCCCGGCCACGTAGAGGCCGTGGAACGCGTCGGCGAAGCGCGCCAGGGCCAGCCGCCGATAGGTCTTGCCGAACAGCGGCACGGCCAGCGCCGCCCCGTGGAGGCCGACCCGCAGCCTCGAGAACCGTGGGATCGAGCGGAACGCCACGACGGCCACGAACAGGGCGGCCGCCACGAGCGCGAAGAACCGCGCCTGCCACCATAGCTCGCGCCACACCGCGTTGGGGCCGGCAAGGGGCGACAGAAAAGCCATCAGGAGCGGGATGCCGCAGAAGGCGGCCCACAGCCAGAGCGCGGGATACATCAGCCCCACCAGCACCTTGTTCCGCGCCCGGGCCAAACGGTCCAGGAGGCGCGCGATGGCCAGCATCGCGTCCGGCTCGCGCCCCGCGTGCGCCGCGCCCTCGACCACCCGCACCTCGTTGGCGAGGAAGACGTTCGGGTGGCGCGCGAAGGCCTCGGCGAGGGGGTTGCCCGCCTCCACGTGGCGCGCCATGTCGGCCGCGGCGCGGGCCAGGCGGCGCGAGCCGCGCTGGCCCGCCAGCGTGCTCAGGCACCTGCCCACGCCGATCCCCGCCTGCATCATCCGCGCGAGCTGCGTGTAGAACGCCGCCCGCTTCCGCAGCCCCACCCCCGTGAAGGGCAGAGGGGAGCGGTCCGGGATGGTGACAGTTAGCGATTGGTGTTCCACACCCTCTTCCTCTGAGCAGGTTCGCTGGCCGCAGGATACCACCCGGCGGGCCGCCCGTCAAGCCATGCATGGGCACGACCCGTCCGATCGGTCCGATCAGTCCGATCGGTCCGATCCGTCTGATCTGTCCTATGAGGCATTTGACAAACTCGGCGGCCTTGCTACAATCGTGTGCGGTTCGTGGAACAACCCTTCTACAAGAGGAGCGAGCAATGGCGAAGCGAGTGCTCAACGTGGGACTGGTCGGCGGAGGCGGCGGCGCCTTCATCGTGAATCCACACCAGAAGGCGATTCACTTCGACGGCACCCGCCGCGTGACCTGTGGCGCGCTCCACGAGAAGCCCGACCTGGCGATGCAGTTCGCCGCCGACTGGCCCTATCCCATCAAGGGCTACGCCAGCTACGACGCGATGATTGACGAGCAGAAGAAGCTCCCCCTCGGCGAGCGGATTGACTACGCCCTCATCGTCACCCCGAACTTCGTCCACTTCGACCCCGCGATGAAGCTCATCAAGGCGGGCATCCCGGTCTTCTGCGAGAAGCCGCTCACCATCACCGCCAAGCAGGCCGTGCAACTCGCCGCCGCCGTCGAAAAGTACAAGGTGCCCTTCGGCATCGCCCACACCTACCTCGGCCACTGGTCCTCCTGGTTCAGCCGCTGGATCATCACGAGCGGCAAGCTGGGGGCCGTCCGCTGGGCCGATTCCTACTACCTCCAGGGCTGGCTCGCCACGCGGCTCGAAACGACCGGCCAGCAGCAGGCATCCTGGCGCACCGACCCCAAGCGCGCGGGCGCGAGCTGCTGCGGCGGCGACATCGGCACCCACGCCTTCATGCAGCTCCGCTTCGTCACCGGCCTCGAGGTGGTCTCGGTCCGCGGCATCGTCGAAACCTTCCTCAAGGGCCGCCAGCTCGACGACCACTTCACCACCTACTGCGAGCTCTCCAACGGCGGCAAGGCCCTCATCCGCGCCTCCCAGATCGCCATCGGCCACAAGAACGACCTCGGCATCGAGGTCAACTGCGAGCGCGGCAGCCTCGTGTGGCGCCAGGAGGACGCCGAGCTTGTCACCCTCCGCCTCCCCAGCGGTGTCGAGCGCCTCTACTGGCGCGCCGCCGTCCCCGCGCAGGACGACATCTTGGGCGAGGTGCCCGCCGCGCTCCTCAAGGAGACCACCATCCCCAGCGGCCACGTGGAGGCGTTCCACGACGCCTTCGCGCGCCTCCACCGCGAGTTCGAGAAGGACGTCCGCCTCTACGAGGACGGCCAGCCCTTCTCCTGCGACGGCACCCGCTACGCCTGCGTCCACGACGGCGTCAAGCACATGAAGTTCATCGAGGCCGCGGTCAAGAGCGCCAAGGCCAACTCGCGCCCGGTGCGACTTTAGTCACCGGCTGATATTCTCTCCAACATTGTATAGAGGGGATACAGCCATGGAAATCTACGAACTCTACCCTCACGGCCTGCGCGAGTTGGGCCGGGTGTCGTTGGCCGAGGCCGGCCTCCGTGAGAAGCACGACCTCCAGAGGCTTCTCGGCGACCACATCGAGGCCATCGCCCCGGATACCTTGGTCCTTACCGAGGAGTTCAGTGAGTGGGACGACTCCAAGCGTCGCATCGATCTGGTCGGCCTCGACAAGCACGCGAACCTAGTGGTGATTGAGCTGAAGCGTGACGAAGGCGGCGCATACATGGATCTCCAAGCCACTCGATACGCCGCCATGATCTCCGCGACCATGACCTTTGAGAAAGCCGTTCAAGCGCACGGTGCCTACTTGAGGCGCCTCCACAGAAGGCACGATCCGCGCGCGGCTATCCTGCGTTTCCTTGGCTGGAACGCTCCTCACGAGGAGGAGTTCGCAAGGAACGTCCGCATTGTCCTGGTGGCCCCGGACTTCTCAAAGGAACTGACGACTACGGTGATCTGGCTGACCAAGAAAGGGCTGGATATCCGCTGTGTGCGGATCGAGGTCTTCACGAACCACCGACGCATCCTTGTTGGCTTCCAGCCAGTGATCCCGCTCCCTGTGGTGGACGAGTACCTGGTTCACTCTAAGGGGGGCTGACGAAACGGGGACCGGGTACCCGGTTCCCGAGGGGTCGTTGCTGCGGCCCCCAATGGAATTCAAGCAATGCACCTTGGGCGCCGCGCCCGGGGGCCGCCGGCCCTCGGGCGCGCCGCATGTCCGTGGGAGTTCTCACGTGGACTTCAAGAAGCTGCGGAAGATGGCGGGTGACCCGAAGTTCATCTCGGGCATCTATAACTACTGCGACAGATGGTGCGAGCGGTGCGAGTTCACCAGCCGCTGCCTCAACTACTCGATGACCTCCGAGGACGACGCCCGCGACCCCGCCAGCCGCGACATCCAGAACCAGGCATTCTGGGACCGCCTCCACAACGTCTTCCGCGAGACGATCCAGATGATCCGCGAGGACGCGAAGGAGCGCGGGATTGACCTCGAGATGTCCCCCGAGGAGGTCAAGGCCTTCGAGAAGGAGGAGAGCCGCAAGCGCCGCGAGGCCAAGAACCACCCCGCCTCGAAGGCCGCCTGGAAATACGTCAAGATGGTGGACAAGTGGTTCGATGACAACAAGCCCCTCTTCGAGGAGGAGGAGCGCAAGCTCAACAGCGCCTTCCTCATGGAGCTCCCAGGCCAGGACCACGAGGAGGAGGCCGCGCTCCTCCAGGACGCCCTCGAGGTGATCGGCTGGTATCAGCACCAGATCTGGGTGAAGCTCCAGCGCGCCCTGCACCAGGACGACGATGACGACCTCCTGGACGACGAGGGGAAGCCGTATCCGCGCGACAGCGACGGCTCGGCCAAGGTCGCGCTTCTCGGCATAGACCGCTCGATAGAGGCCTGGGGCGTGCTGCGCCGCTACCTGCCGACCGGCGGCGACTCCATCCTCGGCACGATGGTCCACCTCGACCGGTTGCGCAAGCGGGTCGAGAGAGCCTTCCCCGCCGCCCGCGCTTTTGTCCGCCCCGGCTTCGACGGCCCTATCCCTGGCCCAGCCGAGGCATGAACGAAGACACGCCACCAGTCGCGTCCGCCGTGCACCCGCAGCGCAGGGTGCTCCTTCCAGGTCAGAGCACATCCATGCTCGCCATCGGATGCCAGCCGTCGGGGAGGGATGGCTCGATGGCGAGCCGGACGCGCGGGGTGAAGGTGGCCGGGTCCACGAGGCCGATGTCAACCTGCGTCTCGCCGCGCTGGAGGGCGGAAGGGAACGCGATCTCCTCGCTGAACCAGGTGTGGTCGGGCAGCCAGGTGCGAGGGTCGGCTTTGCAGAGGACGATGTGTACGTCCTTGCCCTGCCGGAAGCGGAAGGCGAGGCGGTAGGGGCGGTAGATGGGGGCGACGCCCACGTTGTCCACGAACATCTCGAAGGCGATGCGCTGCCCGGGCCTGGCCTCCAATGGCAGTATCATCTGCCGCAGGACGAAGCGGTAGCCCATCCGACGGTTGAAGGCATCAATCTTCTCCCGCACCTCGTCGGGGATGTAGGACGACTTGGGCATGAAGACCGAAAGGTGATACTTCAAGCCCTGGTCGAGAATCCAGCCAATGTCCCAGCCCTGCTTGACCCAATGGCCCACAGTCCAACAGGTCTCGAGGGTGACGGGGGCGGACTTCCAGGCGTCGGCCACGCCGCAGCGGGCGACCCCCTTGGGATAGGCGTCAATCATGTGGCACCAGCACAGGTCGTCGGGCACGATGCCTGGGGCGAGGCCCCGACGCACGTCCCCGAAGCAGTCGGCCCGCCAGCCGATGGGGCGAGTGTTTGTAGTGCGGGCTTCAGCCCGTTCTTGGCTTGAAGGACACGGCCTGAAGGCCGCACTCCGAACGCCGAGGCCGGCGGCGTAGGCGCAGCCGTGGGTGCCGAGCATCGAGACGAGTTGGGTGTTGCGGAAGCTCTCGAGGTAGGCGTCCACAAGCCTCTCGGCGGTCTCATCGGTCGAGGTCCCGCCTGTCTCGCCGCAGGGGCCGGCGTAGGCGATGTCGAAGCTCTCCATATCCGGGTGGCCGTCGTAGCGTGCGCCGAAGGCGCGGATGAAGTCGGTCCAGTGCTGGATGTAGAGCGGGTCGTTGGGGTCGGGCTCGCGTCGGCCCTCCATCTTGCCGCCGGGGAGCGCCCTGGCGCCGAGCGCCCAATACCATTCGGGCATGCCCATCACGTAGGGCTGGATGCGCACCTGAAGGGTCTGGCCGCGGACGCGCGCAGCCTCAAGCGCGCCGTCAGTCAGGTCCCAGCGGAACTGCCCCTTCTGCGGCTCGATGGCCCGCCACACCCAGCGGCAGTAGGAAATCGTGGTGTCGGGGTACTGCGGGTTCTTGAGATTGCCGTCGAAGGGCTTGAAGGTCTCGGGGCCATGCTCGTCGTCCCACGACAGCCCCGGGAAGAGCGGGTCGCCGTTGAAGCGTTGGAAGGTGGCCGTGCCCTTGTGGGGGTTTGGCAGGTTGGCGTGCGACTCCTTTGGCCGCACCCGCTGAATGACCTCGTTGGGGCCGAAGCCATCGCGCCACCGCCCTTGTCCTGATGCGCTCATTCAAGCCTCCTAGGGTCGCTATACCTCGTCGGGTATGCGCCACGGGTCGCGGCCGGGGCGCTTGACGAGCTTGTTCGCCTCGTCGTCCCCGACGCAGAGCTCCTTGACGGGGTCGAACTCCAGGCGGCGGCCGCCGACGCGCAGCGAGATGTTCCCCAGGTGGCACAGGACGGTGGAGAGGTGGCCATCCTCGATGTCGGCGCTCGGCGCCTTGCGGCTCCGCACCGAGTCGAAGAAGTTCTGGTAGTGGAGCTCGCCGGGGAACTTGCCTTTGTTCTTCTCGGCGAGCTTGCCATCGGTGTTGAAGACCTGCCAGCCGCCGCCGTGCCTCCCCATCATCATCAGCCCGTTCGAGCCGTAGACCTCGATCCGCGTGGCGCAGAACATCCAGTCGGGGAACTCCGTGTCGCTCATCCGGATGCTCTGCGGTATCTTCTTCAGATAGGGCGTCCAGAGCGTGAGGTCGAACTGCATGGTCAGGTCGCCGTAGTCGTAGAGGACGCACTGGGTGTCGGGGGTGTCGGCCTCGTCGTCGAAGAAGTAGCGGCCGCCCGTGGCCACGGTGTAGCGTGGCAGGGTGCGGCCGATGAGCCAGCGGGCGATGTCCATCTGGTGAACCCCGTCGCAGATGATGTCGCCGCCCGAGTAGTCCCAGAGCCAGTACCAGCCGCCGTGGCAGCGGCTGGGGTTGAAGGGGCGCTTGGGCGCGGGGCCGAGCCAGAGGTCGTAGTCAATCGTCTTCGGCGCCTCGGTGTCGGGGCGTTTGGGCAGCGCGCCGCGGGTCTTCATGTTGAGCACGCGGACGAAGTGGACCTTGCCGAGCTTTCCGGCGCGGAGGAAGTCCACGGCGGCCCGCACGTAGGGCGCCGAGCGGTTCTGGAGGCCGACCTGGACGACGCGGCCGTACTTGCGGGCCGCTTTGACCATCTGGCGGCCCTCCCAGACGTTGTGCGAGGCGGGCTTCTCGACGTAGACGTCCTTGCCCGCCTGGCAGGCGAGGACGGAGGGCAGGGCGTGCCAGTGGTCGGGCGTGGTGTTGAAGAGGGCGTGGACGCCTTTGTCGTCGAGGATGCGGCGGAAGTCCTGCGCCACCTGCGGGCGCTTGCCTTGCTTCTTCTCCACGGCATTGGCGGCGCTCGCCGCGCGGGCCGAGTCGGCGTCGGTCAGCCAGGCCACCTCCACGTCGGGCCGCCCCGCGATGTCCGTCGCGATCTGCGTGCCGCGTCCGCCGCAGCCCATGAAACCCACCACGATCTTCTCATTGGCCCCCGGGGCGTTTGCGCCCAGGAGCGGCCCGGCGGCGCGCGCGGCAAGCCCCACGGCTGACGCGTGCAGAAAGGTCCGGCGACTCGTCGCGTCGTTTCGCATGGCATGTCCTCCTGAAGACTGTGTGCCAGTTCCCTCCCGCAGAGTCTACACTATTGCTCTCGCGGGTCAAGCTGGCTATAATCCGTTCGGAGGCCGATTCCCGGAGAGGAGACCCCGATGGGCTATCGAGAGATTCGCTCCACGCGCGACATGTGGGAGAACAACCTGCCGCGCTTCCCGCGCAAGACCGCGGTGGTGGAGGGCGACGTGGCGCTCTCGTTCGCCGAGGCCGAGGCGAGAATCGAGCGCCTCCGCACCGCCTTCGCCTCCCGCCTTGCCATCCGACAGCACGAGAACGTGCCCGTCCTGCTGCCCAACTGCCTCGACTACTTCCTGGTCTACTGGGCGCTGGTGAAGCTCGGGGCTGTGGTTGTGCCCGTGAACACCCGCCTGCGGGCCGAGGAGATGCGCCACATCCTCGGCTCCACCGAGGGCTCGACCCTCGTCGCCCACAAGAGCCTCTGGAAAACCGCCCAGGCCGCTCTCGCCGAGTGCCCGAACATCCGAAACGTCGTCACCGTCGGCTTCGAGGAGGAGGGGACGCGGGACGCGGCACGCGGGACGGGACAGGTGAGTTTTGTCTCCTATGACAGACTGCTGGCTACTGAACCACAGCCCTATTCTCCCCCCGACATCCAGCCCGACGACCTGGCCATCATCATGCACACCTCCGGCACCACGGGCCGCCCGAAGGGCGCCCTGATGCGCCACGCCGACCTGCTCTTCAACGTCCGAATGTCCCTCCTCGCACACGGCTGGCGGCACGAGGACGTGCATCTCCTCGTCGTGCCGATGTTCCACGCGACAGCGCTCTACTCGATGCTCCCCGCCTCGGCCTACCTCGGCTCCACGGTCGTCGTCGCCCCGCGGCCCCACGTGCCCGAGCTGGTCGCCCTCATCGAGAAGCACCGCTGCACCACCTTCTTCGGCGTGCCCACGCTCTTCTACTGGTTCGCCAACTACCGCGACATCGAGAAGCACGACCTGGCCTCGCTCCGCCTCATCGCCTACGCCGGCTCCATGATGCCGCCGCAGACCATCTACAAGCTCCGCGAGCGCCTGCCCAACGTCGCCCTCCACAACTTCTTCGGCCTCACCGAGACCATCGCCGCCACCCACGTCCTGCCCAACTGCGACGTGCGGACCCACGCCGACTCCATCGGCAAGCCGCTGCCCGAAATCCACCAGCTCATCGTGGGCGACGACCTCAAGCCCGTGCCTGCGGGCGCGGTCGGCCAGCTCTGCTTCCACCGCTCAAACGTCGTCCGCGGCTACTGGCGGCAGCCCGGCCTCATCGAGCAGGCCTGCTTCACCCACGAGGGCGAGGAGTACTTCAACACGGGCGACCTAGCGATGGCCGACCCCGACGGCTACGTCTACCTCAAGGGCCGCAAGAAGGAGATGATCATCGTAGGCGGCGAAAACGTCTACGCCCTCGAGGTCGAGAACACCATCCTCACGCACGACGGGGTGATGGAGGTGGCGGTGGTGGGCATCGAGGCCACGGGCGCGAGCGCCTACCTGGGCGAGCTCGTCAAGGCGGTCGTCGTGCCCAAGGAGGGCCGCAAGCTAACCGAGCTCGACATCAAGCGTCACTGTGCCGAGCGTCTCGCCAGCTACAAGGTCCCCAGCCTCGTCGAGTTCCGCTCCTCCCTCCCCCGCAACCCCGGCGGCAAGGTGCTCAAGCGGGAGCTCAAGTAGCCCGCCTTTGCGAGTCAACGCTTGCGGCTCACCCCCGCACGGGCTATACTCAAAGGGGGAATTAGAGGTCTGGTGGGGGGACCCCGCTCAGGAGAATGGACCAATGGGCGCCGTAGACACCCGCCGCGTGGCCAAGCGGCGGCTCGACTCACTTTCGGTTGACCGCCTTCGCGTCGCCGACGACTTCCTGGCCTATCTCCAGGAACGCGAAGACAACGAGGCCACGGAGGAATTGCTCCGCATCCCCGGCTTCCTCGAGCGGCTTGAGAAGGCCGAGAGGCAGATCGCAGAAGGCAAGGTCACACCCGTGGAGAAGCTACAACGCAAGTACCGCTGATGTACCGTGTCATCCTCAGCCACGATGCGCAGCGGTTCTTTGACGATGCTGAAGCCCCTCTCCAGCGGAAGCTTGACCGCTGCTTCGACATGCTGAGAATCGACCCGCACCGCCATCCCAACATCAAGCCCTTGAAGGGCAGCCTCAGCGGCTATCGCCGCTACCGGGTAGGCGACTACCGAGTCGTGTTCCGCATTGACGCCCCGAACCGCATTGCCTACGTGCTTGCCATCGAGCACCGCTCAGACGCCTACCGGTGAGATTCCCCCAGTTGCCTTGAGGGCCGCCATCATCGCCAAGCTCGCACTTGGGACCGAGCGTTGATAGGACCTTGCTGCACAAAGGCTGCGTGGTGGGCGACGCCATCTAACCCGCATTTCTCACCAGCAGACCGTGTGACACCCCAACAACCCTGTCATTCCGAGCGTAGCGTAGCGAAGTCGAGGAACCTCTCAAGGCAGCGAGCTGACGTGACAGAGCGCACACTGTTGTCGGAGCGAACTGCCTTGAAAGGTGCTTCGACAAGCTCAGCATGACAGGGGCTTGGCGTGTTCGGTCCCCCAGCGGTGTGGGCTGGTGAGAAATGCGGGCTAACCGGGGATTTCTTTCCGTAGTGCGTCAACGATCTCTGGGTAGAGCTTGTTTACCGCGGACCGTAGTCTTGCTCTTTCAGTGTCGTTCGGCGCGATGCGGAACGCCTGGAGCGTGTTCCGGAACTCCTGGAGACAGGACAGGTCTGCTTTGAGAACCAGCAACTCGGCTCGTGAGAACGCGTCAGCTTCGAGCTTGGCGTCCCACTTTTGCTCAAGCATGAGAAGCTGGACGTTGTAAAGAAAGCCCTGGTAGTCGTGCCTACGTTGCTCTGTGAAGAACTGCCGGCGCTGGGCGCGCGCAGTGAGACACGTTGTGAGGATGCTAGTCAACAATGCGACGACCAGCGCTACGATGCCCGCAGCGAAAGTGCCAGCCGTCGCACTCCAGAAGACGGCAGCGTCACCAGCCATGCGAGTTCTCCTTTCCTGTTGCGCCTTGAGGTGGATGGGATGCGGTTAGAAATCTCGGGGTGCGGCCTCTTCATTTTGCGCTTGTTCGGCGAACCCCTCGGCTGTTCGCCAGAGCTTACCTCCCTGCAGTCGCCTTCGTGAAGGCGGGGCATTGGGCTTCGATCTTGCGCATGGCCTCGCGGTCGTAGAGCCGCTCGCCGCAGTCGGGGCACTGGTGGAACTCCAGGTCCGGCACGGTGTAGGTCTCGCCCTCGAACGTGTCGGTCCAGTCGCGCCGGACGCGCCTTATTCTGCCACTCCCGCAGGTGGGGCACTTCGTGATTCTTATCATGATACCAGTCTCCTATAGTGCCCGCTTGGCGGAGACGAGCACGTAGTAGGTGTCCACGCCTCCCTCTGACACGAGCTTGCCCTTCGAATAGACCGCCATGCCGCTCAGGTTCGGAGCTTCGATGATGTACAGGTATTCGCGCGCCGCCTCCCGATAGGGGCTGGTTGAGCGAATCCTCTTGTAGATGGCGACGGCGTTGACGATCGATTCAGCGACGTCCTGCTCCGTGATCCAGTCGGCGGCCATCTCGGTCCGGGCCTTATCTGTGAATTCAACCCGTCCCGCGAGAACCGCGCGCTTGATTCGGACGAGGATGTCCATCAGCCATCCTTTCTACCTGCATCATAGCGCGGCGGGGCGCGGGATTCCACTCAGGCCGAGCGCTGCTCTGTTTCCGTTGCGGAAGGCCCACACCCATGCCGTCCAATGGCGGGCGTAGCGACACGCGGCCCGCGTGTCGGAGATGGGACAGGCGGGCCGCCCGTCCCCACGGCATTCGGAAACAGAAGCTACTTTGTGACGGTGAGCTCGCTCAGGGGATACCAGCCATCCTCCACGCGGCCATGGATGGCGAGGCGGATGGCGGGGGTGAGGCCGTTCGGGGCAATGACGGCGAGGGACAGGCGATGGCGGCCTGGGGGCGTGTCGGCGGGGAGGGGGAGCTTGTCGGAAACGGCGTTGACTTCGCCATTCGGGAGGTCCCACTCGCCTTTGTAGAAGTCCTCGGTGAAGAGGGGGACGGAGCCGGGGAGCCATTTGTTGACGGTGACGGTGCTGGGGAAGACCTTGGAATAGCCGGCGTGGTTTGAAAGGCGATAGGCGAGGCGATAGGGGCGGTAGCAAGGGGCGGAGCCCACGTTTTGCCACTTCATCGAGAGGGCCAAGTCGCCGCCGGCGCGAGCGTTCGGAGGATGCTTCAGTTCCTTCAGGACGAGGCGGTAGCCGAGTCGGCGGACGAAGCGCTCGATCTCGGGACGTATTTCGGGGCCTTCGGGGAGGGGGGCCGACTTGTTGTTGAGGACCGAGCCATGAAGGGCAAGGGCGTAGTTGAAGATGAATCGCAGCGGCCATTTTTCCTGGACCCAGCGGCGCATGTCCCAGCAGCTCTCCCAGGCCACGGGGGCGGACTTCCAGGCATCGCCCACGCCGGCCTGGGTGATCCAGAAGGGATAGCCCTTGCGCATGTGGCACCAGGTCTTCGAGAAGCCGCCCATGTCGCCCAGGCAGTCGGCCCGCCAGCCGGCGCCGTGCTGGGCCGCGTAGGTGAGCATCTTGCCGCCGCCGATGAGCATGAGGAGCTGGGTCTTCTTGAAGGCGGCGAGCCAGGCGTCCACGATCTTCTGCTGGGTTTCGGGCTTGGGCATGGAGGCGCCCTTGGTGCTGCTCATGTGCCACTCGCCCCACCAACCCACGGAGCCGAGGTCAATGTGGTCAATGTCGGCGTGGCCGTCGTAGCGTTCGCCCAGGCGTTTGATGAAGTCGAGGTGCCGCTCCAGCACCACCGGGTCGTCGAGGTCGGGGATGGGGAGGAGCGGGCCGTCGCCGTGCTGCGCCTCGATGATCTTCCCGCCGGCGTCCTTGAGCCACTTCGGAAAGTAGGGGTCGCGGGGCGTCGTGGAGCAGCACATCACGCGGAAGGCGAGGGACTGGCCCGCCTCGCGGCTCTCCTTGAGCACCTTGTCGAGGAAGGCGGTGTCGAGCTTTCCTGGCTCGGGTTCGAGCGTTCCCCAGCCCCAACGGGCATAGTGCATCGTGGAGGGGAGCCAATCCGGCAGGCTCTTGTCCTGCGTCCGGGTGCGGTGAAACGTCTGCCAGCCGATGCCGGGGTTGGCCAGCAGTTCGTCGGTTTCCTTGGGAGCCACGGTGATCATGGGCTGTTCCTCCGCGCCGAGGGCGGCAACGCCGAGCAGGAGCGAGAGTGCCAGGACGGTTCGCAAGGGAGGGTCCCCTATCAGGTTCCCACGAGTCGCGGGCGCGCCTTCGAACGTATGGGGCGATGGGCATCCATCGTGCGCATTGCTTCGTGGTCGAAGAGGCGCTCGCCGCACGCCGGGCACTCCCAGAAGGAGAGGGCGGGAACCACATACGGGGTCCCTTTCCACTCTCGGCGCAGACTCTTGCGCACCTTCTTGATCCTGTCGCTCCCGCACGTGGGACATTCAATGATTTGACAGCGTCCCAAGTCCTTGAGATCGTGGGTGTGCCTGCGGCCGGTCCGTCGGGGGCTTTGCCCCCGAACCCCCAGGATTTTCCGCCTTCGGGCCGCCGGCACCCCAACAGGAAAATGGCCGCGCTGGCCTCCAAGAGACGTGCCGGTGGCCGAATGCGATAAATCCCAGGGGGTCTGGGGGACTGGTCCCCCAGAGGCGAGTTCGCCTTTGCG
>VGYW01000119.1 GCA_016872875.1 Planctomycetota bacterium | reverse complement strand
CTTGAGGGCGACGAGCTGGCCGCTCTCGACGTCGGTGGCCCGGTAGATCGTGCCCATGCCCCCCGAGCTCACCTGGGCCTCGATGCGGAACTTGCCGACCGTTGTGCCCACCATGCCTATTCGCTCGTCGCCGGCGGGTCAGCCGGGAGGGAGATGGTGAAGGTGGCGCCACGCCCCGGGGCGGACCTCACGCTGATGCTGCCGCCGAGCTCCTCGATGAGCTTCTTGGAGACCGCGAGGCCGAGTCCTGTCCCCTTCGAGCCCTTCGTGGTGAAGAAGGCGTCGAAGATGCGCTCGTGGAGTTCGGGGGGCACGCCCGGGCCGTCGTCGCTCACGGCGAGCTCGATGCGCCGCGGGCCGGCGCGCCAGCGGCTCGCCACGCGAACCTCGCCACGCCCCGTCGCGTCAATCGCGTTCGTCAGCAGGTTCAGCAGCGAGCAGTGCACCGCGCCGCGGTCGAGGAGCGCCGCCGGCATCGCCTCGTCCAGGTCCAGCTCCAGCGCCGTGCCGTGCTCCGCGGCGCGCTGGGCCACCAGCTCCGCCACCTGCCGCGCCACCGCGTTCGGCTCGCACGGCTCGTACTGCGGGCCGGCCCTCTTCGAGTAGCTCAGCATGTTCAGCGTCAGCTCCGAGATGAGCTGGATGCTGTGGTCGAGTGCCGACCAGACCTCGCGCAGCTCGCCCTGGTCGTTGTCCTCGATGGCCCTGGGGACGAGGAAGCGAGCGGCCTCCATGCTCTGGAGGATGTTCTTGACGTAGTGTGAGAGTCCGGCCACGGCCTGGCCGATGGCGGCGAGACGTTCGGCCTGGAGGTTCTCCTGGATGAGGGTGAGGTTCTCGACGGCGAGGCCCACCTCGCTGCCCATGGCGGTGAGGAGCTCGAGGTCGCGCTCGGTCAGGCGGCGGTCCACCGAGTGCGTGTCGAGGTAGATCACGCCGAAGACCTGTCGCGGTGAGCGGATGGGCACGCAGGCGGCGGAGCGGATGCCATACGTGTGGATGCTGGCCACGCGGCGGAAGCGCTCGTCCTCTGCGGCGTCGCGCGTGAGCATGCCGCGCGCGTTCGCCACCACGTCGCGCGCGATCGTCTCGCTCACCCGCACCGTCTGCTCGCTGTTGCTGCGGCACCGGCCGACGACCGGCTGGAGCGTCTTGCCGTCCGGCCCCACCAGCAGCACGCTGCCGTGGTCGGCCGGCACTATGTCAAAGACCACCTCGAGCATGTTGGCGAAGAGGCCCTCGAGGGTGGTGGACCGCCCGACGGCGCTCGTGACGCGATAGAGAGCGGAGAGGACGCCATAGAGGCGCGGGAGGTCGCCGGCCGCGATGTCCTGCGCGGTGATGGGCAGGAGCTGGGTGGTCTCCTCGGGCGACCAGGCCACGGGGCGGGGCATCGCCGCAGCGTCGTCCTCCATCACCACCCGCACGCTCGTCGTCGGGTGCTCGTCGGCCAGCTTCTCCCCCTCGTCGTAGAGCAGCGTGGTGTTGCCCACCTGCACCTGGTCGCCGGGGCGCAGCGGCGTGGGCTCGCCCAGCGGCTTTTCGTTCAGCAGCGTGCCGTTCGTGCTCCCGAGGTCGGCGAGGATCGCCCCGCGCGCCGACACGTCAATGAGCGCGTGGGCGCCCGACACCTTGTCGTCGGCCAGCAGGACCGCGCTCTCGTGCGAGCGCCCGATGGTGTTCGCCCCCTCGCGCAGGTTGAACACCGCGCCCGCGCTCGACCCGCGCTTCACCCGAAGATACATTCCCATTGGAACCCGCTCCCCCACAAACCTCGGACCCTCTGCCCCCCCTTTGCCCATTATAGTGCCGTCTTCCGGGGGTGTCAAACCGCTCCAATCGTCCTCGTCCTCGTCCCTCGTCCTCGTAATCGCCTCCTCGTGGTCCGAGCGCCGGGAGAATCGAGGACGAGGACGAGGGGCGAGGGACGAGGACGACTGGGGGCCATACTCCTGGGCTCCTTGATCACTCCCCCCCGCTGCCGCTATAATGAAGGCGTGTCCTCAATCCCACACAATGGAACCGCGATGAGCCTCGAGGGGAAAGTGGCGCTCGTGACTGGTGGCAGCCGCGGCATCGGCCGCGCCACCGCCCTCGCCCTCGCGCGCGAGGGAGCCAGGGTTGCCTTCTCCGGCCGCTCCCAGGCCCACGTGGACGAGACATCCGCCCTCCTCGCCGAGCAAGCGGCGCGCTCCCTGGGGATCATCGCCGACGTGCGGAGGCCCGACGACGTGCGCCGCATGGCCGAAACCGCCATCGCCGAGCTCGGCCCCGTTGACATCCTGGTCAACAACGCCGGCATCGCACGCTTCGCCCCAGTGCTGGAGGCGAAGGTGGAGGACTGGCAGGCGATGCTCGATGTCAATCTCATCGGCCCGCTGCTCTGCACCCAGGCCGTCCTTCCCTCAATGATAGAGCGGATGCGCGGCTGGATCATCAACATCGCCTCGAGCTCCTCGGTGAAGGGCTACCCCGACCAGAGCGGCTACTGCGCCTCCAAGCATGCGCTCCTCGGCTTCGCTAAGGTCCTCGCTCTCGAAACCCGCAACACCGGCGTCCGCGTCCACTGCATCTGCCCCGGCGGCGTGGACACCGAGCTGGCGGGTATGAACCCCAGCTTCGGCGACCGCGCCGACCTGATGAAGCCCGAAGAGGTCGCCGACGTCGTCGTCTTCCTCGCCTCCCAGGGCGGCGTGGCGATGATTGACAACGTGGTGATGCGGCGATACAAGGCCACCCCCTGGTCCTGACCGGCCAAACCCGAATGAATCGCCCACTGGCCTCAATCCGCGCGTTCCTGATGGACATGGACGGCACTACGTACCTGGGCCACCGCCTGCTCCCCGGGGCCAAGGGCTTCTTCCGGCTCCTCCGCCAGCGTGGCATCCCGTTCATGTTTTTCACCAACAACTCGTCGCGCGACCGCTTCCTCTACCGCGACAGGCTGGCCGGCATGGGCCTCGACGTGACGCCCGGCCAGATTATCACCTCGGGCGAGGCCACCGCGCTCTACCTGGCGAGCCGCACGGACCACCGACGCCTCTACGTCCTCGGCACGGCCAGCCTCGAACGCGAGCTTCGCTCGGCAGGTTTCACCCTGGCCGAGGAGGACATTGACGCGGTGGTACTGGGCTTCGACACGACGCTGACCTACGCGAAGCTCGAGCGGGCCTGCCGCCTGCTGCGCGGCGGCGCCGCCTTCATCGCCACCCACCCCGACCTGGTGTGCCCCACCGAGCGGGGGCCGGTGCCCGACTGCGGCTCGATGGCCGCGCTCCTCACCAAGGCCACGGGGGTCCGCCCCACCTTTGTGGGCAAGCCCAGCCACCTCATGGTCCAACTGGCGCTCCGCAAGCTCGGCCCTCGCTTCCGCCCGCGTGACGTCGCCATCGTGGGCGACAGGCTCTACACCGACATGCGCATGGGCCGCCGGGCCGGACTGACCACCATTCTGCTCCTCTCAGGTGAGACGGGACCGGAGGCGCTCAACGAGACACGCGACGTGCCAGATTACGTGTTCCCCTCCATCCGGGAGCTCGCAGCGGCGCTGAAGAGAACACGCTGATGGGCGAAGTTGACCTCCAGTTCGTTGACCAGGCCGTGGAGCGGATCGGGCGTGGACCCGAGAAGGTCATCCCCATCCTCCAGGCCATCCAGGCCCACTGCCGCTATCTGCCCGAGGCGGCGCTGCGGCGCGTGTGCGAAGTCTCCGAAATCACCCCCGCCGCAATCATGGGCGTGTCTACCTTTTACTCCCAGTTCCGCCACAGGCCGATGGGCCAGCACCTCATACGGGTCTGCGTTGGAACCGCCTGCCACGTGAAGGGGGCGGGCCTGGTCCACGACGCCTTCGCCCGCCACCTGCACATCGCGGAGGGCGACGACACCGACCCCGACCGCCTCTTCACCATCCAGAAGATCGCCTGCCTCGGCTGCTGCACCCTCGCACCCGTCATCCAGATTGACGAGGTGACTTACGGCCACTTGACGCCCGACCGCGTGCCGGCCGTGCTCCGCGACTTCCTGGAGCTCGACAAGACGGGCGAGCAGAAGCACTGGGCAGATAGGCCGGCCGAGCACGAGGGCGATGGCGCGG
This sequence comes from Planctomycetota bacterium, assembly GCA_016872875.1. The sequence goes on along the minus strand of VGYW01000119.1, from coordinate 15,103 downwards.
AGATTCGTATCGGCCTCGGCTCCTGCTGCATCGCGCGCGGCAGCGGAAAGGTCGAGCACGCCCTCCAACTCGCCCTCGCCCACAGTGGCGTCCGCGCACGCATCAAACGCGTCGGCTGCGTGGGCATGTGCCACCAGACGCCTCTCGTCGAGATCGTCCGCCCCGGCCATCCCACGGCCCTCTACGCCCGAGTTCAGCCGGAGGACGCCGAGGCCATCGTGCTCCGCCACTTCCGCCCGCGGAGCCTCGCCCGCCGCCTCAAGGTCGCTGCCACCGGCCTCCTCGACCGCCTCTTCACCGACGCCGCCTGGCAGCCGGTCACACGCTACTCGCTCGACGTCCGCGACCCCCACGTCGCCGCCTTCCTCGGCCCGCAGACCCACCTGGCCGTCGAGCACTGCGGCGAGATTGACCCCACCGACCTCGACGAATATCTCGCCCACGACGGCTTCCACGCCCTCCGCGACTGCCTGGCCGCCCGCCGCCCCGAGGAGATCATCGCGGAGGTCCGCACCAGCGGCCTCCGAGGGCGTGGCGGAGCAGGCTTCCTCACCGGCCTCAAGTGGGACCTCGTTCGCAAGGCCCAGGGCGAGAGGAAGCACATCGTCCTCAACGGCGACGAGGGCGACCCAGGCGCCTTCATGGACCGCATGCTTCTCGAATCCTATCCGTATCGCGTCCTGGAGGGGATGCTCATCGCGGCCTACGCCGTGGGAGCCGACGAGGGCTACCTCTATATCCGCGAGGAGTACCCCCTCGCCGTCCGAAGGGTCCGCGAGGCCATCCGCGTGCTCGAACAGCGCGGCTTGCTCGGCGAGAATATCCTCGGCAGCGGCTCCTCCCTGCGCCTTCACATTATGGAGGGCGCCGGCGCCTTCGTGTGCGGCGAGGAGACGGCGCTCCTGGCCTCCATCGAGGGCAAGCGCGGCATGCCGCGCCTCCGCCCGCCATACCCCGCCGAGCGCGGCCTCTGGGGCAAGCCGACCCTCATCAACAACGTCGAAACCTACGCCCTGGTCCCCTGGATTCTCCGCCACGGGGCCGCGGCCTTCGCCGCCATCGGCACGCCCGCCAGCAAGGGCACAAAGGTCTTCGCCCTCGCCGGCAAGGTCGCGCGCGGCGGACTCATCGAGGTCCCGATGGGCATCTCCATCCGCGAGGTCGTCGAACAGGTCGGCGGCGGAGTTGCGCAGCCGCCCCCGAGCCTCTGCTCTCCGCGCGGCGGCACAGGCGGCGGTGGCACAGGCAGCGGTGGCACAGGCGGCGGTGGCACAGGCGTCCCGCCTGTGGCCCACAGGCCGGAGGCCTGTGCCACCAAGGAGAGGACCGGTGGCACAGGCGTCCCGCCTGTGAGTCACAGGCCGGAGGCCTGTGCCACCAAGGAGAGGACCGGTGGCACAGGCGTCCCGCCTGTGGCCCACAGGCCGGAGGCCTGTGCCACCAAGGAGAGGACCGGTGGCACAGGCGTCCCACCTGTGGCCCACAGGCCGGAGGCCTGTGCCACCAAGGAGAGGACCTGTGGCACAGGCGTCCCGCCTGTGGCCCACAGGCCGGAGGCCTGTGCCACCAAGGAGAGGACCGGTGGCACAGGCGTCCCGCCTGTGACCCACAGGCAAGATGCCTGTGCCACCGAGGAGCGGCACTTCAAGGCGGTCCAGATCGGCGGGCCTTCCGGCGGCTGTATCCCCGCTTCGCTCGGCCATGTCCGCGTGGACTACGAGGCCCTCACGGAGGCGGGGGCCATCATGGGCTCGGGCGGACTCGTCGTCCTCGACGACACCGATTGCATGGTGGACATCGCCCACTACTTCCTGGAGTTCACCCAGAACCAGTCCTGCGGCCGCTGCACCTTCTGCCGCATCGGGACGAAGCGCATGCTCGACATCCTCGAACGCCTCCGCAGCGGCGAGGGGAAGAAGGGCGACATCGAGGAGCTCGAACACCTCGCCGCGATGGTCAAGAAGGGCAGCCTCTGCGGGCTCGGCAAGACCGCCCCCAACCCCGTTCTGACCACCATCCGCTACTTCCGCGACGAATACGAGGCCCACATCGCCCGCCGCTGCCCCGCGGGCCGCTGCAAGGCCCTCATCAGGTACATCGTCACCGACGACTGCATCGGCTGCACCCTCTGCGCCCAGCACTGCCCGGCCGACGCCATTCCCATGAAGCCCTACGAGAAGCACGAGATTGACGCCGCCAAGTGCATCCGTTGCGGCACGTGCAAGGCCCTCTGCCCCGTCGCCGCGATCAAGGTGGAGTGATGAGTCCGGCGTTCTGAGTCCCTGTGGTCCTTGTGGTCCCTGTGGTCCCTTCAGCCTTCGGGCCTTCAGTATGCCCAAGCTTCTCATTGACAACCGCCCTGTCGAGGTCCCCCCCGGCGCCACCGTGCTCGAGGCCGCCCGCGCGCTCGGCCTCGAAATCCCCACCCTCTGCCACCTCGACGGCCTCGAGCACTCTACCTCCTGCTTCGTCTGCGTCGTCAAGCTCAAGGGCAAGCAGGGACTCGTCCCCTCCTGCGCCACCATCGCCACCGAGGGCATGGAGGTTGAGAGCGAGACCGAGGAGGTCCGCGACGCGCGGAAGATGGCCCTGGAACTCCTCCTCAGCGACCACCTGGGCGACTGCATCGGCCCCTGCCAGGCGGTGTGCCCGGCCCACATGAACATCCCGCTGATGATCCGCCAGATCGCCGCCGGCCGCCTCCGCGAGGCCGTCGCCACGGTCAAGGACCACATCCCCCTGGCCGCCGTCCTCGGCCGCATCTGCCCCGCCCCATGCGAGAAAGGCTGCCGCCGCGGCCACCTCGGCGAGTGCAGAGTGCGGAGTGCGGAGTGCGGAGTCAGCCAGCATCAGGGTTCAGGGTCTGAAATCAGCAATCAGCAATCAGCAATCAGCAATCCGGTTTCGATCTGCTTGCTGAAGCGTCTCGTGGGCGACTTCGACATTGCGGCGTCCCAACCCTATTCGCCGCCGCGGAAGCCCGACACGGGCAAGCGCGTGGCCATCGTCGGCGCCGGACCCGCCGGCCTCTCCGCCGCCTGGTATCTCCGCCAGGACGGCCACGCCGTCACGCTCTTCGACGACCACGAGAAGCCCGGCGGCATGCTCCAGTACGGCGTGCCCGAGGACAAGCTCCCCCGTGCCGCCCTCGACGCCGAGATAGCCCTCATCACCCGCCTCGGCGCCCAACTCCGCCTCGGCAAGCGGGTCGAGAGCATCGCCGAGCTTCAGGGCCACTTCGACGCCATCCTGGTGGCGTCAGGCGAGTTCCGGCCGGGCGACGGAGCGCGCCTGGGCCTTGCCGTCTCGAAGACTGGCGTCGTGGCCGACAAGGAGACCCTCGCCACCCCCCTCCCCGGCGTCTTCGCCGCCGGCGGCGCCATACGCCCCCAGAGGATGGCCGTCCGCTCCGTCGCCGATGGCCACGCCGCCGCCGCCTCGATCCATTCCTTCCTTTCCGCTTCTTCTCACGCGTCACGCATCACGCGTCACGACTTCTCCGTCCACATCGGCAAGCTCCGGGCAGGCGAGATGGCCGCGTTCCTCGCCGAAGCCAGCGCTGGCCCCCGCGTCGAGCCCTCGGGCGGCCTCGCCGCCGGCCTCACCGACCCCGAGGCCCGCCGCGAAGCGCTCCGCTGCCTCCACTGCGACTGCCGCAAGCCGCTCTCCTGCCGCCTGCGCCGCTGGGCCGCCGCGCTCGGCGCAAGCCCGAGCCGCTTCAAGGGCGAGCGCCGAACCTTCGCCCAGCACCGGGCAGACGACAGAGGGCAGACGACAGACGGCAGACGGCAGACGGCAGACGGTTCGGTCTCTGCTCTGCCCTCTGCCCGCTGTCATCTGTCCTCTGTCATCTACGAACCGGGCAAGTGCATCCGCTGCGGACTCTGTATCCAGGTGTGCGCCAGGGCGAAGGAAGAGCTCGGCCTCACCTTCATCGGCCGCGGCTTCGACGTCGTGGTCAGTGTCCCCTTCGGCCGTCCCCTTGCCGAGGGCCTCCGCAAGGCCGCCGCCGAGTGTGCCGCCGCCTGCCCCACCGGCGCCCTCGCCCTCATCGGAGAAGATTTGCGATTGACAAGCCCGAAGCCGGCAGGTACAATAATAGGTCTAGTTTCGCCCGCGGACCAAGCCTGAATGGGTGCGGGGCGGCCGCCGGCGGGTCTCGCGGGGTGGAGAACACGACTGATGACGAAGCAGGAGCGGGTTGCCTTCAAGAAGCTGCTACAGGAGCGGCGCATGGTTCTGGCGGGGGACGTCAACCACCTGGAGGAGGGGGCGTTGCGCAAGACGAAGGACGACGCGGCAACGCTCGACATCTCGAACTTCGCCGACCTGGGCAGCGACAACTTCGAGCAGGACTTCATGATCGGGCTGATCGAGAACTCGGAGGAGACGCTGCGCGAGATAGACGCGGCCCTCCAGCGGATCGAGGAGGGCAGCTACGGCACGTGCGAGGAGGGGGGCCACCCGATCAGCAAGAACCGCCTCAAGGTCATCCCCTGGGCACGCCTGTGCATAGAGTGCCAGCGCAAGGCAGAGGAAGAGTCGAAGGAGTAGCCAGCCTCCGCCCCGCCTTCTGGGCGCCGGCGCTCCTCGCACTCGCCGCGGACCTCCTCTCTAAACACCTCATCTTCGCCTTCCTGAGCCAGTTGCCGCCCGACGCCCACGGCAGGCTCCGCCACCCGATACTGCCCCCCCTGCTGGTCCTCCAACTGGAGCGGAACACGGGCGGGGTGTTCGGGGTGCTGCCGGGCAAGGGCTACCTGTTCGTCGGCCTCACCCTGGCGGCCATCGGCGTCGTGGCCTGGATGCTGCGGCGGACCACCCCGCAGCAGCGCCTGCTGCCCATCGCGCTCGGCCTCGTGGCCGCGGGCGCCCTGGGCAACCTCGTTGACCGCCTCGCCTTCGGCTACGTGCGCGACTTCATCTACGTCGAACTCATCAACTGGCCGGCGTTCAACATCGCCGACTCCTGCATCTGCGTGGCCGCAGGGCTCCTGGTGATCGAGATCTTCAGGGCCGAAGCCAGGCAGAAGAAAGGCGGCAAGGCCAGTTGACAAACAGGCGCGATGCGCCCATGACCCAGCCACCATACACGCTCAGCGAGGAGTTCGTAGTGCGGGCTTTAGCCCGTGCCTGGGCCGGAGGACACGGCCTGAAGGCCGCACTACCAACTCAGCCCACGCACTGAACTGAGAGAAGAGGAGACCGAGCATGTCGTATCCCTATCCCGCGCAGTGGTATGCGTACGTCAACGGCCAGGTGGTGGGGCCGTTCACGGCGGAGCAGCTCGCGGCGATGGCCCGAGGAGGCGCCATAGCGCCCGACACGCCGCTGTGCGGGGACGGCCGGACCTATCTGCCGGCCAGCCAGGCCCTGCCCCAGCTCTTCGCGCCTCCGGGCAGCCCGATGGGGCCGCCCATGATGGCCATGCCGGCCGCAAGGCGCGGCGGCAAGGGGGTGCTCCTCGCGGCGCTCGGCGCGGCGGTGGTGGCGGCGGGCGTCGCCGCCTTCTTCCTCCCTCACCTTCAAGCGGGCCGACGGGAAGGCGTCGGCGCCCGGGAAATGACCGCCTGACGCGGCCGTGCGCCCTGAACAGCTTTGGGAACGTCCCAAGTTCTTGAGCTTGCCCCGGAGACCGTCGGCGCGCCGAACGGGCGCGCGGCACCCACACCTCTCTGGGGGACCCGTCCCCCAGACCCCCTGGGACTTGCCGCATTCGGCCACCGGCACACCTCTAGAGCCTTCGGCCGTCACATGTGCGCGCTTTGCGCGCACGTTCGGGGATGAATGGATGGGTGGATGGGTGTCAGACAATCATCCATTGATCCACCCATCCAATCATCCCCTTTGGTTGCGGCCACAGGCCGCCTTGAGAAGCAAGCTCCGCCACTATCCCAGGAGGCTGCCGGCGGCCCCAAGGCGGAAAATCCTGGGGGTTCGGGGGCAAAGCCCCCGTGGGTGCCACGCCCAAGCCTTACTTGGGCGTGCGGTCGCCGGCGCCGACTCTGTAACGATGCTACAGTCTCCGGAAAGTCCCGGTTTGGAGTGCGGCCTTCAGGCCGTATCTTGGATTGGCGGCGTGACCGCGAGGATACGGGCTAAAGCCCGCAGTCCAAACGGGCACCCTCGTGAGATGGGCTTTCCGCAACAGGAACTACATAGCTCTGCAATCATCGTCCCGGCGCGGGCCGTGCCAATGACGCCGCGTACGGTGAGGAAGACGGAGCAGGCCCATGCGATCACGCCACCACCGATGCAGGGTCGGTTGGGGCAAGAGAACCAGGGACGAGGATGGGCGAGGGCAGACGGATGGGCGGTCTTGCCGGCGGTCCGGTTCGCCAAAGCGCCCATACTGTGTCAGGTGTCAGGGGCGCGGGATTGGTCCAGTATTGAGATGAGGAAGGGGTTGGTGCGGCGCTCTTCGCCGATGGTGGTGGGCTCGCCGTGGCCGGGGTAGACGCAGGTGTCGTCGGGGAGGGCGAAGAGGCGGGTGCGGATGCTCTCGATGAGCTGCTGGTAGCGTCCGCCGGGGAAGTCGGTGCGGCCGATGCCGCCGGCGAAGAGGGTGTCGCCGCTGAAGAGGATGGACGGCCGGCCGGCCAGGCGGATGAGGATTGAGATGCCGCCGGGCGTGTGGCCGGGGGTGTGGAGCATCTGAAGCGTTTCGGGGCCGAGGGAGAGGGGGTCGCCGTCGGCCAGGAGGCGGTCGGGCTCGCACGGCTCGTAGGGGATGCCGACGAGCGAGGCGAGGGCGGCGCCCGCGTCGCGGAGCATTGGGGCGTCGGCCTCGTGGACGCAGACCTGGGCGTCCGGGAAGGCCCGCTTGAGCGCCGCGAGGGCCTCGGTGTGGTCTATGTGGCCGTGGGTGAGGATGATGTAGCGTGGCGTGAGCTTGCGGTGGCGGAGCTGTTCGATGATCAGGTCGGCGTCGCCGCCGGGGTCAATCACGGCGGCCTCGGGCCACTCCTCTGGGGCGAGGAGGTAGCAGCAGGCCTGGAGGGGGCCGACGCTGAGGGGGAAGATGCGCATTGGGGGTCCTTCTGGTTTCTTCCTCAATCGTCCTCGTCCCTCGTCCTCGTCCCTCGTCCTCGGCTCTTCTCCCCACTCGAATGGAATCGAGGACGAGGACGAGGGACGAGGACGAGGACGATTAGAAGAGGCCGTTCAAGTGGGGGCGGGCACGGGCTCTGGGGTTTGCTTCAAGGAGGCGAGGTAGAGTCCGAGGATGAGCTTGACGTCGCAGGGGGGCTTGTCCTCCCAGAGGCCGATGATGCGGCGCTCGCGCTCGGCGCTGGCGGCGGAGTCGGAGGCGTGGGCGGCGTTGCGCATGAGGTCGTCGCCGTAGACTGAGCGGACGGACCCCGCCTTGGCCTCGCGGGGGTTGGTGGTGCCGAGTCGGTCGCGGATTTTCTCGATGGCCTTCTCGCCGTGGTAGAGGAGTGCGAGGCATTTTTCGGCGCCGGGCATGTGGCGCTCGCCTGGGCTTGAGAGCTTGGCGGGGTTCCGGCCGGTCATGTACTCGACGATGCTGTTGAACTCGTGCTCGGCGTTGTAGACCTTGAGGATGTCGCCGACCCGCTCGATGGCGTCGGCGGGGATGTCGAAGTCGAATGCCTTGCGGAGGCTCTCGGCGGCGCGGCGGGCGACGTTGGTGCGGAGCTTCTGGGTGAAGATCGCGCGGAGTGGGCCGTAGAACTCCTCGGCCTGCGCCACGCTGAGGTGGAGCACCCTTGCTCCGACGATGAAGAGCCCGGTGCGGGCGAACATGTCCACGATGTTCCCCGGGCGCGCGGAGCCTGGGCGGAAGTTGTCGGGCTTGAGGATGACGAGGGTGGTCTCGGGCCGGGCGTCGGGCGGGAGCTTGACGGCGTGGGTGACGATGCCGCCGTCGCGGTCGGCGAAGTCGGCGAGAAGGCGCAGGTGGTCGGGCATCGCCCTGGGGTCGGTGCAGATGAGGCAGGCGGGCTCGAAGTAGTGGACCCTTCCGTCGCGGTCGAGCACGTAGTCGCCGTGGGTGCCGCGGATGGTGTCGCCGCGCGGGGCGCGGCTGATGGGGCCGACGATGTTGTTGAGGGCCTGGGCGGCGTTCTCGCCGCGGAAGAGCAGGAGCATGGTGCGGTTGGAGATGCCGAGGCGGTTGTTGGGGCGCAGGTAGGCGTCGCAGTAGTCGAGCAGGGTCTCCTTGACGGGCGACTGTATGTCCTGCCGGGCGAGGAGGTCCTTGTAGCGGTCCACGAACTCGTCGCTGGGGGCCATCATGCGGGCCGCCTCGACCTCGAGGTTGGCGGAGAGGAGGCGGCTGATGATGCCGCCGGTGCGGCTCTTCAGCAGGCTGTAGGGGGTGATGAGCGCGTAGGCGAGTTCCACGGCCATCGCGACGTCCTTGAACGGCTCAGCGGGAGTTCCCGTCAAGTATTCTAGCAACGTGGCTTGGGAGTGTCAAACGCCCGCGAAGCGGCGACTATGGCCCCTAATCCTGGCGGCTGCCTTCGTCTTCGGTCGTCGTCGTCCTCGTCGTCGTCCTCGTCGTCGAATCGGGAAGAGAACTGCCGCCAGAGATTCGACGACGACGACGAGGACGACGACGAGCACGAGAAGAGGGGAAATCAGGTGGTTACAGGAATTGGGGGCCATACTCCAACGTGGCAGCACTGGCCGAGCAACGCCGTGGTCTGGTCCGCGGTCTCGTTCAGGAGCTCGACGCGGAAGTGCCGCACGCCGAGGTGTCGCAGGCGCAGGATGTCCGCCGCCGCGGAGCGGGGGGCGGACTGGTAGACGGTGTTCCTGCACGCGGCGTCGGCAAGGACGGGGTGCGCCTCGCCCTTGCGGTCGCGGAGTTCTACGTGGAGCCGGCAGGGGCTCAGTCCTGTGGGCGGGGCCTCCGTGCTGTGGGCGGGGCCTCCGTGCTGTGGGCGGGGCCTCCGTGCCCCGCGGCAGAGACGCCCCGCCCGCTGAAGAGGGCGCGCGGCGAAGAGGCAGTGCTGCGTGTGGAACATCGCCACGTGCTGGTGGAGCACCACCTCGATGCGGCCAGGGGGCACGCGGCGGAGCATGGCCTCGAGGTGCCCGCCGGCCACGTCGAGGCCGGGCGCGAGGCGGTCGAGGCCGAGGGAGAGGAGGAGGTTGGCCGCGAGGTCGTTCGCCGCGTTGAGCGAGAAGTCGCCCACGAGCGTGGGGCGTGGCTCCTGCCCCCTGAAGAAGGCCAGCGCCGCCAGGTTCCGAACGAGGATGGCGTCGGGGCGGGCCGCCGCCAGCACCCGCAGGGAATCATCCTCGCCCGGCTTGATGATGCGCAGGGTGGCGAGGCCCACGGGCACGCCGGCCGCCCGCGCCCGCGCCACGGCCTGCTCGGCCTCGCCAGGCTCGGCCAGGTCGCAGTAGACCATCCCCACCTTGGCCGCCCCCGATGGCTGCCGACAGGCGAGCACCGCTTCCAACTGCGGCAGGCTCCGCACCAGCACCGATATTCCACCCACTTCAGCCCCCTCTCCCAGAGGGCTGGTCTTCGCCCACATCTCGAGGGCCGGCCCCGGAGCGGCGCGGCCTCCCTCTCCGGCCGCTCCGCTGGGACGCAAAGCGGCATCTGCGATGCCGCACTCCACAGTCCTCCCGTTTCGTTGAGAGGAGGATATGGAGTGCGGTGACGAAGTCACCGCTTTGGCTTCCCGCGGAGCGGGCAGAGGGGCGCTGCTTGCGACATTGTGGGCGAAGATCAGCCCGGAGAGAGAGGGAGCGAGGCGCAGGGCGTCGAGGGCGTTCGGTTCCGCGATGGGGTGCCTTGCGGCGGCCTCGCGCTGTTGACACAGGCCCTCCACAGCTCGGCGGCGCAGGGCGTTGAGGACGCTCTTGGGCGCCATCACGGGGTCGAGGCGCTCGGCCTCGAGCGCGCCGAGCGCGAAGGGCGTGCCGCCCAGCCGCCCCAGTTGCTCGCGCAACACGTCCAGCGTGAGCGGGTGCTTGTCGGCGAGTTCCAGCGGGCGGTCCCCGATGGCCGTGGCCTCGTGGCCGGCGGCGTCGGCGAAGGCCACGCGGAGCGGCTCGCCGAGCGCCGCGTGAACTCGGACGTTCACGGGCTGCGGGCGGGCCACCGCGTCGCGGGCATAGGTGGCCGCGAGGCGTTGGCGCACCTCGGGGTCATCGGTCTTCCACACGATGCTGCCGACGGCTACGGCCCTCAGACGCACGTCGCCTCTTCGGAAGACGAGGACGACGCGGCCCGGCTGCCCCGTGGCCGGCTCGACGGCCACGACCCGTCCGCCTTCCTCGGCCTCCTCGTCGCCGCCGGCGTCGAAGACCACGCCGTCGCCTGGCTTCACCCGTGCTCCTGGCGCGAGGGCGACGGCCACACCGCGAGGCGTCGTGCCCACCACCTCGCCCAGGCGGAGGCCGCGGCCCTTCGGGGAGCGGCCGACGACCAGGCTCTGGTGGTCAACCCCATCGAGAAAGCCGGTTGTGAAGCCGCGCGAGAAGCCCAGCGCGAGCTCCTCCTCCTGGCCGGGCGGGAGCCGGAACGGCCTGCGGTCCACGGCGGCGTCAATCGCCGCGCGATAGGCGCGGACCGCCGCGGCCACGTAGTCGGCGCCCTTCAGCCGCCCCTCGATCTTGAGGCCGCGCACGCCCAGCGCGGCCAGCTCCGCGATCCGCTCGTGGGCCGCGAGGTCCTGCGGGCTGAGCGGGTGGCGGCACTCGCCCGTGTCCACGGCCTTCCCATCCGCCAGAAATTGGTAAGGCAGCCGGCAGGCCTGCGCGCACAGGCCGCGGTTCGCGCTCCGCCCGCCCAGGGCCAGGCTCGCGAGGCACTGCCCGCTGACCGAGATGCAGAGCGCCCCGTGGACGAAGACCTCCAGTTCAACCTGGGTGGCCGCCGCGATGTGGCGAATGTCGGCGAGGGACAGCTCGCGTGCCAGGATCACCCGCTGCACCCCCAGGCCGCGCACCAGTTCGATCCCGCGCGCCTCCGTCAGCGTCATCTGCGTCGAGGCATGGATGGGCAGGCCGGGTGCCAGCCGCCGAGCGAGCCGCACCAGGCCGAGGTCCTGCACGATCACCGCGTCGGCCCCCGCCTCCGCGATGGCCCTCAGCCGCTCCACGGCCACGGCGAGCTCATCCGCGAACACCAGCGTGTTCAGCGTCACGTACCCCTTCACGTTCCGATCGTGAAGGTATCCGATAACCCTGGGCAGTTCCTCGGCCGCGAAGTTTGCCGCCCTCAGCCGCGCGTTGAAGTCCCGCAGCCCGAAGTACACCGCATCCGCCCCGTTGGCGGCCGCGGCGCGCAGCGCCGCCCAATCCCCAGCGGGGGCAAGGAGCTCCGGCGCCGCATCCTGTCCTGGCCTCGCAGCCATTCCGTCACCTCACGCAACCTCTACTATCACACCACGCAGGCCACGAAACGGCCGCCCGCGATTCAGCTCCTTGCCGCCAGGAACCGCCTGAAGGACGAGACATTTACCTCTGCAAGAGGGACCTAAGGCGGCCTGTGGCCGCAACCAAAGGGGAGGATTGGATGGGTGGATGAATGGATGATTGTCTGACACCCATCCACCCATCCACTCATCCATTCATCCCCCAACATGCGCGCAAAGCGCGCACAAGTGACGACGGAACAATCTAACGCGCGGGCGCTCAGTCACCCTATCGCGTCCGTACGCCGGGCGGTGGCACCGTTTTGGCGATCCGGACGCATCCCTGGCCGTCATCGCGTCCGTACGCCGGGGGGGTGGCACCCTCAAGCGTCCTCGCTTGAGGGTGGCTTTCGGGGCAGCCCCCGTCCACACAGGCGTCCCCTTGGCGCAGCGCGGCGTGGAAGGATAATTGCAGAGTCATATGACTCTGCAATTATGGCCAGAACCCCTATTATCAGCCGCGCATGGGCGGTTCAGCACTTGCCGCTCTCGGGCTGTCTGCCTCCCCGTCGCGCCCGTCGCGCGGCATCCTGGGCAGCCCGGGCACCTGGCGTCTGAGACGCGCCACGCCCCTGGCCCCGCAGCCTTTGCGGGTGAGGCGCCGATCGTGTAGAATCGTGACGCCGCTTCAGCCGAATGGCACAGGAGTTCGTAGTGCGGCCTTCAGGCCGTGTCGCGCCCTCAAGACACGGGCTGAAGCCCGCACTACAAACCCTTGCCGCTGAAACGCCATGGATTGCGGATGGACGGCCTCTGGCACCCCGTGAGCGGAGCATGCCTGCGTGCGCTTCTTGAGAACGCCTGCCACCATCGTCGCCACTCTGGGCTTCGTTCTCGTGGGGGCGATGGCGCGGCCGCTCCTGGTCTACCCCAGGCGTGTGAAGTCGCTGACCGCCTCGGACGGCACGCGCGTGACGGTGGAGATCACGCACGAGGTGAACTGCTTCGAGTGCCTCACCCTCGGCGTGGCGGCGAGGTGGTACAAGGGCTATGGACTGTCCGTGCGCCTCGCGCGGCCGGACGGCACGACACGGGTCGTGGACGCCCTCTCGGATGACCTGGGCAGTGAGTCGGAGGCCCGCCCCGAGGTGGTGGAGATGCGGGAGGGCGACCGCCTGGTCCTCTCTGCCCCAGGCGGCAGCGCCACGGTGGACGTCCCGACGGGCAAGCTGACAGAGGAGGAATAGCGGCGATGCCCAAGGGCGAGAAGGAAGCCTATGGCCCCCAGTGGGCGAAGGCCAAGAAGCTCTGCCGCCTGTGCACCTATGGCGAGTGCCCGAAGGGAAAACCCGACTGCCTCGTCGAGGGCTGCGGCGAGGTCCCATTCCTCCAGCGCCACGAGGGCTTCCGCCTGCGCCCCGACGCCCTGAGGCCCGGCAAGACCGTTGTCCTCTACGAGGCGCCGCCAGCGACGACGCGCGACGACGAAGAGGTGCCCTTCTGACAGGTGTGTTCGCGAATCGCCTGGGCTCCGCATGAGGGGCGCGCCGGTCCTGGAGAACCATTCCACAGTTGTTCAACTGTGGAATGGTTCTCCAGGAGGCGCCACGCGGCGCGCGGTGTAGCGTGGGCGGGAGCAATGCGGATGAAGCCAGAGGATTAGGAGCTTCGGAATTCATCATTCATCATTCGACTTGTCCGCAGCCCCAGCTACGCCTGTGTGAGGCAACTTCAGCCACGGGGGGACTTCGTCTTGGGCTTCGGGAGGGCGGGGCTTGTGCCGAAGGGCAAAAGCCAATCCCCCCTGGCCCCGCACGCCTCGTGTGCGGACTGGGGGGATGGCGAAACAGGGGCAGACCTGAGCGACGGGGCAGTTCTTCAGCCCCTTCAGGGGCGGTCGGCCGTGGGGGGCGTCTGGCCCCCGGGCTGTACGGGGCCACACGTTCGATAGGCGTGGGGGCGGATGCTCTTGACTCAGCGGCTCCACTTCGTACAATCCCTCCGGAGCCGCCACCGCCGCTTGGCGAACCCCGCTCGCGAACAAGGCGCGAGGGCAGGCACTGGAGAACTTAAGGATTGGAGGCGTGACAGCCCAACCCCGGGTCGAACGCTTGCCGGCACAGGCTGCGGGGCTGACGGATCACGTCTGGCCATTAGAGAATGGGTCAAGTTCCCAGCGGTGCCTCCACTCGACTCCAGTTAGCCCTCCTATGACATCAGGCAGAAAGGAGGTGGCATAGAATGCTGAACGCCCGGGCTGCCGCGAATTTCAACGGAAGCCGGGACAATCCCTCTGGTGGAACCCGAGGAAGGAGGGAACAATTGAGATTTGAAGACTTGACGCCGCCACCGCTCCCCCGGATTTCAGTCGGCATGATGTTCGTCGCCCTCATGACAGGTTGTGCACCCACGAGAGCTTACCTTGTTGATCGTGGGCGCGACGCGGCTGACATCTTCACGATCGCCGCAGGGATGGGTCTTGGTGGAAGAGTACGCATCGGCCCAGTTCATCCAGGTGTAATCTACTGTCTGGGCGACATCGGGCTATACGCCGGGGACATCGTCGAGTGCAGTGGCGGCCCATGCAACCATTGGGCCACAAGGGAGTCGATCGGCTCGAGTCGGGAGCAGATGTACCCACGCACCCTCCCGGCGTCAAAGCGCACTGGACGCCTTGAATCAAAGAGCTACATTGCAGAATCCAGCTCTGTTCCGTTCATCACGACTGAGTTTGAACCGTTCGACAGTTCGTATCCAAGCTTCCCGCACCCATACTGGACTCAATGCGAGGTACAGTTCGGCCTCTTGGTTTCCGTGCGCAGCGGGCTGAATCCCGGGGAGTTGCTCGACTTCGTCCTCGGGTGGACGACGATAGACGTCTTCGGGGACGATGTCGGAGCAGGGAAATGAGGGGTTCGCTGGCACCCACACATAGCGCTAGGCCGGGCTACGAAGTGGGCATCTTGGCGGGCCTCAGGAGGCGGCCCGAGAAGGTGCAACCGGAGCCATATGTGGTTGTGGCCACTGGCCTTATGCTCGGACAAGGAGCGCGTTGCCCTTGATTTCAAGATGACCAACTCCCGGCGCGCAGTTGGGGATCTTGGTGGTGATCTTGACCCCGCCTCAGGCGCTCACCCCCCGGGGCGCACGGGTGAGCGTCTGGCGGGTCGAGGAGCAAGGACATCGCAGACGATCGCTTGAAGCGGATGAGCCTTTCTTCACTTATTCCCCTCCGCTCATCTGCTTGGCGAGACGAGGGTTCGCGTGTATCTGAGAGCGAGAAGACCCGGCCACAAGGTCTTCCCCCGCGTCGCCATCCCCCCAGGCCGCACACGAAGCGTGTGGAGCGAGGTGCAAACGGGCGTCCGCCCTGGGGATCTGTATTCCTCTTCGAGGAAGGGGAGCCTCTTGTGAAGACAAAGGCTGAATCGCCCCGCCCGCACACGATAGCGGCACAGCCGTTTGCACCTGGCCTCGCACGCTTCGTGCGTGGGCCGGGGCGGTGGCGCCCAAGCCAACGACTTTGCCCAGCCGGAGCCGCGCGCATCGCCAAAGCGCTCATACTGGGTCAAACGGCCGCGCGCAGGTGAACGAGTATGGTGGGAATGCCCCGGAAGCCTCCGGATCGCCAAAGCGCCCGTAGTGGATCAGGGATCTGGTACCGCATGCCCGATCTGCCTATCGAGAGGTCGCTCCCCATTCACTCGCAGACAAGATGGTCCCTGCCAGGATCCAGAGCTCGGGCTGGAAATGTCACG
>VGYW01000118.1 GCA_016872875.1 Planctomycetota bacterium | reverse complement strand
GCACAACTCGTCGCACGTTCATAGCCCGATTCCTCCTAACTGGGGTGGTTTGCACCTGCCCAAGTATACAGAGGATCGGGCTTTTTCCTATCCAAAATGTGCGAAACTATAGGCTAGAATGCAGTCTGACAAAATCAAACACCTATGGAACCACGCAGGTTCGGCGGGCCATGCCCAGGCTCTTCACCTCTGGGAAGCCCTTCTGGACCTGAAACTTCGCGCTATGAGGTCAAAGAAGGGCCAATCTGACGTGACCGCCATCAATTCCATGATTGCTTCACTCTCGCCGCTCATGGACGAAATGAAGCAGAGAGAGAAGGCAGCGATTGACGCAAGGGTAGGCAATCCCGGAATTGGCATCTGAGCTCCAGGTTTGGGCACAGGTGTCGCTACGGGAAGGATTGCTGATGAAGAGGTATCGGTGCGCCAATTGCCTGGAGCCCATCGAGACGGCGGACTCTATGGGCGGGAGGACCAAGGCCTGCCCCTTTTGCGGCTACCAAGACCTCGTTCCCAAGTCCTGGATCCAAAAGAACGCGATCTCAACAGAAGACCAAACTCGGCATGCCGGTCAAGAGGATAGAAGCAAGTTAAGGCAGGGGCCGGTAGAGTCCCGAACACCACATGACCAGATCCGGGAGCGAGAGCCCTCAATCTCAGTATTAGCGCGGGTCTGGCGTTCCCTCCATGACGGTGTAGGTCACTCAACGGAACCAAATCCTCCTATATCACAGAAGCGATGTGCCGAATGCATGGAATGGATCAATGCCCAGGCAAGGAAGTGTCCGCACTGTAGATCTACGCAGCCTGTTGCGCACGGGACTACGGCTGCTACCGTCCTGATAGCAGCGCTGCTGGTCGGAACGTGTGTGGTCGCGCCCCGCTGCCTTTCGCAACGCCAGTACGAGCCGTTTACCGACTTTGCCCACAACAGACCGCAAACCAAAGACACGGAGAGGAGAATCGAGAGTACATCTGAAAGGCCTCCCAAAGCCACAAGCGTACTCTTCTATGATCCGAGCAGAACCCCGCCCTATCTGGCCAACATGGCATCTGGTCACTATACGAGAGAAGCTGCGATAGCTGCGCTTGCTGACCAGTTTGACCGCCCCGCTGATTGGGTCAAGCGGAACATGGGGAACAGCAACGACCTGTCTCAGATTCACAGGAACCTGAATAGGGCGCTCCTGCGGGAAGATTCTCGTTTCAGACACCTGCCTTAGCTCGCTACGTGGCCCATCCTGCGCGAGCTCAGCGACAGGGCGACGGAGGCCCACTTGCTCGACGGCTATCCCAGGCTCCCGCCCGATCAAATCTGCGCGGCGATGGGCCACGCCGCCAGTCCGGGTCCAATCCGTATCACCCGTACACACAGACCAGGCATCGCCCACCCGTGAGCGCCATCGCGCGCTCGACGGTCATCGTGGCCGTGGGGTTGAGGTAGATGATCTGGTCATCGCGCAACTCGCGGAAGTAGGCCGCGAGGTCCTCGGCCGCACGGTCGTTGACCTGGATGGCGCGGAGCGACTTCATTTCGCGCCAGACGGGGATGTGCTGGGTGTGGACGCCGCAGAGGTGGATCATCCCGCCGTTGGGGTAGACGCGCAGCAGGGCGTCGTCGAGCGGGGCGATGAAGTCGCGGTACTGGCCCGCCGAGAGGAGGTGGGTGGAGCAGCCGCACAGTTGCCCGAAGCCGCGCGGCTGGGTCCGCCCCGCCGCCACGACGCACTGAAGCTGCTCAGGCGGGATGCAGGCGATGTAGCGGCGGTGAAGCTCGCAGAGCAGGCCGTTGATCACCTTCAGGTCGCGGCGCGCGGCATCCGGCCGGTCGAGGAGCGCCAAGAGGAACGCCTCGCCGTAGAGGTTCAGCGCGATGTTCAGGGCGCTCGCAATCGTCGGCAGCCCGAAGAGGGGCACGGTCGCTCCGCTTGCGACGAAGGCCTCGGACTGCCGCACGGCCAGCCGCCACGTGGGGTCCCGAACCAGGTCGGGCGGCTCCAGGCTCCCCACGGGCGACCTCAGGAAGTCCGCCCACCACTGCCCCTCGTAGTGGAACACCCGCGCCCCGAGCATTCTGTCAACGAAGTGGACTCCGTATGGGTTCGGCTCGACGACGAGCGGGCGAAACGCCTTCTCGTCTTTCGTTCGTTCGGCCTGTTCCGCCAGTGAATCGAGGGCCTCCTCCACCCATCGCTCCGGCTCGGCATACTGGTCAACCTTCGAGCTTCCCCCGATGCCGCAGAGGACGAATGCCCCATCGAGCGGCTCGCCCGCATAGAGCGCCGTGAGCCGCCTGAAATGCGCATCGCGCACGCGGAGAAGCGATGGAGCTCGCAGGCGCGATAGCGCTGCTACCCCGACCATAGTGCCCTCACAGTCGCGGCGTTCGCTCAGTCAGGATAGTAACCCCATCCATCCTTAGGGTGGTACCAGTGCGACGTGCTCTCGGTGCCCACCCGATACGTGAGAAGGAAGCCACCGCCGTCATCGGTCAGCTCGTACCCCTGGATGTACGGCTTCATCCCCGGGTCTCGGAATACATAGGACCGCAGATCGGCGGGATACTTGCCGGTCTT
The DNA here is from genome assembly GCA_016872875.1 of Planctomycetota bacterium. The sequence continues at coordinate 16,791 of VGYW01000118.1, read as the reverse complement.
CAACCTCTCCTCGTACACGTGAGCCACAATGCTCGCCGCTTCCTTCTGCACCCGGAGGAGGCGAGAGCACAATACCAACTGGTACGGGATGACTGCGGCACCGAGAGCGAAGGCCGCGAGCGCAGCCGCCAGCCGATACCGGACGCCGAGCACGATCAATGGCAGGTTGAGAGCCAGCGCTGCGAAGTAGACCACACGGGCAACTTCCCCAATCGTCTCGTAGGTCAGGAATGCACACCAGACTTCCAGGGGAACGAGAACGCCGATCAACAGGGAGAAGAGTAGGATGTCCACCTTTCGCATATGCTGCTCCTCGTGCAAGAGGAACCTACTAATTCGACAGGCGCCATTCGAGAATCCCGCCGGAGAAGCCAGGCTGAAGCTCGACCTCGAGGCGGAGGGCCTTCGTGGTGACGGGCTTGAAGGTGACAGGGTTGAGCTTGTCCTTCTCGACGCCGTACGCACCCGCCGCCTCGACCGGCTTCCATGTTGTGGGCGGCGTGTCTCCACGCCGCGAATCGCGGGACGGGGACGTCCCGCCCACATCAAGCCAGAGGAGCCGCCACGATTTGGGGACGCGGCAGCCGCCGCGGCCGGTGTCGTCGAACCAGTAGACCTCGGCCTTGCTGAGCGGGACGGGCTTGTCGAAGTCGTAGGCGACCCATTCGGTGGTGCCCTTGTGGTCCCACCAGGTGAAGCGCGGCACGCTGAGGTCGCCCGAGCCGTTTGGCAGCACGGCGTCGTTGAGGGCGCGGATGTGGTCGGCCCGCCAGGTGTGCGAGGAGGTGGCCTTGGCGAAGACGGCGAGGGTGACGTTCTCGGGCTTGGCCGCGGCAGGCAGCTCGGTGGGCACCCAGACCACCATCTCGCCGGGCTCGCGGTTGTCCCAGGCGAAGTAGGGAACCGCCTTGAAGTCCACCGTGCCCGAAGCCTGAGCGATGGAGCCGTCGTCCTTCACCTCGAAGCCCTGTCGCTGGCCTTGCCCCTTGATGACTATCACCCCGCTGAGGAGGTCAGGCTCGAACTTGGCCTCCAGCTTCGCCCCCTTGGGGATTGCGATCTGGCTGACAGAGGCCGAGTGGTCGCAGCCCTCCAGGCAATAGACGACCGGCCCGCGCTGGATGGCAAGCCGCCCCACGTTCTCCGCAATGTTCGGGTCCGAGGCCACCTGGCGAATGGGCATCGGCAGGTCAAGCTCCACCACGTCGCCCGCCTTCCAGGTGCGGCGGAGGGCGGCGAAGCCCTTGTCGGGCTTCGCCTCGACGGGTTGGCCGTTCAGCTTCACTGTGGCACCCTCGCACCAGTCTGGGATGCGCACACAGACCGCGAAGTCCGAGATGCCCTGCGGCTCGACCGCGATCTGAACTCCGCCATCCCAGGGGTAGCGGGTCTTCTGCGTGAGCTTCACCTTGCCGTCCTTGAGGGGCACCGTGGCGGAGCCGGCGACGTAGTGGGCGACGTAGACGGCGTCGCCTGCGGCGGAGACGGCGTAGATGTATTGCCCGAGGGCGGGGAGGAACCGGACCATGTTCGTCGGGCAGCAGGCGCAGCCGTGCCAGGGCGAACGGTGCGCGTTGCCCCGGCTCGCCAGCGGGTTCACGTAGAAGCACTTCGTGCCGTCGAGCGAGACGGCGGACATGACGCCGTTGTAGAGGGCGCGCTCGGCGATGTCGGCGAACCGCCCCTCGCCCTTGAGCAGCATCATGCGGTGGTTCCAGAAGACCATGCCGATGGCGGCGCAGGTCTCGCAATAGGCGTCGTAGTTCGGCAGGAAGTAGGGCTTGGCGAAGCCCTCGCCGTGGTGCTGGACGCCGATGCTGCCCGTGATGTACATCTTCCGTGTCACCACGTCCTGCCAGAGCTTCTCCAGGGCGGCCACGTAGCCCTGGTCGCCCGTGATCATCGCCAGGTCGGTCACGCCGCTGTAGAAGTACATGGCTCGGACGCAGTGGCCCACCGCCTCGTCCTGCTCGCGGACGGGCTTGTGGTCCTGGCAGTAGGTGCCGTAGAGCTTGTGGGACTTCGCCTGGCCGTGCTCCTCGACGATGAACTGTGCGAGCTTGAGGTAGCGTTCCTCGCCCGTGGCGCGCCAGAGCTTCACGAGTGCCAGCTCGATCTCAGGATGGCCGTCAATCTCGTGGCGCTTGCCCGGGCCGAACACGCTGTCAATGTGGTCGGCGTACTTGCGGGCGACGTCGAGAAAGGTCCGCTTGCCCGTGGCTTCGTAGTGGGCGACGGCGGCCTCGAACAGATGGCCCGCGCAGTAGAGCTCGTGGGCGCCGCGCATGTCGGTCCACCGCCTGCCGAGCCCCTTGGTGATGAACCAGGTGTTGAGATAGCCGTCGGGGCGTTGCCCCTTGGCCATCCACCCTATGATTTGATCGAGGCGGGCCTCCAGCTCCTTGTCGGGGTGGGTGGCGAGCGAGTAGGCCACGCCCTCCATCACCTTCACAACGTCGGAGTCGTGGAAGATATGGCCGCGGAACGGCTCCTTCGCTTCGCCCGCGATGTGGGCGAAGTTGTTGATCCGCCCGGTCTTCTCGCACTGCTCCAGGTTGTGGGGGATCGACTTCGTGCGGTTGACCTCGAGCTTCGGCGCCCAGAAGGCGTCCTCGATCTTCACGTCGGTGAACTTCACGGGCGCCAGCTTCGCGTGGGAACCCGCCGCTGCCCCATAGTTGGCTGTCAACGCGAGAAGAATGAGAAGCCATGTGATGCTCAGCATAGCTTTCCTCACTTGCCCAAGGACGTTGACCAGTGTGCGCGCAAGTGGTATTATAGCGCGCGTCCGCGATGGCTTGCCAACAGCCTGCCGGTTAGTGGCAAAGAGGGCTGAGCGGAACGATCTGTGCGCAGACAAGACGGCGAATCGTGGCGCGGCCACTCGCCGGGCGTCGTCGCAAGGCTCACCTGAGGTAGATAATGGCAGAGGAAGCGCGCATCCTGGAACGCATCCGCCTCGGGGAAGACTCCGTCACCGAGCTGAAGAGCGTGGCGGCGACGGGCTTCCTGAAGAAGAAGCGAGAGACCCGCGCCCTGCTGGACGCGCTGACCCGCAGCCTCTCTGCCTTCGCCAACACCCGCGGCGGATGGATCATCCTGGGAGTTGAGGACGACGGCTCCGTGACAGGCATCGGCACCCGCGAACAGGCCGACGATCTGTTGAGCCGCGTGGCCAGCCTGTGCCAGACCGCCATCGAGCCGCCCGTCACGTGCGCCCTTGAGAAGGCCGAAGTCCAGGGCAAAGCCGTCCTCATTGTGGACGTGCCGGCCTTCGCCCCAGGCCGTCCCTATCGCGGAGGCCGCGAGCACTACGTCCGCGATGCGAACCAGACCCGCGTGGCCAGAAGGGACGAACTGCGGCGCCTTCTTGAGTCGGTGGACTTCCACTACGATGAACAGGCTGTTGGCGGTGCCACTCGCGCGGACTTCGACGAGGCCGCGTTCAGCGCCTTCCTTCTTCGGGTCTACCCGCTCTTGAGCCGCGCGGAGCTCGACGCCGCCACGGTGGAGCGCTACCTTCAGGCTCTGCGGTGCACGGGCGCGGGCGGCACTCCCACCGTGGCCGGCATCCTGTTCTTCGGCACCGACCCCGCCCGCTGGTTCCCCGACGCCCGCGTCTCCATCGTCCGCATCCGGGGCGTCGAGGCCACCAGCGAGTTCCAGGCTCGCAAGGAGATCGGCGGCCCGCTCGCCGCGCAGTACGCCGCAGCCGCCGCCTTCCTCGACGAGCAGCTCCGTTCCCCCTCACGCGTCGAGGGCTGGCAGAGGACCGAGCTCGGCGTGCCGCCCGAGGTCTACATCCCGCAACTCGCCGTCCGCGAGGCCCTCCGCAACGCCCTCATGCACCGCGACTACCGCGCTGCCTCCCAGACCCGCATCTTCGTCTTCGACGACCGAGTTGAGCTCATCAACCCCGGCGGCCTGCTCAACCAGCTCAGCCTCGAGAGCATCCGCCTCGGCGGCATCTCGCAGCGCAGGAACCCCACCATCGCCACACTCCTCAACCGCCTCCTGGGGCGCGAGACCCTGGGCATGGGGGTGCCCGAGATGATTCGCGTCATGCGCGAGGCGGCCCTCCCCGAGCCCGACTTCGACCTCAGCGGCGGACACTTCCGCGTCGTCCTCCGCGCACGCACTCCCTCCGGAGTGTGACATGCTGTCCACGCAACTGACGCCGAGGGCAACTGGCAAAGGGAAGGCCATTGCATGGGTCCTCGCCGCCCTGCTGGCGGCTGGGGCGATGGCGCGGGGCGTCGAGCAGGGGAAGAAGATGCTGAAGGTGGTGCAGTTCGAGCAGAACCCGATCATCAGGCCAGAGATGCTGCCAGGCAAGGACGGCGCGAATATCAACGGCGCGTCGTTGATTCGGGTGCCCGACTGGGTGGAGAAGCCGCTGGGACGCTACTATCTCTACTTCGCTCATCACGGGGGCAGCTACATTCGCCTTGCCATCGCCGACAGGCTGGAGGGGCCGTGGCGCGTCCACAAGACAGGGGTGTTGTCGCTCAAGGACGCGCCGGGGTGCAAGGGCCACGTGGCGTCGCCCGATGCCGTCGTGGTGCCCGAGCGGAAGGAGATTCGCCTCTACTTCCACGCCCTCGGAAAGGCGGGCAAGGACCAGATGACGTTCGTGGCTCTTTCATCGGACGGCCTGAGCTTCAAGGCGTGGGGCGAGCCGCTCTGCCCGTTCTACTTCCGCGCCTTCCGCCACGACGGGATGTGGTACGGGATGTCGAAGGGCGGACTCCTCTGGCGGTCGAAGGACGGCCTTGGCGGCTTCGAGGCAGGCCCCGACCCGATGCCGGGCGCGGAGGGGCGGGACCGGCCAGTCTACAACAAGCCCGGCCCCCGCCACGTGGCAGTGAGCCGCGTGGGGAACGCGCTGTGGGTGTACTACTCGAACATCGCCGATTCGCCCGAGCGCATCCTGCGCTGCCGCATCGAGCTCGGCCAGGACTGGCGGGCCTGGCGCGCCTCCGCGCCCGAAGAAGTCCTGAGGCCCGAGCACCAGTACGAGGGCTCCGACCTGCCCCTGAGGCCCTCCTCGGCGGGCGCGGCTCGCGGGCGCGAGAACGCGCTCCGCGACCCGGCCGTCTTCGCGGAGGACGGGAGGACATATCTCCTCTACTCCGTGGCCGGCGAATCCGGCATCGCCATCGCAGAGTTGAGCGAGGAGCCGTGACTTTCCCCTGAAGGGTTGCGGACGGAAGACGTGCGGAGTTGCGCGGAATGGCAGACGCCGAAGCCCCTCGATCATCGCTTTGGGAAGTGGTGCGGCTGTTCCTCAAGCTGGGCACGCTGAGCTTCGGGGGGCCGGCGGGACACATCGCGCTCATGGAGGACGAGGTCGTCGCCCGCCGCAAGTGGCTCTCGCGCGAGTATTTCCTCGACCTCGTGGGCGCGACGAACCTCATCCCCGGCCCGAACGCCACGGAGATGGCGATCCACGTCGGCTACCTGCGCCGCGGCTGGCTCGGGCTCCTCGCGGCCGGGGCCTGCTTCATCATCCCAGGAACCATCATCTCGGTTGCGCTGGCCTGGGCCTACCTGCGCTACGGCTCCCTCCCCGAGCTCGCGCCGTTTCTCGCGGGCGCAAAGCCGGCGGTGCTCGCGGTCATCCTTGTGGCGGTGCTGCGGCTTGGGCGGACGGCGCTGAAGGGCTGGCGAGTGGCCGCGGTGGGCGCCGCCGTGCTCGCGGCCGCGATGGTTGGGCTCAATGAGATTCTGCTGCTCTTCGCCGGCGGGCTTGTGGGGATGGTCTGGCTCGCGCTCCAGCAATCGTCCTCGTCCTCGTCGTCGTCCTCGAAACCCCTCCCGCCGCCCTCAGGCGGTGGTTCCACCGCTTGCGTGGCAACGGCCTCCATTGCCCTGCCCTCCCGTGCCCTCGTGTCTGGTGCGGCAGCGGGGACGGCTGCCGCGGTGTCTCTGTGGGCGCTGGGCCTGTTCTTCCTGAAGGTTGGCGCCGTCCTCTATGGCAGCGGATACGTCCTCGTCGCGTTCCTGGAGCAGGGCCTTGTCCGCGACTACCAGTGGCTCACGCAGCAGCAGTTGATGGATGCGATTGCGGCAGGACAGGTCACGCCCGGCCCGCTGCTCTCGACGGCGGCCTTCATCGGCTACCTGCTCCTCGGCGGAGCCGGGGCCGCGGTGGCCACTGTCGCCGTCTTCCTCCCGTCGTTCGTCTTCGTCGTCCTGTTGAGTCCCGTCGTGCCGAAGCTGCGCAAGTCGCGTTGGAGCGCGGCGTTCCTCGATTCCGTCAACATCGCCTCGGTGGCGCTGATGGTGGCCGTGGGGGTTAGGCTGGGCCGTGAGACGCTGACGGCGTGGCCGGCGTGGGCCATCGCCATCGCGGCGTCCGTGGTGGGCAGCGTCTGGCGGGTGAACGCGGCCTGGCTCATCCTCGGCGGGGCCGCCGCCGGCTGGCTCCTCAGCCTGTGAAGTAGAGGTAGACGGCTGCGATGGCCCCCAGGATGATGAGGGTGTGAACGACCTCCCAGGCGCCCCAGGAGCGGCGCGCCTCGTCCCGCCCCTCGGCGGTCACGGTGGCGTAGGTCAGCCCCTTGAGCTTTTCCTCGGGCGGGCGGCTCGTGAGGAGGCTCACAACTACCACAGTCACAACGCTGACGGCGAAAAGGACGAGACAGAAGTAGAGGAAGTTGAACTTCCCGAACGCCACGAGCCAGGGGGGGAGCTTCTCGCTGAGCGGCTCGATGCCTGCGAGCACCTGTGCGGCGAGCTTGGCCATGCCGAGGAGGAACCCGCACACGAGGCCGGCCAGGGCGCCCGCGCCGTTCACCCGCCTGATGAAGATGCCCAGGAAGAACACCGCCGTGATCGGCGGCCCGAGGTACGCCTGCACGCGTTGGAGGTACTGGTAGAGTCCCCCCGCCACGAACCGCATGACCGGAATCCAGGCGATGCCGAGGAGCACCACCACCGCGGTGGCGATGCGGCCCACCCGCACCAGCTCGCGCTCGGAACGCCCAGGGCGGAGCTTCTCGTAGATGTCCACCGTGAACAGCGTGGCCGCGGAGTTGAAGAGCGACGACAGCGAGCTCATCAGCGCGGCCAGCAGCCCGGCCACCACAAGCCCCCTCAGGCCCGGCCCGAGCAATGCCTGGACCAGGACGGGAAAGGCCTGGTCCGAATGTGCCAAGGTGATCTTGCCTTGCTTGGCGAGCGCGAAGGCGATCATCCCAGGCACGATGAAGAGGAACACAGGCGTGAGCTTGAGGTATGCCCCCCAGATGGTGCCACGGCGTGCCTGCTGCATGTTCCGCGCCGCGAGGGTCCGCTGGACGATATACTGGTCGGTGCACCAGTACCACATGCCCACGATGGGCGCGCCGAAGAGCATGCCGGCCCAGGGGTACTCGGGGTCGCTGGCCGGCCGCCACATGTTGAAGTGCTGGGTGTCGGACAACAAGCGCCGCAACTCCCCCCAGCCGCCGACCTCGTTGAGCCCGATCGCGGTGATGCACAACGACCCCGTAAGGAGGACGAAGACCATGGCCGTGTCGGTCCAAAGCACGGCCCTCAGCCCTCCGAAGACCGTGTAGATGCCTGTCGCCACCACCGTCGTCGCCGCCCCAACCCAGAAGTTGTCCAACCGCCCAAACGTCCCCGCCGGCAGCAGCGTGTTGAACACCACCCCGCCCGCGTAGACGGTCACGCTGACCTTCGTGAACACATAGGCCACCAGGCTCACCACCGAGAGAATCCAGCGGACGGTGGAGTTGTAGCGCTTCTCGAGGAACTCGGGCGTGGTGAAGACGGCGGCCCGCCAGTAGAAGGGCACGAACACCCAGCCGAGCACCAGGATGCACCAGGCGTGGAGCTCGTAGTGGGCCATCGCCATGCCGCTCTCCGCGCCCGACCCCGCGAGGCCCACGATGTGCTCCGAGCCGATGTTCGTCGCGAACAGCGACCCGCCGATGATGAACCAGCCGGCGTTGCGGCTCGCCAGGAAGTAGTCCGCCGACGACTCCTGGTGCCGCGACGACCACCAGCCCACCGCGGCGATCCCCGCGAAGTACGCCGCGATCACCGCCCAGTCCAACCCAACAAGTCCCGTCATGCCCCGCCTCCGGTCTCGTTGCTTTGCGGTTTCTGAAGACGGTCCGCCGGGCAGCGATTATACGGAAAGCGGCCGGGCACACAAGCATCACGCCGGGGAGTCCCGCGGCCCGTGAATGGGGGAGGACGGGCGCGGTGGGCGCACCATCCTCCCCCTCACGGCCGCGCGACGGCTGCCGCAGTGGTCTGCCATCCCCATTCGCAGGCTTGACGCTGCGAGCATTCCTGACTTGCCTTCGGCCCGGCCTGCGACTATAATCCCTTCCCACGGATGGTTCAGGGCTCGCGGCAGCAACGGGAGGCGTCGAGAGGAGTGCGGCAATGTCCAAACCGAAGATCGGGGTCATCCACTACAACTTCCCGGGCTTCGATTGGATTCAGTTCCTCGACTACTGTGCGAGGACGGGCTTCGAGTACATCGAGGTGGCCATCGGCGACGTGTGGGACAAGGATACCGCCGACCCCGTGGCGAGGGCGAAGGAGGCCCGCAAGCAGATGGACGACCGCGGCATCAAGGCCGGCTGCCTGTCGGCCGGCAACGACTTCGTCCTGCTCGACGAAGCGGCGATCAAGGCCCAGGTGGAGCGGATGAAGCGCATCTGCCTCGACCTCGCGCCCGTGGTGGGCACCGACGTCATCCGCACCGAGGGGGGCTGGAAGAAGGACGCCGTGCCGCCCGAGCAGTACGAAGCGGCCATCGCCGGCTGCCTCCGCCGCTGTGTGCCCTTCATCGAGCCCGCGGGCATCAAGCTCGCCGTGGACAACCACGGCCACGTGACCAACGACGCCGACCTCCAGGTGCGCATCTTCAAGGCCGTCGGCTCCAAAAACGTCGGCTCCAACCTCGACACGATGAACTACAGATGGGCCGGCCACGACCTGGCGACGATTGGCCGCTACTACGAGATCATCGCCCCCTACGTCTTCCACACCCACCTGAAGGACGGCACGGGTTCGCTCGCCAACTACAAGGGCGCGGCCCTCGGCGAGGGCGAGATCAACCTCAAGCGCGCCATCGCGTGCCTGCGCAAGGCCGGCTACGACGGCGTATGGTGCGCCGAATACGAAGGCCCCGAGGCCGCCGGCGGCGTGGGCTACGCCAAGTGCTGCGCCTGGCTCAAGGCCAATCTCTGAGATTGGCGATTGGGCCCATCCGCCTCACGCGATCGCGAGGCATCGTTGGACATGCTCAGAGCGCCAGTGCGGAGCCTGGCCAAGAGCTCAGCCCCTGTGGCGCGCAGGTGAGCCTCTGGGCGGCTGGGGCCACCGCACACCAAGTCGCTGCCCTGAAGGTCGCTTGAGTCGGATGAGTCCGAATTGCTGTGCAGTGCCCTGATTCCCAAGCGCCCAAGCTCATTCGCGCCCGTTGCGGGAACGACTGAGCCGCCGAGGTCTTCCGCCCGGCGCGCGTCCGACGGCGCTGCGTGCCGGTCTGCTGAATCTGCCGCTCGCTTTCGGCGAGGACGCCGGAGGACTGGCGGGCGGCTCGCCTGTCGCGTGGGGACACGCGAGCCGCGTGTCCCTACGCTGCCGCGGCTAGCGCCGCGTCGGGCTGCCGCCCTTGAGGGCGCGGAGAGAGTGCACTGCCGCGCGCCGCACGCCGTAATCGGGGTCCTTGAGGGCCTCCATCAGTGGGGCGGTGGCGCGCTCGTCCCTCGTCTCGCCCAGAGCGATGGTGGCCGTTCTCCGAACCAGCGCCTCGCGGTCCTCCAACGCGGTAAGGAGCGCGTCGGTGGCTTCGCGGACCTTCACGGCGCCCAGCGCGGACGCGGCGTCGGCCCGCACCTGTGGCCCGTTGTCCCTGAGCGCGGCGACGAGCTCCTGTAGGCCGCGATGGTCCACGGCCTTGGCGGCTGGCGCGCGCGTTCGAGTGCCGGAGATGGTGGGCGGCTCGGGTTCGCCGCCCGGCTTGGCGCGGTGGTTGTTGATGGCCTCCAGCGCTTTCTCCGCGGCCATGCGCACCCTGTCGGGCTGGCCATGGAGCAGCCCCTGAAGTGGCTCGATGGAGCGCCGGTCGCCGAGCCGCCCGAGGGCTTCCGCCGCCTCGCGGCGCACCTCGGCCTCCATGTCCTTGAGGGCTATGAGCAGGGGCATCACGGCCCGGCGATCCTCCAGCATGCCGAGCGACGCGGCGGCGTTGGCGCGCACGCCCGCGTCAACGTCCGACAGGGAGACAAGGAGCAGGTCTACGGCGCGCTGGTCTTGCCACCGCCAGAGCCACCAGGCCGCGCGGCGCCGCGCCTTCACCTGGCCGGCCAGGAGTGCGTCAACGAACGGCTCGTGCGGGCGCGGCGGCCAGCCCCCGTTGCGAACCAGGGCATGATCAGCAACCCTGCCCACCTCTGGGTCGTCTAGCATGGCCAGGAGGGTCTGCGCCGCGCGCGGGTGGCTGCTCATGCCCAGCGCGTCAATGAGCCTCGCGCGCGGCTCGGGCTCGGCACGCGCGATTGCTGCGAGGAGAGCCTCGACGCCCCAGCCGCCAAGCTCGCGGAGCGCCTGGCTCGCGCCCGTGCAATGGTCACAATGATGGGGGCGGAGCAGGGCCTCGACGAACGCCCCCGCCGCCCGCGGGTCGCCGATGCTCTTCAGCGCCCAGGCTGCCGCGATGTGGAGGGTATCGTCCTTGATCAGGGGGATGAGGTGTTCCGTAGCGAGCGGGTCATTGAGCTGCCCCAGGGCGGAGGTGGCGCGCACGCGGACCTTGCCATCGGGGTCCTTCAGCAACGCGACGAGGGCAGGCAGGACTGCTGGGTCGCCCACGTAGCCCAGCGCCCCGGCGGCGCTGCTGCGAACCGCGCCCTCGGGGTCCTTCAGCAGCGCGAGGAGGGCCGGGACAACCGCCGGGTCCACGGCCTCGCCGGGAGCGTGAGGGCCGCGGGCGACCCGTCCCAGAGCGTACGCCGCGCTGTCCCGAACCCTCGCTTCGGTATCCTTCAGGGCAGCGATCAGCGGCTGAACGCCCTCGCGCAGCCGCAGGCTGGCTATCAGGCTCGCAACCCCGGCCCGAACCACCGGGTCGGCATCGCGCAGGGCGGCGAGAAGCCGTGCCCTGGTCGCCTCGTCCCTTGTCAGCCTGTGGTAGTGCCCGGCCGCGGCCATCTGCACGGCGAATCGGTCCTTCTCCTTCACCGCCTGGATGAAGGAGTCCACCGGGTCGGGCTCCTTCGCCGCGCCGCCACTCGATGCGCAGGGAGAGAGAAGGGTTGCGAGAGCACAAACCGCCACGACCTGCCGCGCGGACACGAGCCTACACATGGCCATCCCTCCTGCCGTCGCCAAGTTGCGCCTACGGCCTGATTCTATCGCGTTCGCCTGCGGGATTCAACACCCCCTCCTTGGCTGGCCAGAACATGCGGGTGGCACCCTCAAGCGTCCCCGCTTGAGGGTGGCTTCAGGGGCCGCCCCCGGCCGCACCCTCAACGGAAGCCGTTGAAGGTGGCAGCCGCCGTAGGATGGGCCACAGGAGGCTGCACCACCCGCGCTGGACGCACCTCTTCTTGCCGCTGGGACCGTCGCGCTTTCGCGCGAAAGCGCGACGGTCCCGCATCAAGGCAACGCGCTCCTTTTCCGGAGTTGGCCAACTCCGGAATCACCACCCGCCCCCGGCCCGTCACGCTCGGGGCATTTCTCTGTGGGCTTGGGCCGAGCCGCGCCTAGTCAGTACCACGGTCGCGAGGGGGCCGGCCAGCCACCCTTGAGGACGCGGAGAGCGTCCACCGCGGCGCGGCGGACGCCGTAGTCGGGGTCTTTGAGGGCATCCATCAGGGGGGCGATGGCGCGCTCGTCCTTGGTGGCGCCCAGCGCGGCCACGGCCTCTTTGCGCACGCCGTGCTCTTTGTCTGATAGGGCAGCCAGGAGGGGCTCAAGGGCACGCTTGTCCGGGGACCCGCCCAGGAAGCGGCAGCCGGCGATTCGCATCGCGGAATCGGCATCCTGGACCTTGGCGATCGCCCACTCCATCGCTCTCTGGTCGCCGAGCGCGCGAAGCGCCTCTGCGGCGCTCCATTGCACTTGAGGCTCGCGGTCCTTGAGGAGCTTCACGAGCTGTTCGGCGGCGCGCGGCTCCCGAAGCTCGCCCAGAGCGGTGGCGGCGCTGGCACGCACCGAGGCATCGGCGTCGCCCACCGCCGTGATGAGCGCGTCGGCGGCCTCCCGGGTCCTCACCTTCGCCAGGGCCTTCACTGCGGCGTCGCGGACCGCGCTCTCGTTGTCGCGGAGGAGCGCCGCGAGGTCCGGCACGGCGAGCCGGTCGCCCATCTCGCCGAGCGCCTGGGCGGCCTCGATGCGGACGGATGACCATTCGTCCCCGAGCGCGGCGACGAGATGGGCGGCAGCGTTCGGGTCCTTGAGCTTGCGGAGCGCGCTGGCGGCGGTCAGGCGGACCGTGCGGGCCTCGTCCTTGAGCGCCGCGCCGAGGGCCTCGATGGTGGAGGGATCCGCAAGCCAGAGGAGGTGCTCGGCCACGCGGCTTCGGACGCGCCAGTCGGGGTCCCTGAGCCTTGCGGCGACGTGTTGGATTGCGGGCCACCCGAGCTTCTTGAGGGCTTGTGTTGCTTGCCATCGGGTGTCGGAGTCCGGGTCGTCGAGTTGGGCGATGAGGTCCTTGACGGATGGAGGGCCTTCCAGGGTGGCGAGGGCCTCTCTTGCCGCTTGGCGGACCACTGCTGGCTGGTAATCACGCAGGAGCGCCCGAAGGGGCTCTCTCGCGCGGGGGTCGCGGAGTTCGCCCAGCGCCCTGGCGGCCGCGGCGCACACGGGCAGGCTGGCCCCGTGCGCCGCGGCGAGCAGGGCGTCGAAGGAACGCGGGTCGCGTATCGCGCCGAGGGCCTTGGCCGCCGCGCTCCGCACGCCGCTGTCGTTGTCCTTCAGTGCGGCCAGGAGGGCTTCGACTGCCCTGGGGTCATTCAGTCCGCCGAGTGCCTCGGCTGCCGCGGCGCGCGCGTGGATACTCTCGTGCCGCAGGAAGCCCACGAGGGCGTCGAGCGCGCGAGGGTCCCGCAGTGCTCCGAGCGCATGCGCGGCGGCGTTTCGCACCCAGGCCTTACCGTCGTTGAGGAGTGCCGCAAGCGAGTCGGCGGCCCGCGGGTCCCCCAGCTCCCCCAGGGCTCCCGCAGCATAGTAGCGGGCGTCGCCGTCGGGGTCGCGCAGTGCGGCGATGAGGCCCTCGGCGGCGCAGGCGTCGGCCATGCCGCCGAGTCCTCTCGCCGCCTCGCGGCGCACCTTGGCCTCGGCGTCCTTCAGGGCGATGAGCAGCGGCGCCACGGCCCGGGGGTCCTTCAGCCTGCCGAGCGAGGAGGCGGCGTTCGCACGCACCTCCGCGTCAACGTCCGAGATGGCCGCTAGGAGCGGGTCCACGACCGGCTGCCCTTTGCAGTATCCGAGCAAGCTCGCTGCGCGGCGGCGCGCCGGCGCCTCCCCCGCGATGAGGGCGTCCACGTACACCTCGAGAGTCCTCGGCTCATGCGGAGCGCGCCCCTCGGCAAGGGCGTGGTCGGCGCCATTGCGCACCGCCGGGTCGGGGTCGCTCAGCAGGCCGAAGAGCAGCTTCACGCCCCTGGGATCGCCCGTGCTCCTGAGCACGGAGAGGAGGCGCGCGCGGAGACTGCTATTCTCGCAGCGAGCGAGAGCGTTGAGGAGGGCGTCAGCGCCCCAGCCGCCCATCCCGGCCAGCTCACCGCCTGCGCCCGTGCAGTGATCGCAGATGCCGCGGACAAGGGAGTCGGCCAGTGCATCCGCCCCACGCGGGTCCCCGATGGCCTTCAACGCCCAGGCCGCCCCATAGGAAACCTTGGTGTCCTTCGCCTTGATCAACGGGATCACGTGTTCGGTCGCCATAGGGTCTCGGAGGTCCCTGAGGGTGTGAAGGGCGCGCTCCACGACCGTGGTGTCGGGGCTCTTCAGCGCCTCGATCACGGATTCCACCGTGTCCGGCCCCTTCGCCGCGCCGCCACTCGATATGCGGAGCCAGAGGAGAGCTACGGCAGCGAAGGCCAACGCAACCCGCCGTGTTGCCACGAGTTCCGACATCGCGGCTCCTCCAACCGGGGCTCGGTGGCTCCGTTAGCGCCGTGGGCTGCCGCCCTTCAGGATGCGGAGGGCGTCCACCGCGGCGCGGCGGACATCGTAATCGGGGTCATTGAGGGCATTCATCAGTGGGGCGATGGCGCGCTCGTCCTTGGTCTCGCCCAGGGCGATGGCGGCCATTCTCCGAGCCAGCGCTTCGCGGCCATCCAACGCGGCGATGAGCTCCTGTAGGCGACGCGGGTCAATGGGCTTGGGGGCTGGAACAGGCTTGGCAGCAGGGGGGACCGCGGCCGGCTCCGGTTCGCTCCGCGGTCCGGCGGGCGAGCTGTTGATGGCCTCCAGCGCTCCCGCGGCAGCCCTGCGGACACCTTCGGACTTGTCGTGCAGCAGACTCCGGAGCGGCTCGATGGAGCGCCTGTCGCTGGCCCGCCCCAGGGCATAGGCGGCCGAGCAGCGCACGCTGATGTCCGGGTCGCTCAGGGCGGCGGTGAGGTCATCGGCCGCGCGGATGTCGCCCAGGTCGCCCAGCGCGTATGCGGCGCTCCGACGCACCGCGGCCTCGGAGTCCCTCAGGGTTGTGAGCAGAGACACCACGGCCCGCCGGTCCTTCAGCCTGCCGAGCGACCCGGCGGCGTTGGAACGCACCTCCGCGTCAATGTCCCGCAGGGCGGCCAGGAGCGGGTCGAGGGCCTGCTGGGCTCCGCAGCGTACGAGCGAGCGCGCGGCGCGGCGGCGGGCCGGGGCATCCCCTGCGAGAAGCGCGTCCACGTATACCTTGAGGGTCTTTGGCTCCTGCGGGGTGGGCGCCTCATCGAGAGCGCGGTCAGCGGCATTGCGGACCGCCGGGTCGGGGTCGCTCAGGAGGCCGAAGAGAGCCTTCGCTGCCCGGGGGTCGTCCATCTTCCCGAGCACCGAGAGGAGGTGTGCGCGGGCGCGGCTATCCTTGCAGCGGTCGAGAGCCTTGAGGAGTGCCTCGGTGCCCCAGCCGCCCATCGCTGCCAATTCGTAGCCCGCGCCCGTGCAGTGGTCGCACATCCCGAGGACGAGCGTCTCGGCCAGCGCGTCGGCCCCTCGCGGGTCGCCGATCGCTTGGAGAATCCAGGCGGCCTCGAGGCGAGGTCGGGTCCTCTCCGCCGTGATCAACGGGATCACGTGCTCGGTCGCCAGAGGGTCTCGGAGGTTCCTCAGGGCGAAGAATGCGTCACGCGCGGCCTTGGGATCAGAGTCCTTCAGCGCCTTGAGCAAGGACTCCACCGCCTCTGGCCCCTTCGCCGCGCCGCCGATCGATGTGCAGGGAGAGAGAAGGGCTGCGAGAGCACAAGCCGCCACGGCCTGCCGCGCCGCCACGAGGTAAGACATGGCCATCCCTCCAATCATCGCCAGGTTGCGCCCACGGCCTGATTCTATCGCGTCCGCCTGCGGGATTCAACTCCCGCTCCTTGGTTGGCCAGAACATGCGGGTGGCACCCTCAAGCGTCCCCGCTTGAGGGTGGCTTCACGGGCCGCCCCCGTCCGCACCCTGAACGGAAGCCGTTGAGGGTGGCACCCGCCGCAGGATGGGCCAGAGGAGATTGCACCACCCGCGCCGGAGGCATCCCTTCTTGCCGCCGGGATCTTCGCGCTTTCGCGCGAAAGCGCGACGATTTGGGATCAAGGTGGCCCGCTTGCATTCCGGAGTTGGCCAACTCCGGAACGGGCACCGGGTCCTCGCTTGGCGCACTCGGGGACTCCTCGCCGAGCGTGGGATTCTCGCGCCTTCGCGCGAAAGCGCGACGATCTGGGATCAAGGTGGTCCGCTTGCGTTCCAGAGTTGGCCAACTCCGGAAAGGGCACCCGCCACTCGCTTGGCGCACTCGGGGACTCCTCGCCGCGCGCGGGATTGTCGCGCTTTCGCGCGAAAGCGCGACGGTCCCGAGTCAAGCCGGTCTCCTCGGGTTCCGGAGTTGGCCAACTCCGGGACAGGCACCGGGCGCTCGCTCGGCGCACTCGCGGATTCCTTGCCGCGCGTGGGTTTGCCGCGCTCTCGCGCGAAGGAGCGATGGTCCCGAGTCAAGGCGATCTCCTCGGGTTCCGGAGTTGGCCAACTCCGGAACAGCCACCGGCCGTTCGGTTGGCGCATTCGGGGATTCCTCGCTGGGTGTGGGATTGTCACGCTTTCGCGCGAAAGCGCGACGGTCCCGCGTCAAGGCGATCTGCTCGGGTTCCGGAGTTGGCCAGCTCCGAAATGGCGACCGGCCGCTCGGTTGGAGCACTCGGGGATCTGTCGCTGCGTGTGGGATTGTCGCGCTTTCGCGCGAAAGCGCGACGACCCAGGATCAAGGCAGCATGGTCGCGTTTGGTAATCCCTCATTGGCGGGTCGCGGCCTGTGGCGCGTGTTTGCGGTGCGGGCTTCAGGCCGTATCGGGACGGCCTAAAGGCCGCACTACAAATGGGAAAGGGGTCCCGTCGGCAGCGGCGACAATGGCACTGTGTCGCCGGGGGATGCCTCAGTTGCGGGGGGCTCCTCTCCCTCTCCCTTCGGGAGGGGGGATGCCCTTCTTCCCGCGGGAGCGTTCGGTGCGTCACGCATGAGGGGCGCCGGAATTGGGTGCGTGTAATCTCCTACGGTGCTGAGGTGAGGGGGTGGGCATCCCAGAAGCGGTCCCAGGAGCCGTCGGTGGAAGCGAGGTGAGCAACGACCTGGAGGG
>VGYW01000117.1 GCA_016872875.1 Planctomycetota bacterium | reverse complement strand
GACGGCTCGAAGGCCTGGGCCGTTGACCTCCCCGAGCAGCCCGCCATGAACCGCCTGGCACTCGACCGCGACGGGCGCGTGCTCGTCACGCTCTGCGATGGCTCGGTGGTCTGCGTGGGGCGGTGAGGCGCCTCGGGGGGGCGCGGCGGCCTATGGCCGCGGCCAAGGGGGATGATTGGATGGGTGGATGGATGGATGATTGTCTGGCACCCATCCACCCATCCATTCATCCATTCATCCAGCCGCCTACGGCAGGGGCTTGATGCGCACGTTTCGGAAGAGGAACTGCCCGCCCTGCGGCACCTCGGCCTGGAGCGCGATGTAGCCCTTGGGCACCTTCAACCCGTCGGCCTTCCAGGCGGGCTTCCCGTTGATCTCGAGCTCGGCCGCCGTGCCCTTCACGGTCAGGACGAAGCGGTTCCATTCGCCCGCCTTGGTGAGGCCCTTGCTGCTGGCGCCCTTGAGCTCGGCCACGTTGCCCTCGATGCCCTTGGCGAGGTTGGCCTGCGGGCCGCCCGGCCAGGGCCTGCCCTTCGGCACCGAGGTGTAGCGGAAGTAGATGCCGGAGTCCCAGCGGTCTTGCTTCAGCGCCTTCCACTCCAGGTCGAGCACGAAGTCGCCGTACTGCTCCTTCGTCTGCACCAGGCCGTTGCCGCTCTTGATCAGGAGCGCGCCGTCCTGAATCTCCGCCTCGCACGTCAACACGTCCCACTTCGCCAGGTCCTTGCCGTTGAACATCTCCACCCATCCCTCCGCCTCGCCGGTCCAGCCGGCAGCGGACGCGAGCAGGGCGAACGCGGCAGCCCACAACACGCAACGTCTCCTCATCGCTTCGGCTCCTCATGATGTTGGTGGAACAGGTCACGCGGCGTCATCATAGCACAGCTCCGCTCCCCGCGCCAGCGCGGGCTTGACACGCGATGCGATGCGCGCGAGAATGCGGCAATGGCAACCGACAAGGCAATCGCGTTCACGGTGAACGGCCAGCCTCGGACGGTTACGACCGACCCCGGCCGCCCACTGCTTGAGGTGCTGCGCGAGGACCTCGGGCTGACCGGCACAAAGTACGGCTGCGGCGAGGGGCGCTGCGGCGCCTGCACCGTGCTCGTCGGCGGCAAGAGCGTCCGCTCCTGCGTCACGCCCGTGGGCGACGCCGACCAGCAGGCCATCCTGACCATCGAAGGATTGGCGAAGGGGCACGCCCTCCACCCCGTCCAGGAGGCGTTCCTGGCCGAGGGCGCGCTTCAGTGCGGCTTCTGCACGCCGGGCTTGATCCTGGAGGTGGTCGGGCTGCTCGAGGGAAAACCGAACCCGACCGACGCGGAGATTCTCGCCAAGCTGGAGGGGCACCTGTGCCGCTGCTGTCACTATCCGAGAATCCTCAAGGCGGTCCGCCGCGCCGCGGCCGGGAGGACGCAGCCATGAGCGACGAGACCCCCTACACGGAACCGGTGGAGCGGGTGGCCTACGACTTCGGGCTGAGCCGCCGCAGCTTCGTGCAAGTGCTGGGAGCGGGGCTGCTCGTCTCGGTGGGCGAGGGCCTGGGCCTCGCGGCCGAGCGCCGGCCGCGCGGCGAAGGGCGCCGCGGCGACCCCGCCGCACGCGTCCACATCGGCAAGGATGGAGCGATCACCGTCCTCACCGGCAAGGTGGAGATGGGCCAGGGCGCCCGCGCCGAGTTGACCCAGGCGGCAGCCGAAGAGCTCCGCGTGCCCCCGAGCCGCATCCAGTTGGTGATGGCCGACACGAGCCTAGTGCCCGACGACGGGATCACGGCGGGCAGCCGCACCACGCCTTCAACGGTGCCAGCCGTGCGGCAGGGGGCCGCCGCCGCCCGAGAAATCCTCGTGCGTCTCGCCTCCCAGCGCTGGGGAGTTGAGCCAGCGACCGTGGAGGCGCGCGACGGCACTATCGCCCACGCTGCGACCAAGCGGACGCTCACCTATGCCGAGCTCGCGGCGAGCGAGGACCTGCCGAAGGCCCTCGGTCAGCCCGCGCCGCCCGACGTGGCGATGGCCGCGGTGAAGGAGTGGAAAGTGCTCGGCACCTCGCTGCCGCGCCCGAACGCCCGCGACCTCGTGACAGGCGCGCACAAGTTCCCGTCCGACACTGTCCGCCCGGGCATGCTCTATGGCAAGGTCCTCCGCCAGCCCTCGTATGGCGCAAGACTGGTCTCGATTGACCTCGGGCCGGCCAAGGCGATGGAGGGCGTTGTTGTGGCGCGGGATGGCTCGTTCGTGGGGGTGGCCGCTCCGACCACTCACCGCGCCCGACAGGCACTGGCCGCCATCGCGGAGACCGCCAAGTGGGAGCGTGCGCCCCACCCGTCGAGCAAGGAGGTGTTTGACTACCTGCGGCAGCGCGCGGGGGACGGCGCGCCGAAGAACCCCTTCGCGGACGAGCTCGCCAAGGCGGCCAAGACGCTCCGCCAGACCTATCGCGTGGCCTACGTGCAGCACGCCCCCCTCGAGACCCGCGCCGCCGTCGCCGAATGGAGCGAGGGGAAGCTCACGGTCTGGACGGGCACGCAGAACCCCTTCGGCTACCACCGCGAGCTGGCCGGCGCGTTCGGCCTGGCCAACGACCAGGTTCGCGTGGTGGTGCCCGACTTCGGGGGCGGCTTCGGCGGCAAGCACACGGGCGAGGCCGCGGTAGAGACCGCGCGCCTGGCCAAGGCCGCAGGCAAGCCCGTCTCCCTCCACTGGACCCGCGAGGAGGAGTTCACCTGGGCCTACTTCCGCCCCGCCGCGGTGATTGACGTGGAGGCGAGCCTCGACGCCAAGGGCGCGCTGACATCGTGGCACTTCATCAACATCAACTCCGGGGGCGCCGCGGTGGACACGCCGTACCGCGCGGGCAAGGCCCAGTGCCGCTTCGTGCGGTCCGACTCGCCGCTGCGGCAAGGCTCCTACCGCACCCTCGCCGCGACAGCGAACAACTTCGCCCGCGAGTGCGCGATGGACGAGTTGGCCGCGGCCGCGGGCGTCGACCCGCTCGACTTCCGCCTCGCCCACCTCGACAACCCGCGCCTCCGAGCCGTCCTCGAAGAGGCCACGAAGCGCTTCGGCTGGGCCGAGCGAGTGAAGAACAGGCAGCTTGATGTGGGCGTCGGCCTCGCCTGCGGCACGGAGAAAGGCTCCTACGTCGCCGCTTGTGTGGAGATCCGCATCAGTCGGGGCTACCAGGATCAGTTCGCGGTGAGCCGCGTCTGTCAGGTCTTCGAGTGCGGAGCCATCCTCAACCCCGATAACCTTCTCGCTCAGGTGCAGGGCTGCATCCTCATGGGGCTCGGCCCGGCGCTCCGCGAGGAGATGCGCTTCGAGAAGGGCGAGATGCTCAACCCCCGCTTCCGCAGCTATCTCGTCCCCAGGTTCGGCGACGTGCCGCAGCTCGACATCCACCTTCTCAACCGCCCCGACCTGCCGAGCGTCGGCGGCGGCGAGACGCCCATCATCGCCATCGCCCCAGCGATCGCCAACGCCGCCTTCCACGCCACGGGCACCCGCATCCGCGAGATGCCCATCCGCCTGCCGGGCGCGAAGGAGCCGTGATGGGGGCGTTTGCCACAACCAGCGGGATGAATGGATGGGTGGATGAATGGATGATTGTTTGACACCCATCCGGCCATCCATTCATCCATCCATCCTCCGCCAGCCCGGCGACATCCACCATGTCATTGTGGAGCTGGCCGACCGCGGGGAGGCGTTCGCGGTCGCACTCGTGTTGAAGGCCGAGGAGTCCACGCCCGCGGCGGCCGGGGCGAAAGCGGTCGTGACTGCGGATGGCGCGATTCGCGGCACGATCGGCGGCGGCTCGGTGGAGGCCGAGGCCCAGCGGCGAGCCGTCGAGGCCATCGCCGCGGGCCGCCCGATCGTTTACGACTTCGCGCTCGACGGAGAGGACGCGGGCGACAGCGGCCCGATCTGCGGCGGGGCCATGCGCATCCTGCTCGACCCCACGGCGGCCGGGCACCGGGACGCCTATGCCGCGGCGGCCGCGGCGCGGCAGCGCCGCGAGCGCGGCGTGCTCCTCACCACGGTCATCGGCTCCGATGGGGGACGAACGGCCGTCGAATTCCTGCCCGAAAGCGCCCTTCTGGCCTTCAGGGGCTTCCCGGGCGCCGAGGCCACTCGGTCGGTCTTCACCTCGGAGGAGCCCCGGCTGTTCGCTGGCGAGCAAGCCGAGGCATTCGTCGAGCCGCTGATTCCCAGGCCGGTCCTCCTCATCGTCGGCGGCGGACACGTCGGCCAGGCCGTCGCTGCCCAGGCCAGCCTCGTGGGCTTCGAGGTCACTGTGCTTGACGACCGCCCTGAGTTCACGCGGCCCGAGCTGTTTCCCGATGACACGGCCAGGTGCTGCGGCCCAATCGGACAGGAGGTGGCGGCCTTCCCCTTCGCCGCCGACACCTACGCGGTCATCGTGACCCGCGGCCACGTGCACGACGCGGAGGCCCTTGCCGCGTGCCTTCGCCGCCCCGCCGCCTACGTGGGCATGATCGGCAGCCGCCGCAAGGTGGCCCTGATGCGCGACGAGTTCATCAGCTCGGGGCGCGCCACGGCCGAGGAGTTCGCCCGCGTCTACGCGCCCATCGGGCTCGACGTCGGCGCCGCCACGGTGCCCGAGATAGCCGCCAGCATTGTGGCCCAGTTGGTCGCCGTTCGGCGCAAGGGCGCCGCGCCGCGGATGCCGACCACGTGAGTCAGCCATGATCACCGCCATCGTCCTGGCCGCAGGCCGGTCGCGCCGGATGGGCGCCCAGAAGCTCCTCCTGCCCATCGGCGGCAGGCCGATGATCGCCCGGGTGGCGGACGCGGTCCTCGCCGGGCCGGTGGACGACGCGGTGGTGGTCGTGGGCAAGGATGGGCAAGAGATCGCCGAGGCCCTCGCGGGCCGCGCGGTCCGCTTCGTGACCAACCCGGACCCTGACGGGGAGATGCTCGGGTCGGTGCGCTGCGGGCTGCGCGCCCTGCCGCAGGGCTGCGAGGCCGCGCTCGTCGTCCTCGGCGACCAGCCGGGCCTCACGGCGGGGGCCGTCGCGGAGCTGGTGCGGGCCTTCCGCGCCTCGGGCAGCGCCATTGTGGTGCCCGCCCATCGCGGCCGGCGCGGCCATCCGGTCCTCATCGCGGCGCGCTATCACGATGAGGTTGTGAGCCGCCACGACGGCGTGGGCCTTCGCGGCCTCCTCCAGGCGCACCCCGACGCGGTGCTCGAGGTCGCCGCGGAGCCGGCCGTGCTCGACGACGTGGACGTGCCTTCGGACTACACTCAAGCGGCCGCACGGTTCCAGGAACGCCAGGAGAAGAGCCATGAGAAGGTGGTGTGTCTTGTGGGCAATCCCCCTCATCGCCGCCGCCGCACAAGCACCGAGGAGTCCTGAGATGCTCGAGACCGACACCGTCAAGACCTCCGCGGGGGAACTGAGGATCACTTTCGTCGGCCACGCCAGCCTGATGTTCGCGCTGGGCGAGACGATCATCCACGTGGACCCTGTGTCGGCGGAGGCAGACTACGCGAAGATGCCGAAGGCCGACGTCATCCTCGTGACCCACGAGCACGGCGACCACCTTGACCCCGCGGCCATCGCGGCCATTCGCAAGGAGGGGACCACGCTCATCCTCACAGAGAAGTGCGCCGCGTCGGCAAAGGGCGGCGTCGTGATGAGGAACGGCGACGTCAAGACCGTGGCGGGCCTCAAGATCGAGGCCGTGCCCGCCTACAACGTCGCCCACAAGCGCCCCACCGGCCAGCCCTTCCACCCGAAAGGCGAGGGGAACGGCTACGTCATCGCGTTCGGCGAGACCCGCGTCTACGTCGCCGGCGACACCGAGAACGTCCCCGAAATGAAGGCTCTGAAGGACGTCGCCATTGCCTTCCTCCCCATGAACCTCCCCTACACGATGACCCCCGAGATGGTGGCGGAGGCGGCGAAGGCATTCCGCCCCAGGATTCTCTATCCCTACCACTTCGGCAAGACCGACGCCGCCCAGTTGGCCAAGCTCCTCGAGGGCGAGAAGGCCATCGAGGTCCGCATCAGGCGCATGCCATAGCCCCTTGATCCTCCCGCCTCACTGTAGTACCGTAACGGCGCCGCCGTGAGCAGGAGCCTTCTATGCCATGTCTGCTGGGCATTGACCTCGGAACTCAGAGCGTGAAGAGCGTGGTGCTGGACGACGCCGGGCGCATCCGCTCGGTGGCCCAGGCGGAGTATCCCATCCTCACGCCGCGCGTGGGCTGGGCCGAGCAGGAGCCAGCCGCCTGGTGGCGCGCCACCTGCCAGACCACCCAGGAGGCCATCGCGGCCGCTCGCGTGGCGCCAGAAGAGATCGCGGGCGTCGGCCTCTCCGGCCAGATGCACGGCACGGTGTGCATAGACCGCGAGGGGCTGGCGGTGCGGCCCGCGATAATCTGGGCGGACGGCCGCAGCGCCGCCGAGGTGGATGAGCTTGTGGCCGAGCTGGGGCGCGACCGCCTGGCGCGCCTCACGGCCAACCCGCTCGCCGCGGGATTCATGGCCGCCACGGTCCGCTGGCTCCTGCGCCGCGAGCCTGACACCCTCAACCGCACGGCGGCACTCCTGCTGCCGAAGGACTACATCCGCCTGCGGCTCACCCGCCAGGTGGGCACCGACGTCACCGACGCTGCCAGCACGCTACTCTTCGACGTTGCCGGCCGCCGCTGGTCGGACGAGATGGCCCGCGCCGTAGGGGTGCGCCCGGACCTCCTGCCCCGCGTCCACGAGTCCCACGAGGTCTGCGGCGCGGTGACACGCCACGCGGCGCGCGACACCGGCCTGGCCCTCCACACCCCGGTCGTGGCAGGTGGCGGCGACCAGCCGGTCAGCGCCGTCGGTAACGGCGTCATCGAGCCCGGCACGCTGCTCGCGACTATCGGCACCGGCGGCCAGCTCTTCACCCCATTGGAGGCCCCATCCTACGACCCGCAGCTCCGCACCCACACCTTCTGCCACGCGGCGCCGGGGCGCTGGTTCATCATGGGCGCAATACTCAGCGCAGGGCTGTGCCTCCGCTGGCTCCGCGACCAGGTGTTCGGGGGCCTGGGGCTGGACTACGCGCAGCTCTCCGAGGAAGCGGCCCATTGCGAGCCGGGCGCCGAGGGCCTGGCCTTCCTCCCCTATCTGCTCGGGGAGCGGACACCGCACATGGACGCCCGCGCGCGCGCGGTCTTCTTCGGCCTCGCGCTCCGCCACGAACGCAGCCACATCGTCCGCGCGGTCATGGAGGGCGTGGCGTTCGCCCTGCGCGACTCCTTGGAAATCTTCCGCTCGATTGGGGTGAGCGCGCAGCGGATTCTCGCAGCGGGCGGCGGGGCCAGGAGCGCGGTGTGGCGGCAGATACAGGCCGACGTGTTCGCCACGCCGCTCGCCCCCGTGGAGGTGGCCGAACCTGCCGCGTGCGGCGCCGCGATTCTGGCAGGCGTCGGCACGGGCGTCTTCCCCGACATCGCCCAGGCCGCGGCGCTCGTGGCGCGCGTGGGGAACGCGGTCGAGCCGATCGCGCAGAACGTGGCCCGCTATGCCGAGCGCTACGCCTTCTTCCGAACGCTCTATCCGCTGTTCCGGGACGCATATCGCCAGTTGGGCGGCCCGTAGCCGGGAGAGACGCCTTGAGCGGCGAGCTTTTTGTTGGGCTTGACGTGGGCACCCAGGGCGCGCGCGCCGTGGCGTGCGACGCCGAGGGGCGCGTGGCGGGCGAGGCGAGCGCCCCCTTCGCGCACCCCGCCACGGAGCCGCGGCCCGGCTGGCACGAACAACGCCCCGGGGACTGGTGGAGCGCCGCCGTGAAGGCACTCAGGGCCGCCACCGACCAGGCACGCGCCGCCGGCCACCCGCGCGAGGCGCTCGGACGCATCGCCGCCACCTCCACCTCGGGCACCGTGCTCCTCGTTGACGCCGCGGGACGGCCGCTCCTGCCGGCCATCATGTACAGCGACGGCCGCGCCGCCGAGGAGGCCGAGGCGTGCAACGACGCCGGCCGCCTGCTCACCGAGAAGCTCGGGGCGCGCTTCTCCGCCAGCTTCGCGCTCCCCAAGATTCTCTGGCTCGCGCGCCACAGGCCGCGAAGGCTCGAAGCCGCCGCGAGAATCTGCCACGCAGCCGACTTCGTCGTCGGGCGCCTCACCGGGCGCTACCACGTCAGCGACACCTCGAACGCGCTGAAGACCGGCTACGACCTCGTGGACGGCCGCTGGCCGGCGTTCTTCGGCGACCTCGGCATCCCGCTGGCCAAGCTGCCCGACATCGTGCGCCCAGGCGAGCCGATCGGCCACGTGACCACCCAGGCCGCCGACGCCACGGGGCTTTCGCGCGCCGCAATCGTCGTGGCGGGCGCCACGGACGGCACGGCCGGCTTCCTTGCCTCCGGCGCCTGCCGGGTGGGGCAGTGGTGCTCCACCCTCGGCACCACCCTCGTCCTCCGCGGCGTCAGCGACAGACTCCTCCGCGACCCGCTGGGGCGCGTCTACTCGCACGCGCACCCCGAGGGCTACTGGCTGCCGGGCGCGGCCTCGAACGTCGGCGGCGAGTGCATCGAGGTCCGCTTCAAAGGCAGGAACCTCGCGGCGCTCGACGCCCAGGTGGCCGGCCACCTCCCGAACAAGCTCATCCTCTATCCGCTCGCGCGCCGCGGCGAGCGGTTCCCCTTCGTGGACCCCGCCGCCAGGGGATTCGTGAAGGGCAAGCCGTCGAGCCGCGCCGAGCTCTACGCCGCCTGCCTGGAGGCCGTGGCGTTCGTCGAGCGCTGGGGCTTGGAGATCATGGCGGGCCTCGGCGCGCCCATCGCTGGCCCCCTCCACGCCTCGGGCGGCGCCGCGGCCAGCGCCGTCTGGCTGCACCTCAGGGCCACCGTCCTGAACCGCCCGCTGCGCGTCGCAGCCGACGCCCACTCTGCGAAAGGGGCGGCCCTCCTGGCCGCCGCCTCCGCCTTTGGCTCGCTCGGCGAGGCCGTTGCCCGCATGGTCCGCTTCGAGCGCACCATCGAGCCGCGTGTCCGCCTCCGCTCCTACTTCGACGACAAGTACGCCCGCTTCCGCCGCGCCTGCGCCAAGGCATACCCGGCAGCAGCCGATGATCCAGAAGTAAAGGTGTGACACCCAAGTGCCTGGGAGGAAAGGGACCACCGGGACCACAAGGACCACAGGGACCGAAGGGCGAGGCCGAAGAACGTGCTCGGGCCGCGGTGGTGCGGCCAAGCCCTCATGGCTGGGGTCCCTGTGGTCCCTTTCGGCGACCCTGGGCACTTGCGGCAGAGGGGCTGGATGGCGGGCCAGAAGCGCCCGAGGATGGCGGAGTTGGCCCAGCGGCGGATGAGGACGGCGAGGGCTGCGAGGCTGGCTTCGGCCACGTCCTGTGTGGCCATCGCGCCCTCCGTGGTTCACGAGCCTTTGAGTGCGGCGGCGAGGCGCTCGCGGAGGAGCTTGGCGGCGGCGTCGAGCTGCGGGTCGGGCGGACGGGTGCCGGGGGGGAGGTCGAGCTTGTCGCGCTCCTCGCGCGTGAGGGGCTGGACGAGGAGGTCGGGCTCGAGGCCCGAGCCTTCGATTGAGCGGCCCTTGGGGAGGATGTATCTGCCCGTGCTCAGGAGGATGCCGGAGCCGTCGCCGAGGGGGAAGCGCTTGGAGACGGCGCCCTTGCCGTAGGTTTTGAGGCCGACGAGCTTGGCGCGGCCGTGGTCCTGGAGTGCGCCGGCGAGGACTTCGGCGGCGCTGGCGCTGTGGGCGTTGACGAGGACGGCCATGGGGAGGTCTTCGGCGGGGCCGCCCTTGGTGGCGTGGTAGACGTGGTTCTCGTCGGGGCAGCGGTTCTGGGTGGAGATGATGGTGCCGTCGGGGATGAAGAGGTCGGCGATGCGGACGGCTTCGTCGAGGAAGCCGCCATCGTTGTCGCGCAGGTCGAGGACGAGTGCGCGAGCGCCTTTGGCGCGGAGGCCGGCGATGCCGTCGCGGACCTTCCCCGCCGCGTCGTCGGGGAAGTCGTCGAGGCTGAGGTAGCCGATGTCGCCGTCGAGGAGGCGTGTCTCGACGACGGGGCGGCGCACCTCGCCGCGGGTGAGTGTGACCTCGAAGTCCTCGTCCTTGGCGTCGTTGGCCTTGGCGGGCGGCCCGGTCTTTCGGCGGATGCCGAGTGTGACTTTGCTGCCCTTCTCGCCGCGGAGGATGTTGGAGGCCCAGGCGGGGTTCTTGACGCCGGTGAAGTCGTGCTTGACGGGCTCCTTGAGGTTGTCGGGGTCGTGGTCGAGGGCGTAGAGGATGATGTCGCCGGGCCGCAGGCCGGCGAGAGCGGCGGGGGAGGCGTCGAAGACCTGGTTGATGGCGAGCTTTTCGTCCTTTGTGACGGAGATTGCGATGCCGAGTCCGGCGTAGTGGTCGGTCTCGCGCTCCTGGAGGCGGCGGTGGACGAAGGGTGGGAGGAAGGCGCTGTGGCGGTCCTTGAGGCCGTCAACCATCCCCTGGATGGCGGCCTGGACGAGCTCAGGCGCGGGGCGCGGCTCGACGTATTCTTCGAGGCAGACGTCGAGAGCGCGGCCGAAGGTGGCCAGGGCGCGGTAGCGGCCCGAGACCCAGGAGCGCACCTGGGTGTGGAAGAACTGGAGCGCGAGGAGGAGAAGGAGGACGAGGGTGAGGAAGGGGAGGTGCTGGGGCACGGGGTGCGAAGCCGGGCCGCCCTTTGCGTCCTGGCCAGCGGTTGTTGGGGGTTGGCCGTCGGGCATCTATCTCAGCCTTTCTTCAAGGCGCTCTCCCCAATCGTCCTCGTCCCTCGTCCTCGTCCTCGACTCTTCTCCCCGCGAGGGAAGAGGATCGAGGACGAGGGACGAGGACGAGGGACGAGGACGATTGGGGGCCATGTGGCTAGCTCGAGATCAAGGCAAGGATCAGATTCGGCCCCTCGCCCTTCTTGTCGCGCTCGATGATCTCGTCGAGCTCGTCAATGGGCACGGTGCTCTCGAGGGTGACGATTTTGTTGGCCAGGGCCACGCGCGGCGGGGCGTCGGCGCCGAGGACGCGGCGGAGGGCGACCTGGGTGCTGGCCTTGAGGAGCTGGAGCTCGAGCCGCTCGGCGGCCTTGGCGTCGCGGGCGACGAGGCGGATGGCGAGCTCGACGTTGCGGCCGGCCGTGGCGAGTGCGAAGAAGGCGGCGCTGACCCCCTCGCCGGCCTGGCCAAGCACCTCCTTGAGCTTCGAGCCGACGAAGAGGCCGTCGGGCTTCTCGAGGCGGTAGAGGAACGCGCGGCGGGCGAGGGCCGGCGAGTGGGCCGCGGCCAGGAGGTCGTCGTCGAGCGCGTTGCCGCGGTAGCCGGCGCGGCCCTTGAGGAAGCGGCGCACGCCCCAGCGGTCGCCGTAGCAGGCGAGGCCGGAGCCGACCGTGGCGAAGGCGACGTTGACGCCCTCCTGCTGGCAGTAGAAGTAGGTGTAGCGGCCCACCTGCTCCTCGTGGAGTTCCAGCTTGCCCGGCGGCTTGCGTGCGGCGCTGAGCAGATCGAGCTTCTCCTCGAAGGAGTCGCGCAACTGGCCTGGGCGGAAGCGGCCGACGAGGATCGTGCTGTCGTCGGTGCGGACGACGGTGGCGACGTCGGTCTTGAGGCTGAGGTCGAGCTTCCGCTCCGCGTCGAAGAACGCCGCGAGGACCTGTGGGCCGGCCGCGGCAAGCGCCTGGTAGACGGGGCTCTCGATGAAGCGGCGGACGTCCACCACCTGCACCTGGATGAGGGTCTGGCCCCTCGGCACAAGCTCGAGGGGTTGGCGCTGCGGAGAGGTGAAGAGCAGGACGATGACGATGAGGACGACGAGCGCGGCCCCGGCGTAGAGGGTGAGCTTCTGCTGCTGGGCGCTCAGGCGCCGGGGAGCGCGCGGGCTGGGCGCCTGCGCGAGCATGGGCGGCGGCACGAGCGGCGGGGGGGCCGCCTCGGGGCCGTTGGGTGCGCGCGCGTCCGGGCCACTCATCCTTGCCTCCTTTCAGCGCGCGCCGCGAGCGAGCGCGACGCGCCCCGTGCGGCAGAGCTCCTTGATGCCGAAGGGGCGCAGGAGCCCGATGAAGGCTTCGAGCTTCTTCTCCGGGCCGCTGAGCTCGATCATCAGCTCGCTAGGCCCGACGTCCACCACCCGGCCGCGGAAGAGTGTGACGAGCTCGATGATCTCGCTGCGGCGCCCGGCGGGCGCGTTGACCTTGATGAGCATGAGGTCGCGCTCGACGTAGTCGCGGCCAGAAAAGTCCTGGACTTTGAGGACGGTGATGACCTTGCGGAGCTGCTTGACGACCTGTTCGAGGATTTGCTCGTCCCCCTCGACGACGATGGTCATGCGCGAGACGGCTGGGTCCTCGGTCTCCCCGACGGCCAAGCTGTCAATGTTGAAGCCCCTGCCGGCGAACAGGCCGGAGATGTGGGCGAGCACGCCCGTCTCGTTCTGCACGAGGGCCGAGATGATGTGCTTCACGCCAGGCGCCTCCTCGGCAGCCCCTGGGGGGCTCCCACTTCGGAAGACACGGACAAACAAGTCTGTCCGTGGCACCCGCCCCTTCTCCTGTGTGAGCCCCGGGTGCCACGCCCAAACTCGTTTGGGCGTGCGAAACCCACAGCCCGCCAGAGCCTGAGCCGCGCACGCTGCTGCCACTATACTAGCGCGAAGCCGCGGGCCTGTCAAAGCCCGTCTTCGCCAATCGTCCTCGTCCCTCGTCCTCGACTCTTATCCCCTCAGGCCAGGGGAGTGGAGGACGTGGGACGAGGGCGATCGGGAGGAGGAGATGGGCTGCGTCACGTCTTGGCGGGCGGTTTGGGCGGGGGCGGAGGTTGGTCGGTGGGCGGCGGGGTGAGGTCGGGCGGGGGGAGGCTGCCCTTGGCGTCGCACTTCGGGCAGGGGACGGACTTGGCTCCGCGGCAGCGCGCGCAGGGGGTGACGATGGTGAAGATGCCGGTGCCCTTGCACTTGGAGCACTTGAGGTGGCCGTCGCCGCCGCAGCGCTTGCACCTGGCCGAGCCGGTTCCGCCGCACTCGTTGCAGAACATGCCGATGCGCCTGCCGGTGCCGCCGCAGGTGTCGCAGCGGACGCGTCCCTTGCCGTGGCAGTAGCCGCAGCGGCCGCCGCCCTTGCCCTCGCAGGCGTCGCACTGTTGGCGCTCGATGTCGGCCACGCCTTTGCCGCCGCAGTCGGGGCAGTTGACGCCCTTCGCGCCTTTGCAGCCCGGGCACTCCTGCGGGGCGAAGCGTGCGAGGAGGGTCTGCTCGCGGGCCACGTCCACGCCCTCGGCTCTGGCGGCCTCGATGCGCTTGCGGGCGCCCTCGTAGTCGCGCTCGGCGAGGAGGAAGATGCCGAGCTTGGCGTCGGTCTGCGGGCTGGCGGCGCCGTAGCCTCGGAGGGCGAACTCCACCACGTCGCTCGCCCGCAGCTCGGTGACGCGCTTGGCGGTGGTGACGTTGCCGATCCTGATGGCGACCTTGTCGTCGGTGACGTCCACGACTTCGCCGCCGAGTCCGCCGAGGCGCACCTTGTCGCCCTGCTTGAGCTTCTTGACGCCGAGGGCGGCATTGGCCCAGACCTCGGCGACGATGCGGACGAGGTGCTGGAGGTCCCTGGCCTCCTCGCGGAGCGGGGCGAGGGCTGGGCTGACCACTGCGGCGTCGGCGAGGTTGCGGGCCTCGCGCAGCTCGCGGGCGTCGAGGCTCTCCATGATCGCCCTCGCCTCCTTGACGTAGGCGGCGCGGGCCTGCCGCTTGGCCTCCGCGAGCTTCACGGCCATGTCCTGCTCGATGGCGCGGAGGGCCTCCTTGGCCCTGGCGGCTATCTCAGGGACCACGCAGGAGAGGAATGGGGCGTAGAGCGCCTTGGCCTCGTCGAGGCGGCCGTCGCCGAGGAGCTTCCTGGCCTGGGCCTCGCGGGCGTCGAAAACCTCGATGGCGCGCTTGCGCCAGGCGGCGCGCAGCTCTTCGAGCCGCGCCGCCGCCCCAGGCGTCCGCAGCGTGTTCGGGAAGGTGTCGAGGAGAGCGAATGCCTCGTTGATCTTCCCCTCGGCCAGAAGTGCCTCCGCGCTGATGGTGCGGCCGCGGAGCTCATCCTCCACGGCCTTCTCCGCGCGCTCGTTGATGCCCTTCAGCCGCGCCTCGGTCTGGGTGAGGAGCTCGATGCCCTCGGGGGGCAAGCTCGCGCGCCGCGTCGCAGGGAAGTCGTCCAGCACCCCTTTGAGCCGCGTGGCCAGGCCGGCCTGGTCGCGCGGGTTCTGCTCCTCGAACTTGTTCGCTCGTTCCACCGCGCGGAGCAGGTCGCGCATCAGGGCGTCGGCGGCCGCGCGGGGGCCTGGGTCGGGCGGCCGCACCTTCGTCGCGGTCCCCGACGGCGGGCCGATGCTGATGATGGGCTCGGTGCCGCCGTCGCCCGGCGGGCGCTGGCGCGAGCGGAGCGCGACGGCGATGGCGCCGGCGAGCACGATGGCGGTGATGATGCCGGCGACGGCGATATAAGCTCCCGTGTTCGCGGCGCGCTGGCGCGCCACGAGCGCCCTGGGCGGGGCGGGACGCGGCGCGCTCAGGCGCGGCGCCGCCGCCGCGCTCGCGAGCGCGTCGGCCGCCTCGCCCGGCGTCGCGTAGCGCTGCGCGGGGTCCTTCGCGGTCATCTTCTCCACCACGCGGGCGGCGGAGATGGAGACGTCGGGCCTGAGCTTGCGAATGGCGGGCAGCGGCTCGCTCACCACCGCGGCCGCGATGGCCATGGGGTTGGCTCCCTTGAACGGCAGCTCGCCCGTGAGCATCTGGAAGAGCGTCACGCCCAGCGAAAAGATGTCCGCACGGCAGTCTATGTCCGGCTCCGAGCGTATCTGCTCGGGGGCCACGTAGGCGGGCGTGCCGAGGAAGCGCTCCTCGTCGGTGCCCTCGGGGCTGCCGGTGCCGATGGCCTTGGCGAGGCCGAAGTCCGTCACCCGCACCCGCCCGTCGGGCATGACCATGATGTTGTCGGGCTTGATGTCGCGGTGGATCAACCCCTTCTGGTGGGCGTGGTCGAGCGCGCGTGCGACGTCGGCTGCGATCTGGAGCGCGCGCTCCTCGGGCAGCGGCCCCTGGCGGGCCACCAGCTTCGCCACGGTCTCCCCATCCACGTACTCCATGGCGAAGTAGTAGAAGCCCTGGCTCTCGCCGACGTCAATGGCGGCCACGATGTTGGGGTGGCTGAGGCGCCCCGCGGAGCGCGCCTCGCGGAGGAAGCGCTCGACGAACTCCTTGCTGCGCGCGAGCCTGGGCGAGAGGACCTTGAGGGCGACGACCCGGTTGAGCTCCTTCTGGCGCGCCTTGAAGACGCTGCCCATGCCGCCCTGGCCGATCTTTTCGAGGAGCTCGAAGGAGCCCAGCTCGCGCGGCACCTTCGTGGCCGCCTTGCTCGACGCGACGGCCTGGTGGACCATCGCCACCTGCCGCTCGGTGAGGAGTCCGCGCTTCAGAAGCAGGTCTGGCGCGGCAGCGTTCCCCCCCAGCTCCTCGATCTCGCGGAGCGCGTCGCGGGCCGCCTGCGCCTGCTCCTCCGTGATGTGCCCGCTCGCGGCGGCGAACCGGATGAACTCTTCGTCCCGGGGGCTAGGCATCATGATAACCGAAACAAGGTGTCACTTGGGCGTTTCGTGCTTTGGGCTTCGATCTTCCTTCGGATCTCGGATTTGGGATTTCGGATTTGGGATTTCGGATTTGGAATCTGGGATTTGGGATTTGGGATTTCCCGCATTTCGCCGGAAATGCGGCCTATCCCTTCCCCACCCGCTTGGCCATCTTCAGGAGATTGCCCTTCGCGGGGTGGGGGCGGTGCTCGAACTCGGTCATGTACTGCGTGGCGGTGGGGAATGCCGCCGCGCTCAGCGGCTTGCCGTGGTCGGCGAAGCGCATCACCAACTCGTCGGCGCGGCACAGGACGAGGACCTGGAAGGTGCTCTCCTCGTTGCCATCGTAGGCCTTCTGGAGGATGGTGGAGCATATCTCGGCGACCACGCTCTCGAGGCGCGCGCGCTCCAGGTCCGTGTAGCCGCTCCAGGTGGGCAGCGTGGCCACAAGCTGCTGGAAGGCCTTGAGCGCCTGGGCTTGGCAGGGCAGCGTGATCTCGATCGGGTGGCCCGTGCGCGGCTTCGCGCCCAGCACGCGGCCGCCGGGCTCCACCCCGTACAGGCTGCTACAGTGCGGGCACCGGAAGCGGCCGGACTGCGCGAACTCCAGCGTGACGTTGCACGTGATGCACTCCGCCCGCACGGGGAAGGACGCCGTGGGGGCAGGCGCGGGCGCGGCCGGCGCCGCCCCGGGCGCCGCCGCCTCCTTCGCCGCAGGGGCCGCAGGCGCCGCCCCCGCCCCCTTCCCGAGGTGCGCGCGCGCCTCCTCCAGCGTGTTGAGGATCGGCAGCACGCTGTTCACCCCCACCATCTCGATGATCACGTAGACCTTCCGCTGCGGGGCAAGCAGCACCAGGTCACCGCCCGCCTCGCGGAAAAGGTCGTACTGGATCACCAGGTCCCCGATCGCCGTCGAGTTCGCATAGCTCACCTTCGACATGTCCAGCACGCAGCGGACGTTCCCCTCGCCCAGCACCGACTTCAGCTTCGCCAGGAACGGGTCACGGGTCGGCTGGTCCAGCGCCCCGTCCAGGCGCACCACCACGCCCTTGTCAATGCCTTGGAGGGGCTCGACACTGATGGCCAGCGTGCTCATCTTTGCGCTCCCTGGGTTGCGTAGGCGCGGGGACTCGTCCTCGATGCCTGAGCCGCTATCTTACACTGGTGAGGCGGGGGTGTCAAGAGGCGATGGCGCATGGGGGTGATGCCTCAGTCACGGGTGGCGAAACTCCATCCTGGTTTGGAGTCCGGTCTTCAGACCGTAGCCGATTGAGCCTCCGGGCTAAAGCCCGCACTCCCACAGGTTGTCGCATGCGACTGAACGCCTGCTTGCGCATGCGCCTACGGGGCCCGTTCCACGCATTGCTATGGCTGGGGGCCAGACTCCACAGGGGGGCCATCCCGGCCGGCTCAGGGCTGGGTGGCGGCGCGCTCGTAGGGCCAGGCGGCGAGGCCGCCGTCCATGACGCGGACGTTGGTGAAGCCGTGGGCGCGGAGGACGCGCTCCGCGCTGTAGCCGCGGAGGGAGATGGCGCAGAAGGCGACGATCTCCTTGTCGCGCGGGAGCTCGGCGAGGCGGTCCTTGAGCTCGGCGAGGGGGATGTGCCGGGCCGCGGGTATCCGCGTGGCGGCGTGCTCGGCGGGGGTGCGGACGTCGAGGAGGACGAAGTCCTCGCCGGTGGCGAGCTTGGCTTTGACCTCGACGGGCGAGATGCCGTGGAGGAGGCCGTCGAGCTTGTTTCGGAGGACGTTCGCGGCGACGATGACGTTGTCCATTGCGGCGGAGAAGGGCGGGGCGTAGCAGAGGTCGAGGTAGGCGAGCTGGTCCACGGTCATGCCGGCGGCGAGGGCGGTGGCGAGGACGTCGACTCGGCGCGCGACGTCGCCCGGCCCGAGGCCCTGTGCGCCGAGGAGTTTGCGGGTGCGGCGGTCGGCGATGAGCTTGAGGGTGACAAGCTTGGCCCCTGGGTAGTGGTGGACCTTGTCGGGTGCGGGGACGATGCAGGTCTCGGTGTCGTGGCCGAGCTTTCGGGCCTGCTTCTCGGTGAGGCCGGTGCGTGCGACGGCGAGGTCGAAGGCCCTGACGATGGCGGTGCCGAGGATGCCGGGGAATGCGTCCTCGCGCCCGGCGATGGTGTTGGCGGCGACGCGTGCCTTCTTGTTGGCGTTGGCGCCGTTTGAGAGGAAGGTGGGCTGGCCGGCCACGAGGTGCCAGTCCTCCGTGCAGTCGCCCGTGGCGAGGATGTAGGTGTCGGAGGTGCGCATCGAGGAATCCACCTTGATGGCGCCGGAGGGGCCGAGCTCGAGGCCGGCTGCGGCGGCGAGGTCGCTGTTGGGCCGGACGCCGACAGCGATGATGACGACATCGGCTGGGAAGGCCTGGCTGCCGATGGTGACGGCCTCGGCCCGGCCCTGGCCCTCGATGGCGCTGGCGGTGATGCCGGTGAGGACCTGGACCCCCTTGGCCTCGATGTGGCGCTGGACCAGGCGCGCCATCTCGGGATCGAGGAAGGGGAGGAGCTGGGGGAGGGCCTCGACGAGGGTGACTTGGCAGCGTAGGGAGACGAGGGCCTCGGCCATCTCGACGCCGATGAGGCCGCCGCCGATGATGACGGCGCGGCGCGGGGCGCCGGGCTGCTCGGGGGCGGGGGCATGGGAGTCGGCCGGCTGGGCGCGGCCCAGGCCGAGGCACGCGCGGATGCCCTCGGCGTCCTCGATGCGATGGACGGTGAAGACGTTGGGGAGGCCGGCGCCGGGGATGGAGGGGACGACGGGGCGCGCGCCCGTGGCGAGGACCAGCATGTCGTAGTCGAGCCAGCGGGTGCCCTCGGCGTCGCGGACCTCGACGCGTTTGGCGGCGGGGTCGAGCCGCAGGGCCTCGGTCTGGGTGAGGACTTTGACGCCCAGGAGCCTCTGGAAGAAGGCGGGGTCGCGCGGGATGCCCTGCGGGGTGGCGGAGAGGTCCTTCTGCTCCTTCACGAGGCCTGCGACGTAGTATGGGAGGCTGCACCCGGCATAGGAGATGAAGCGGCCGCGCTCGATGATGGTGATCTCGGCGGTGGGGTCGAGGCGCCGGAGCCTGGCGGCCGTCTTCGGGCCGGCCGCGACCCCCCCGATGATGATGACCTTGCGCACGGTTGCCATTCGCTGTCCCTTCAGTGCTGTCTTGCTCGGATCCGCCCCTCGTGCTCGTCGTCGTCTTCGTCGTCGTCGAATCTGGGGGCCTCTCCCGCTCAAGGACTCGAGGACGAGGACGATTGAAGAGGGACGCTGAAGCGAGGGCTTGGAGCGACACGGAGGAGGTCGTGCTTCATTGCTTCTTTGCTCGGATGCGCTCGAGGGCTTCTTTGGCGGCTTCGTTGTCGGGGGCGAGGAGGAGGAGGCGCTGGAGCTCGTCCCGGGCCTGGGTGGCGAGCTGGTTGGCGGCGCACCACTTGGCGAGTTCGAGCAGGGCTTCGGGCTTGTCACCCGCCTCGTAGCGCTTGCGGACGTAGGCGGCCATCTTGTTCGTGGCCGGGGCGCCCATGCTCGACCCGCCCATGAGGAGGGTCCACTTGGTCCCGCCCCGCCCGACGCCGACGCAGGGGCCGGCGCCGAGCATGATCTTGTGATGGCCCTGCGAGTAGTACCACTGGGAGAAGGCGGTGAGGCCGCTGTCGGAGCCGAAGGCGATGCACTCGGCGGCGGCCTTGGTCTGCTCGCGCGCGGCGCGCTGCCAGGGGGTCTTGAGCTCGGGGGTGGGGGAGTCGTGGGAGAAGTAGTTCCTGGCGGCCATCTCCTCGGAGTGCTTCTTGGCGGCGATGACGAGGCGGAGGTCAATCTCAATT
>VGYW01000116.1 GCA_016872875.1 Planctomycetota bacterium | reverse complement strand
CGCCTGTCGGCGTCGAAGAGCCGCCGGATGCGCTCGCCGAGGCTCAGCGACGCGTCGTACTCCACGGCCACCTGGCGGGCCAGGCTCAGCACCTCGTCGAGCGCGACGGGCAGGGTCGTGCGCGGATTCACCAGCAGGGTGCGGACGGCGAGGACGCCCAGGCTGTAGAGGTCGCAGGGGGTGCTCAGGAGCGGCACGACCTCGAAGGGGGTGTTGCGGAGGGGGACGCCTTCGGCGGCCTTGAGGGCGGCCACCTCGTCCGGCCCGAGGCGCTGGCCGACGGTGCGGAAGCGGATCTCGCCCGCGGCCAGGGCGGACTCCGGGTCAATGTAGCCGTAGAGGTCCATCCGCTTGTCGCCCAGGTTCAGCCGCAGCCAGAGCAGGTCCATCTGCCCGGCCATGATGCGCTCCTGGGCGTCGAAGGTGCCCTGGATGACCGTCTGCTCGCGGGTGCCGAGGACGACGGCTCGGATGCGCGCGGTGCCGCGCCCGCGGACCGGCTCGCCGGCCGCGGCCGGCCGGTAGACCGACGTGCCCGCCGCCCCGGCACGAAGGTAGTAGCGCGTGTCGCTCGCCACGATCGGCAGCGCCACGGCGTCGCCGGGGTCGGCCAGCGCCACGCGCGAGGTCCAGAGGAACGGCAGCCCGTAGCCCAGCCTGCCCATCTCGACCTCGAAGCTGTCCGCACAGAGGTTCAGCAGCGGGCTCTGGTGGTGCGTCACGAGGGTCTGCACGGCGTGGATGGCGTCGGCGAGCAGGCGCAGCTTCAGGTGAAAGGTCTCGACGATGCGTCCCCAGCGCCCGTGCTGGCCGAGGAAGAGGCGGCCGCCCAGCGGAAGCGAGGGGTCCGCCTCGTTGAGGTCGCGCGGCCCAAGCCCGGCAGGGAGCGCCGTCCGGCCGTGCAGCACGCCTTCCCACGACCCTCCGCTGAGCAGGTCAACGAATGCCTCGTAGCCCACGGGATTCAGGCGCCGCACCAGCATCAGCCCGCAGCCGAGGTTCAGCGGCACGCACTCGCGGTACTCACGCATCGCGTCGGCGAGCGACCGCGTGCTGGGGCTCGTCGGCGCCCATTCCGTCGCGGGCACCAGCGGCGTCTCGTCCTTCTCGTTTGGAAGGTAGAGGTAGCGGTGGAGCGACGAGCTGTAGGGCGGGACGCCCTTGCGTTCCAGGAGGCCATCGTCCTTGCACAGCACCCACGCCGCACCCGTCACCCCGTCCACCGGGCAGGCGGGCTCGCCGCTGGCGAGGTTGAGGTAGGTGGGGCGCGGGTGGTTCTCCTCCCAGCCCGTGCGGACGAGGGCGGTGGGGTCCATCTCGTGGAGAGCTTTGGCGTGGCGCATCCAGCGCTCGTCGAGCACGCGGTTCGTGAGACCCTCGCGGCACGCGGCCACGGTGTCGGGCAGCGCGTTGAGGTTCTGCACCCAGATTTCCACCCAGCCCTGGGGCACCCCGCCGGCGTCGAGGATGCAGCCGAGGAGCACCTGGGCGTCCACCAGGTCGCGCAGGACCACCAGGTGGCCGCCGATGGCGTCGGCCTCGCGCCGCACGATCGCGCAGATGCGCAGGGGCGCACCCAGTTGCTCCGCGCTCACGGGAATCGCCGCATACCCGTCGGGGATCGCTCGAGGGGGACCGCTTGCTTCAGAGGGCGACATAGGCGCTCCGAATCACAAGGACGACCGTTTCTCGCAACCGCCGCG
Organism: Planctomycetota bacterium; assembly: GCA_016872875.1. Next base: position 17,722 of record VGYW01000116.1, on the reverse strand, counting down.
GCTCGCCCCGGAGCGCCACGCGCGGCCCCAGGGCGCACCTCGGCCTCTGGATTGTCACCATAATGCCTTTTTCCCGCCCCGTTGTCAAGCGCTTCCGGCTGAAGGAGTCTGGCCCCTGCTCTTGGGGTCCCCAATCGTCGTCGTCCTCGTCGTCGTCGGACCCCCTGATGGCGCAGAGCGCCATCGGACTCGACGGCGACGACGAGGCCGACGACGCCGAGCACGAGTGGGCACTTGCAGGCAAACCCCGGCGGGGACCGGCCGCACGGCTGCCGGAGCGCTAGGCCACCCATAGTGGGCCAAAGACCAGTCGCGCAGTTGGCCCACTATGGCGAAAACGGCCCCGGATGCGTCCGGATCGCCAAAATACCCATACCGGACCAGGTCTGGGGTTGGTCCACTATGGCGGGACCGCCCCGGAAGCGTCCCGATCGCCCAAACACCCACACTGGGCCAAACATGGGGATGGGCAAGTATGGCGGGACCGCCCGGCTGCTCTGAAGGCGTTACTTCAGGATGAGCTGGACGGGTGGCGCCTGGACCTGTCCTCTGAAGACCTTCATCCTGGCGAGGGCGTCGGGCACTTCCTGGCTGACGTACTGGGCGGTGATCTGGTAGGTGCCCGGCTTGTCGAGCCGGTAGCCGCGCGTGAGCTCGTAGCTCCCGACGGTGTGCTCGCCGGGCTGTAGGAGGAGGAAGTCTGAATTGAGCAGTGGGCCAAGGCGCAAGATGTAGGTGCAGGGGAGCACCTGCCCGTCGCGCTGCACCTTGAGCCAGACATCGCCTTGCCCCGCCCCGGCCGCGAACCGGGTGTTCACGTAGAGGGGGTCCTTCGAGGCGTTCTCGAGCTCCATGCTCAGGATCACCCGGGTGCCTGCCGGGAGGGGGCCTTCGGGAACGGTCACGTAGAAGCGGACTTGCTCGCTCATGGTGGGAACCTTCCTTGATCGTAGCTCCGCCGTTGCTCGTCGGACAGATTGCCGTAGTGGGTATCGCGCGGGCCAGTCGCGAGAGCGAGGTCGCTCGGATTGTCGTCGAGGCCGGTGTTGTGCGCGGAATTGACCTCGGACTGGTATGCCTGCGCCTCCAGGTAGTCCGCGTTCTCCAGCCCGCCTGTGGAGTCCGCGGGCCAGCCCGTCCGCGACGGGTCCTCGGCCCTCAGCGCGGCGGCCTGGTTCGAGTGGGTGCCTTCGTGCACAATGGTGCTGGCCAGCATCGCGGGGCTGGACATAGCCGCGGGGCCAAGAACAATGCTGCCGTCGAATTCCGTGATGCCGTAGTTGCGCTCCGCCGGATTGTAGGTCACGTTGGGCGTGTTGGGCAGGTCAATGCCGTAGTACTGACGGGTGAGGTCAATTGCCCGCTGCTGGTCGCCGGCGTCCAGGGCGTCCTGAATCTCCTGAATCTGCTCCGGCGTGGGCTCGCGGGTGGCCCGGGCCATGGTGCCGGACTGTTGCCCCGGGGTGCTCGGCGCGCCGCCGCCCATGCCCATGCCGAAGGGCGACGGCGGCCCGCCGATGAGGGTGGTGCGGATTGGGATCAGGGAGGGCAGCCCGAACTGCGCGGCGCACGTGGTCATGTCGCCCGACATCACCCAGCGCGCCGCGGGCTGGTTGCAGATGAGCACGGTGAGCGAGCCCGTGATGATGTCGGGCGGAGGCAGGACGGGCGGCGCAGGCGGGTGGACCGCCCCCTGGTTGATGGCGCCGCTGCAGGCGCACTTGCAGGTCACGTAGGCGGCCGGCAGGAACTCGATCATGACGGTTGGCGCGCCCTGGGTGATCAGGCCGCTTGGCACGAGCAGGTCGTGTGTGAGCTGGTCCCCCATTCGAGCGGCTGGGAACATCGCCTCTCCTTCACATCTCTCGACAAGGGCTACGTGGCGGCGAGGCCCACCTCGTCGCGCTTGAGGCCGCCCTCACTCAGCGAGAAGCGCAGGAGGGTGGCCGGGAGCCCGCTTGCGGGCGCCTCGTCCTCCGCCGCGAGGAAGATGACCGGCCCGAAGAACTTCTCGAGCTCGTCGGGCGTGCAGGTCGGCAGGAAGGTGCGCAGGACCCGCGGGTCGTAGAACCGGAAGTAGAGGTTCCTGCCGTCGGGGTCGCGGACCATGGTGAACCGGCGGAAGTGCTGCCTGAGGGCGCGGAGGTCGGACTGGGAGACCGCGAAGATGCCCCAGTGGTTCCCCCAGCCCTTCTCGAGCACCCACTGGGTGAACTCGGCGTCGGGCTTGAGCTCGACGAGGTAAGGGGCTACCTCTGCGATGTCGGGCTCCATCTCGCCGCGCCAGAGGCACACGTGCTCGGGCTCGTGCTGCCAGAGCTTCTCGCGCAGCTCCTTCACCGACGCCCCGTCGAAGAGCGCGTAGACATGGGCGTCGGAAACGGAGAAAAGCTGCTCGTGCAGCGCCTTGACCACGGCTTCTTCTGCCATTCAGTCATTCCTCCTCGGGCTCATCGGGGGCATCGGCGGCTTCCGACAAGGCCCACGCTTCGCCATTCTGGACGCGCTGGACCTCGCGCCGGCCCTTCAGGTCCACATAGGGACATCTGCTCGGCGCCTGCTGGAGGGCCCAAGCGGCATCGTTGGGAGCGATCCAGAGCAGGCGGCCGGTTGCGATCCACCTCCGCAAGTCGTAGTCGTTGTCCTCCTCCAGGTCATCTGCCTCGCACCACTGGACGTTCCCCTCGGGCCCGAGGTATTCGCTCTTCTCGAGGCCCCAGGTGTCGGGGCGAAGGACGTCCTCGGCGATCGGGTTGGCGTAATAGGCGATAGGGTAGCCGGTGTACTGGCCGATGGGCAGCGACGAGATGACGGCGCGAATGGACTCGAGCCGCATCAGCCTGGGGATGACGTAGGGGACCTCTGGCCCTGGCATGGCGAGGAATGGGACATCGGGCAACTCGCCCTGGAGCTTCACGGCACCCGTGAGGCCGAAGAAGTGTGGGTCCCAGTTCTCGGGCTCCGGACGCACGGGCTCGTCGCGGTTCCACCACAGGCCGTCTATGCCCAGGGTGTCAATGGGGTATACGAGCTCCTTCCTGCAAAAGGGGCACCGGCTGAGCCGCACGCGCGGGAGCCCTTTGAGGTACTCCTCGCGGATCACGTCGAGGCGGTCGCTGAGCTGGTCTATCCTCTCGCCTATCGTCTCGCCCTCGTCCCCCGCGGCCTCATAGTCCAGTTCGAGGTCCTCGAGGTCCTCCATGAGCTGGAACGCTTCGTCGAGGAGTCTCTGGCGCTCCTCTCGGCTGAATGGCTTGGCTTGCGGCACCGCTGCGCTCCTTCACTGCTTGTACCGCTGGATGGGCGTGCTGTTCGTAGTGGAGAAGTCGTAGCCCGGGCCAAAAGTCCCCAACTTGTCCTCCGGCTTGCAGCCGGGCGCGTGGTCGTTCACGATGTCGTCGAACGCCTTGCGGTTGTAGGTCTGGGGGCTGTCCTTGCGCCAGGACATGTGGTCGCTGTGCTGCGCGTTCAACGGCCCCTTCGACAGGTCCTTGATGACCTCTCGGCGCTTCTCCGGCGAGACCGGGTTGCCCTTCAGGTCCTTGATGTCGAAGATGTCGTTGTCGCCGGTGAATGCCTTCCCCTGCCCCTTGTTGGGCTTGCCATCGATCGTGGGACGGTTGTCAATCATGACGCCGTCCTTGACCTTGTACTGCGAGAGCTTCTCCGAATGCTTGTCGAGGCGGGCCTGGACCTTGGGGCGCATGGGGTCGTCTGGGGCCATGTTCTTCAGTTGCTTCGTGAGGCGGGCCTTGCGGAGATAGAGCTTGCGTTGCTTGAGGAACTCCTCAGACCGTTTCTCGAAGCGCTTCATCGCCTTCGCGTACAGGTCCGGGTTGGATAGCTTGAGCGCATCCGGCGGCTTCGTCGGCTTGAAGCACCCGACCATGCCCAGCTTGTCGGGCTTAGCCCCGAGGTGGTCCACATCGAACTGGGTGATCGTCTTGTTCTTGATGAACGACGGCTTGGGGGAATGGCCCTTTGCGCGGAGTGCGATGGCATCCTTATTGGTGGGACGGACCCGAATCTGCACTTTGTGCTTCGCGGCGACCTTGAAGACCTGGCGGGCCTGCGCCTTGGACATGCCGCTGTGGGCAGCGGCCTTGGAGATTGACCGGCCGCGCGTGAACAGGGACTTGCCCCAGGCCAGGGACTTGCCCAGTCCGCCCCGCGCCGTGCCGAAGAGCTTCTTGCCGCGGCTGGCGAGCCAGCCTCCGAGGGCCTTGACCCCCTGCCTGACGCCGGGGATCTTGCCAAGGCCGAGGAGGGCCGCGTCTATGGCCATCCCGAGGCCCGCCTCTTTGAGAGCGCACGTGAGGCAGAAGGGGGCGCCGGTGCGCGCCTGCTCGACCAGGGAGCTGGCGAAGGTGCCCACCCCCGTGCCCACCACGGAGCCAACGACGGGCAGGACAACGGCGGCTGCGCCGGCGACGGCCGTGCCCTTGAGCGCCGCTACGGCCATGCCGGCCAGTGCCACGCCGCTGCCAATGGCCGCCCCGGTGATGGCCCCGCCGATTGCGCCGCCGAGCGCGCCGGAGAGGATGGGCTTGCCGGTGGCTGCGGCGGCGATGCCGCCGGCGACGGCGCCGACGACGGCGCCCACCGCCGCGCCGACGAGGGCGGTGATGAACCAGGGGGCGCCGAACGGGTCGGCGCAGTTCAGCGGGTTGTTCGCGCAGTAGGCGTAGTTCTGGGTGCCGAGCTGGTGCCAGTCGGGGTCGCGCGAGAGGTAGGAGCGGAGGTGGGGGCTGTAGTAGCGGGCGAAGTTGTAGTGGAGGCCGGTCTCTTCGTCAAAGTACTGGCCTGGGAGGCGAAGGGGCTGGCGGACGTCGTCCACGAGGACGTTGGCCTGTCCGAAGGCGTCGTAGGTGGCGGCCCAGGCCACGTTGCCGTCCTCGTCGTAGGCGCGGATGACTGCGCCGCGCGAGTCGCTCTGGAGCCAGTAGGTGCGGCCTCCTTCGCGGAAGGCGAGCGGCATGAAGCCGCCGGGTGCCCAGAGATAGTCGCGGCGGACGGGTTTGGCGTCCGGCCCCTCCTTGCGCTCTTCCCAGAGGAGCTGGTGGTTTGCCCAGCCGTAGCGCCAGGTGACGGGTCCGACGCTCTTGGAGGTCCGGCGGTCGAAGGGGTCGTAGGTGTAGGCGGCCCGGCGGTCGCCCACGACGGCTTCGCTGAGGAGGCCGTTGGCGGCCCAGCGGCACTCGATTTCGCCGCGCGAGCCTGGGAGGCGGGTCATGTTGCCGAGGCCGTCGTACTGGATGGGTGCGCCGCCGAAGGAGGCGGGCTCGTCGAGGTCGCCCACGGCGATGGAGGCGCCGCCGGCGCTGGTCATGTTGCCCTTGCCGTCGTAGGCGTAGGCGGCGGCGGGCTTGTTCGTCAGGGCGTCGAATTCGGTGAGGAGGCGGTCCTGGGGGCCGTAGTTGTAGCGGCGCGCCCAGTTGTGGGCGGGGCGTCCCTGCCCCGCGAGCTTGTCGCTCATCGCCACGAGACGCTCGCAGGCGTCGTACTCGTAGGCCTGCTGGCTGAGGAGCCGGCCGTCCCGGTCGGCCACGGTGGCTCCCGCGAGCCGTCCGGCGGCGGGGTAGGTGTGGCGCTCGGCCAGCTTGTTCGGATAGCTGATCGTGGAGATGCAGCCGTCTGGGCCGTAGGCGAAGGCGATCTCGCGCTTCTCCCAGTCCACCACCTTCACCAGACGCCCGTCGCCGTCGTACTCGTAGCGGATTGTCTCGCCTGCGGGGGTCTTGAGCTCGGTGAGCTGCCCCTCGGAGTCGTACTTGAATTGCACGGTGCCGGAGTCGGTCGTCTCGGCCTCGGCGTTCCCCTTGTCGCCGAGCTTGACGGCCACGGTCCCGGTGGGGGTGGCCGCCTTGGTGACGGTATCCCCAGCTCCGAATTCGTACTCGACGTGGGAGCCGTCGGGCCACTCGATGCGCTTGATGCGGTTCTGGCCGTCGAGGAGGGTGTGGACCTCGGAGCCGTCGCGGCGGACGACCGTGCCCCTCTTGGCCATCAGGTCGAAGCCGTACCGCTCCTCGGTGCCGTCGGGGAAGACGACGCCCTGGAGGCGCCCGTCGTCGTCGGGGACGTATTGGAGCTTGCGCCCGAGGGGGTCGGTGATGCTCTCGATGTGGCCCTTGGTGGACATTGCGATGACGGTCTCGGACTTGGCGCGGTCGGTCCAGCGGAGGAGCTGGCCGCCGGGGTTGTACTCGTACTTGGCCTCGGTCTTGTCGGGGTAGAGGATGGAAAGGATGCGGTCTTGCTCGTCGTGCTTGAACTTGTAGGTGGGTCCGCCCGGCCCGCTGAGGGTGGTGACGTTGCCGCGCCGGTCGCGCTCCATCACGAGGCGCCGGTTGCCGGGGTAGGTGAGCGCGTGGAGGCGGCCCTCGTCGTCGTGCTCGAAGTGGTGCTGAACGCCGGAGGGCTGGGTGAGGGTCTTAGGCAGGCCATCGGGGTAGAACGACATGCGGGTGACATGGCCGAGGGAGTCCTTGGCGAGGAGGTCGCCGGTGTGTGCCTCGCGCGAGGCGGCCAGGCCCTGGCTCTCTATGGCCGCCTGGAGAATCTTCGGGTAGCTCTTGCGGGCCGATGCCTTGAAGACGTCCGCCTGCTCCCGCCGCAGAGTCAGCACGGCGTTGCTCCTGCTAGGACGGGCACTGCTCGACCGTGGGCGCGCCGGATTCGGCGGCGCGCTGCATCACGCGCGCCTGGCTGCTGTAGGTGGGCGGGGTGGGCGGCCTGGGCTTGGTGACCGCCTGGTCCACCTGGCCGGCGCTGCCGGTGGCGGCCTCCTTGGCGTCATCCGGGGCGTCTGGGGAGGCGCCGCTGCCGGTGCCGGCCGCGCCGCCGCTGTTGATCTTGACCATCGTGCCGACGATCGTCACGCCGGCGGGGCCGATGTCCACGAAGTTGCCCCCGACCTTGATGGTGAGCTGCATGCCGGCCTCGATGACCACCTTCATCCCTGCCTTGAGGTGAATCTCCTGGCCGGCGTCGGCGGCCCACTTCATGCCGATCTTCTCGTCGAGGTCGCTGCCGACCGTCAGCGACATGCTGCCGTCAATCTTCTCCTTGTGGTCGCCCTTGACGTGGAGGTGCTTGTCGGCCTTGATGAGCTCGTACTGGTTGTTCGTGACGATGAGGTGGCGGTCGTTGCCGATCCACTCCTTGGAGTCGTTCTCCACGCGCTCGTCCTTGTTGTACTGGGCGTGGACGTAGAAGCCCTCCTTGCTCTTTGTGTCGTCGAGGGTGATCTCGTTGTATCCGCCGCCGCCCTTGGTGGAGTTGCTCTTGAGGGACATCTTGACCTTCTGGCCGGGGAGTTCGTTGGGCGGCATAGCCTCGCCATTGTAGACGCGGCCGGTGCCGATCGGCTGGTCGGGGTCGCCCTCGAGGAAGTCCACGATGAGCTCCTGGCCGATGCGTGGTATGATCATGCCGCCCCACTTCTTGCCGGCCCAGATTTGGGAGACGCGGATCCAGCAGGAGCTGGTCTCGTCGCCCTTCGAGCGGCGGTCCCAGTGGAACTGCACCTTCACGCGGCCGTACTGGTCAGTGTAGATTTCCTCGCCGGCTGGTCCGACGACGATGGCGGTCTGGGGCCCCTGGACGACGGGCTTCGGGGTGAGGCGCGGGGAGCGGAACTGCGTGCTGGCCTCGATGCCGGTGAAGCTGCACGAGCAGAAGACGCCGCCGCCGCCGCCGCCGCTGGAGTCGAACTCGTCGCTGCGGCCGGACACGCTGGCCGAGGTGACCAGGTAGTCGCGGCACTGGTCCGACCGCGGGTAGTCGGAGAGGCGGAACTTGTAGCCGGTGCAGATGCCGCGGACGTCGGAGTCGCCGCCCACGACCTCGTGCTCGGCCTGGGCCTCCTCGATGCGGACGCGGGCGTACTTCTGGCCGTCCCCGAACTCGGTGTACTCGCCGGGGTAGTCGTACATCTCGAAGTCGGCGGCCGAGTGCTGGCGGGTGATCTTGGAGTTGACCTCGAGGTCCTTCCTCGGGCTCTTGAAGTCGAAGTCCTCCAGCACGTAGGCCCCCGGCTGCACCTGCTTGCGGCAGGACCAGTCGCGGATGTGCTCGGCCTCGGTGGCGGAGAGCTCGGGCGGGCGGTAGGAGATGGTCTCGTAGCCGGAGTAGGGCTGGTGGGCGCTCGGAGAGTCGCAGAGGACCATCGTGTGCTTGCCGTCCTCGTGCTCGAAGTAGTAGTAGATGCCCTCCTGCTCCATGAGGCGGCTGACGAAGTTGAAGTCGGTCTCGCGGTACTGGACGCAGTACTCCCATTGGCGGTATGAGCCGGTGAGGCGGTCCTCGAAGTCGGTCAGCCCGTGGTCGCGGAAGATCTCCTTGATGATGTCGGGGACCTTTCTCTCCTGGAAGATGCGGCAGTCGGAGGTCCGCGTGAGGAGCCAGAGCCAGGGGACGATGGTGGCGTGGTAGGCGGCGAGGCGGGTGGTCCGCCGGCGCTGGGTGAAGCCGGCCACGAGGCCGTTGAAGTAGCGGGGCGAGCCCTGGCTCGTGTCGAGGCGGATGGTGACGTTGCGGCCCACCAGGTCGTCGAACGAGATGTTCTCGTCCTCGCTGAGGAGGTCGGCCTCGATGTGGAACATGCGCCCGAGCTGCTCCGTGGCTGAGAAGCTCCGCAGCAGGAGCACGTCGGCCCCCAGCGGGGTGCCAATGGCCATCATCCGATGCTGTTGGGTCCTTGCCATCGCCCGGTTCTCCTCCTTGTAGTGCGGGCTTCAGCCCGTATCCCGGCCGCGTATCAGGCGAACTCGAACCTGAAGTTGCTGTCGGCGACGCCGACGTGGACTTTCTTGATCTCGCGCCCTTCGATGACCTCGGTGAGGTACTTCTCGCTGATGGCCGGGAGGAGCGAGTGGGTGAGGATGGCGTCCACCATCCGCGCGCCGCTCTCGACCTCCGTGCAGCGGCTCTTCACGAGGTCCACCACCGCGTCGTCGTAGGAGAAGGGTATCTTGCGGTTCTCGGCCAGGCGCTTGCGGATGCGGCCGAGCTGGAGCTTGATGATCAGGCGCAACACGTCGTCGCCGATCGGGTAGAAGGGCACGACCACGAGGCGGCCGAGGAGCGCGGCGGGGAACTTCTTGAGGAGCGGCTCGCGCAGCGCCTTCTGGAGCCCCTCGGGGTCGGGCAGCAGGCTGGGGTCCTTGCACATGTTCATGATCAGGTCGGTGCCCACGTTGGTCGTCAGCAGGATGATCGTGTTCTTGAAGTCAATGTAGCGCCCTTCGCCGTCCTCCATCCAGCCCTTGTCGAAGACCTGGAAGAAGATCTCGTGGACGTCGGGGTGCGCCTTCTCGACCTCGTCGAGGAGGACGATGGAGTAGGGCCTTCGCCGGACGGCCTCGGTCATGACGCCGCCCTCGCCGTAGCCTACGTAGCCCGGGGGCGCGCCCTTGAGGGTGGAGACGGTGTGGGCTTCCTGGAACTCGCTCATGTTGATGGTGATGACGTTCTCCTCGCCGCCGTAGAGGGCCTCGCCGAGGGCGAGAGCGCTCTCGGTCTTGCCCACGCCGCTCGGGCCGACGAGCATGAAGACGCCGATGGGGCGGTTCGGGTTGTCCATGCCGGCGCGGGAGGTCTTCATCCGCTTGGCGATGGTTTCGAGGGCGTGCTTCTGGCCGATGACGCGCTCGCCCAGGGTGTCGGCCAGGCGCAGGACGGCGGCCAACTCGTCCTTGACCATGCGGCCCAGCGGGATGCCGGTCCAGTCGGAGACGACTGCGGCGACGGCGCTGCCGTCCACGCTGGGGAGGATGAGCGGGGTCTGGCCCTGGAGCTCGACGAGCTGAGCCTGGAGGGGCTGGAGGTCGCCGAGGAGCTTCTTCTTCTCGTCGTCCGAGAGGGGCTTGGGCTGGGTGGCGGGGGTGGCCTGGATGTCCACCTTCTTGGCCAACTCGTCGGCCTTCTTGCCGAGCTCGGTCGAGGTTCCCTCGATGGTGCCGGTGGGGTGCTCGCGGAGCTTGCCGCGGATGCCGAGGATCTTCTCGACGAGGTCCTTCTCCTTGTTCCAGCGCTCTTCGAGGCCGGCGAGGGTCTTGCCCTCGGCCTCGATGGTGGCGTTGAGCTCGGCGCGGCGCTCGGGGTGCATGATGCCCACGGCCTCCTCGCGCTCGAGGATGGCCATCTCGGTCTTGAGGGCGTCAATGTGGTGGCGGAGGTCCTCTACCTCGGGCGGGGTGGCGTGCTGGCTGACGGCCACGCGGGCGCAGGCGGTGTCGAGGAGGCTGACCGCCTTGTCGGGGAGCTGGCGCCCGGGGATGTAGCGGTGCGAGAGCTTCACGGTGGCCTCGAGGGCCTCGTCGAGAATCTGCACCTTGTGGTGCTTTTCGACCATGGAGGCGATGGCGCGCATCATGAGGACGCACTTCTCCTCGGTCGGCTCGTCCACCTTGACGACCTGGAATCGGCGGGTGAGGGCGGGGTCTTTTTCGATGTACTTCTTGTATTCGGCCCAGGTGGTGGCGGCGATGGTGCGGAGTGTGCCGCGGGCGAGTGCGGGCTTGAGGAGGTTCGCGGCGTCGCCCGAGCCTGCTGCGCCGCCGGCGCCGATCAGGTTGTGGGCCTCATCTACGAAGAGGATGATGGGCTTGGCGGAGCCCTGGACCTCCTCGATAAGCTGGCGGAGGCGGTTCTCGAATTCGCCCTTCATGGATGCGCCTGCTTGGAGCAAGCCGAGGTCAAGCGTTCGGAGGGCGACGTCGCGGAGCATGGGCGGGACGTCGCCGGCGACGATGCGCTGTGCGAAGCCCTCCACGACGGCGGTCTTCCCCACGCCGGCCTCGCCGGTGAGGATGGGGTTGTTCTGGCGCCGGCGCATCAGGATGTCTATGATCTGGCGGATTTCGGGGTCGCGCCCGATGATCGGGTCCATCTTGCCGCTGCGGGCCTGCTCGGTGATATCCACGGTGAAGCGCTTGAGGGCCTCCTGCTTGCCCATCTGGGCAGGTGCCATGGCGCCGCTGGCCTCGCCTGGTGCGCCGGCGGCGCCCACCGCGATGGCGTCCTGGGCGCCGAGCACCTCCTCGGGGGAGCCGGCGGTGACCTTGGTGAAGTTGTCGCTGAGCTCCTCGGGCTTGATCTTCTCGAACTCCTTGGAGATGCCGAGGAGGATGTTCCGGAGCTCCTTGGTCTTGGTGAGGGCGACAACGAGGTGGCCGGTGCGTATCTGGCCCTCGCCGTAGAGGAGCGTGGCGTAGACCCAGGCCCGCTCGGCCATGGACTCGAGGTGGGAGGAGATATCGCTGATGGATGTCGCGCCGCGCGGCAGGCGCTCGAGGGCCGCCGTGAGGTCAGCCACCAGCCGCGATGGGTTGATCGTGAAGTGGCGGCAGATTTTGTGGAGGTCGGAGTCCTGGAGCTGGAAGACCTGCTGGATGAAGTGTGCGAGCTCGACGTAGGGGTTGCCGCGGAGCTTGCAGAAGACGGTGGCCCCCTCCAGGCTCTTGTAGCCGATGCTGTTGAGCTTGCCGAAGAGCTTCGCGCGACTGATCTCAGCCATTGGGTGGCCCCTTCAAGCAGCGGGTGGCAACTTGCGGCGCCGGCCGCGTTTGTAGTGCGGGCTTCAGCCCGTGCGGTCGGATACGGCCTGAAGGCTGCACTGCGAACTGTGCTTCAGGCAGCGCAGGGGGTCAGGACGAGGTCGTCGGCGTCGCGGCCGAAGGGCTTGGACTGGAGCCAGGTGGTCCAGCCGAGCCGCCCGTACTGGCCCATGCGGGTCTTCGGGACCTCCTCCTTCTTGAGGACGAGCTGGAGGTCCCACGAGAGCTCGTCCCCGACGTAGTTCCGCGCCCAGACGACGAGGCGGACAAGGCTGTTGCCGCCTGGGAGCATGCGCTCGTAGTCGGCGAGGCCCATCGGGCCGAAGCGGAGGCGGAACTTCTGCTGGCAGTCCCAGAGCTTCGAGCCGACGACGATGGTGCGTCCGAGGAGGCCGGTGCGGGGCGTCTCGCCGACGCGGCACTGGCAGTCGGCCGGGATGTCTAGCCACTGCCCCCAGAACTCCTGGAGGTTGACCTTGATGCGGAAGTAGTCTTCGAGGAGTGCGCGGAGGCCCTCGGCGTGGCGGGTCTGGCAGGCCAGGCGGCCGGAGTAGTGGAGCTTGGCCACGTCGGGCACGGCGTCGCGGTTGCGCAGGCTGGGCATGCCGATGCCGAAGAGGGAGCCGACGTAGACGGCGAAGCGGTCGTCGCCCCCGCGCTCGAATTGGACGGCTTGCTGGCTGGCGGCCCAGGCCCGGTAAAAGAGCGAGACCATGCGGTGGTTGAAGACGTCGAGGAAGCGGGCGAGCGTGTTGTCCTTGGCCAGTTGCCGCTCGCGGGCGTAGGCGGTGAGCTGGAGCGGCAGGGGGCCGTTGGGGCCCAGGAGGCCCATGAAGTGGAGTAGGAGCCTGGGCGCCCGCCCGTCCTTGCCGAAGGCCAGGCCCTTGAGGGTGGACGGCGGGAAGGCGAGCGTGGGGTCCTGGCCGAAGCGGACGGGGTCGCCGGCCGGCGTGCGGGAGTGGCCGGTCCTGGGGCGGCTCGGGAAGCAGTTCTCCAGGCGGCGCACGGCCATGAAGAAGTCGAAGCTGTACGGGTTCTCGTAGAGGCGGCGCAGGACAGCATCGGCTGCTGTGCGGTCCTCGATGGCCATCATCCCACCTCAATCCGAAATCCGAAATCCGAAATCCGAAATCCGAAATCGGAGATCGAAAATCGGAGATCGGAAATGCTCATAGAATCTGCCGCTGCCCGATCTTCGGCACCCATCGCATCACCTGCCCACGCTGGGGGGTCTGTATCACGGTCTCGACGAAGGAGTTGATGGAGACGTACTTGGTGAAGAACTCGGCGAGGATGGCGCCGAGGAGGAAGACGCCGGTGCCGGCGAAGGCGACCTCGTCGAGGGTGACAGTGACCTCGAGGCCGCGTGCGAAGGCGATCGGTCCGGGGGTCGGCACTGGGCGCGTGAGGGGGCGGCTGCGGATGCTCTTGACGCCCTCGATCTGCTTGCGGACCGCTTCCTCGCCCTGGCCGGCGTAGAGCTTGAGGATGTCGCGGAGGGCCAGGGCGCCCTCCTTCTCGCTCGTGTCGGTCAGCGAGAGGTAGTTGAGGGCGAGATGGCTGATCGCCCGCCAGGCGAAGTCGCCCTCGGCATAAGAGGCCAAGGGGGACTTCGGCCGCGCGCCGACGCAACGGATGGCCTCCACGGGGGCCGCCGAGGTGGTGTCCATCGTGAAGTCGCTTCCGCCCACCCCCACCGGCATGAGGATCGGCAGGTCGCGGTTGGTGCAGAGGGTCTCGACGGAGAGGTGGCGCAGGTCTGGCCTGTAGGGCGCGGACCGGGCGTCCACGAGGGTGATGTAGACCTCGCTGCCGGCGTAGCTGGAGCGGCGGCCGCGGACCTGCTCTCTGCTGGAGAGCACCCTGGGGACGCGGTGGACGACGAAGTATGCCCCGCCGCCAGCGGTCTCGGCATCGAAGTCGCTGGCCGAGTAGAAGGGGAGGAACTCCTGCGTGTCGGTGGCCTTGGCGGCCACGCCGACGCAGCGCTTGACCTGGTAAACCTCGAAGTGGTCGGGACGGGTCCTGTCGGGCACGACGTGGTGCTCGGCGAAGCGGTCGCTGAGCGGGATGGGGTCGGCGTGCATCGGGAAGAGGTTGATGGCCGGGGTGCAGAAGGGCGCGAAGCTCTGCCCTTCCACGCGGTTCTCGAGCTCGAGGTCCTCCTTGTCCGACAGGAGGATGACGTCCACCTGCTTGGCCTTGCACTTGCGGAGCGCGGCCCCGAGGCCGCTGAGGCCGACGAACATGAAGCGTTGGGGGAGCGCGAAGTACTCGCGGAGCAGCCTGTAGCCCTGGAAGGAGCGGGCGTCGTAGGGGAGGAGGGCCTCCTCGTCGCGGAAGCCCACGCGGCGCACGCTCTGGGGCGGGAGATAGGTCTGCCACTTGACGGGCTTGGTGATGGATTGGACGAGGACGCCGGCGCCGTGCGCGAAGCACTGCTCGTAGATGCGCATGGGCGTCTCGTCGGCGCCCTGGATGTGAAGCGTGAGGTCGTCGAGCTTGAGCTGGTCGAAGCTCAGGCCGGCAGTGGCCTCGAGGCGGATGCGGATGCCGGCTCGGACGTTGAGGTCCTGGGGGACCTCGAACGACGCGAGGTCGCGGGTGTGGTAGCTGGCCTCGACGACCTGGAGGGGCCAGAGCGTGACGTCGTGGGCGGTGCGGTACTCGCACTTCGTAGTGTCGCCCCGGCCGCGCAGGATGGCGCCGCGCGGGACGGGAAAGCCGTCGGCCAACCCGTCCTCGCTCAGGTCGGGGTGGAAGCGCACCAGGGCCATCGAGGGGGTGGGCGCGAGGTAGTGGGGGTAGACGGTCTCGAGGAGCGAGGAGGTGAAGCGGGGGAACTCGGCGTCGAGCTTGACGTGGACGCGTGAGGCCAGGTATGCGAACCCCTCGAGGAGGCGCTCCACCCACGGGTCCTCGCAGGGGCCTGAGGCGTCAGAGGTCAGGAGGAGGCGGCCGGCGATCTTGGGGAATTCTGCCGCGAACTCAGCGGCCATGTGGCGCAGGTGGAAGAGCTCGAGGTTGTAGAAGCGGAGCAGACGTTCGTCCATATCAGTGTCTTCCCCCGTGACTCGTACGCGCGTTGCGCGGACGTCTGGGGATGAATGGATGAATGGATGGGTGGATGGGTGTCAGACAATCATCCATTCATCCACCCCTCCATTCATCCCCTTTGGTTGCGGCCACTGGCCGCGTCAAGCTACAGTCGCCAGATGCCCGTCTCCAGGTCCACCTCGGTCTTGACAAAGAAGGACTCAGAAGCTGGCTGAGCCCAGAGCTCGCCGCTGATCTCGAACGACACCATGTTGCCGCTGGCCGGGTCCTCCTCGTCGGCGATGACGACGCGGACGGAGAGCGCGCCGCGGACGAGCCGCGGCTCGAAGGCCAGGATGGCCGCCCGGAGCTGCCGCTCGAGGTCCTCGAGGCGCACGCCCGAGCCGGTGGCGCCGCAGAGGTCGGGGATGCCGTAGTTGAGGGCTGAGCGGGCGGCCTCGGGGTAGGCGGGGATGTTCTCCCACGTGTTGTGGGCGTTGCTGTTGAGGAGCCAGCCGAGGTCGCGGCGAACGCCGTCCACGTAGCGGCGCAGGCTGATCACCCTGCGGTCGCGGCTCTCCTTGTCGGCCTGCGGCTCTTCGTCCGTCAGGCGGTCGAGGAGGCAGGGGAGGAGGCGTTCGTAGGCCATCAGCTCAGGCATCGTCGGCCCCTTCTTCGGCCGGCGCTTCCGGCGCGCCCTCGCCGAGGTCCGGGAGCTCGCCTGCGTCCGGCTCGGCGCCGAGGGTGACTGCGCGGATGTCGAGCAGCGCGTAGTCCCCCTCGTCGGTGGCGAACATCCGCTGGCCGATGCCCAGGAAGAGCTCGCTCCCGCGGTCCACCCAGTCGGTCCGCGTCGCCAGGCGGATGGCGGGGTCCTCCGAGGCCTCGGAGCCGGGATAGCGGGCGGGGATGAAGCCGACCGCTGCGCCGCCGTTGGCCCAGATGAAGTGGGACGGCAGCCACACCTTGTCGCGGAGGTCCACCGGCTTGTCCGTGACCACGCGGCGTATCCGGTCCATGGGCACCCAGAAGTAACGCCCGTCCACGAACGTCTCGAGGATGGGGCCCAGGCGCGGGTCGTTGTCCATGAGCCACTCGAAGGGCTTGCCGTCAATGGTGCCGGGGGTCGCAGGGGCGGCTTCGAGGGCCTTGGCGCGGAGCTCCTGGGATGCCTGGCAGTGTCCCTCGCCCACCAGTTGGTTGGCCTGGACCATCCAGCCGACCCACTCTTCGGGCTCGCCGAAGACGTGTGGCGCGCGGCGCCCGGCGAAGACCTCGGCGCGCAGCGCCTCGCAGTTCAGCACCGGGCGATAGACCAGGGCCATGTCCATCGCCTTCGGGTCCATCTCCCCGGCCACGTTGAGCTGGGTCATGGCCCGCTCCCAGTCGCCCAGGACGCACAGCAACTGGAAGAGGAAGATGCGCAGCTTGGGGTCGGCTGGGCTCTTGCGGATGCGGTCCTGAAGCTCCTGTAGGGCCTCGGCGAGCTTGCCCTCACGAATCAGCGTTTCGGGATCTGCCATGTGCGGTTCACCCCCAGAAAGGTATAAGAGCATTCTATCCGAGCGGCGGGCGGAGCGCAACCATTTCTGATCGCTGGCTAGAGATCAGAAGTGCCCTGCCGGGCCAGCCGGCTGACGAAACGCTCGAAGAGCTCGTGGCCAGGGAAGCGGCGGGCCGCCCTGGCGCGCCCTTGCTCCGCCCACTCCAGGGCCAGCACGAGCGGCAGCCACCGCGGCCGGTCGTCGCCCGCGCCGTCCCCGAACCGGTACAGCAAGCGCGAGGGGTTGACCGGCAGCACCACTCTCTCCACCCCCAGTTCCGGCCGCGCGCAGTGCGACGGCGGCGACGTGACGAGGTACTCGCGGCAAGCCAGGGGCCGGCGCGGATGGATGCTGCACGACTCGGCGTCCAGGAAGGGGCAGGGGATCTGGAGGCTGAGGTAGGCCAAGCCGATGCCCTGCCGGGCCTCCGGGTCCGCCGTGCGCGCCAGGCGGCGGAGGGGCTCCAACTGGCCGGCGCGTGCCAGCCTCGCGAGGGCAGCCTCGAAGCGGCGAAGCACGCGTTCCCTCCTGGCGGCCGGCATGGCCGCCACCATCTCGGCGAGCTGGACGGCTTCCGCTTCGGCCACCGGCACGGGCTGCCGGCAGCAGGCCCCACACCCGGCTCGGCACGAGGCCTGCTTCCCCGGCCGCGCGGCGGACTCCACGATGAGATCGGTCAGCGCCTGGAGCGCGGGGAGAATGTCGGCGACCCGCACGGGCCCCGGGGGGACCGTGTGGTTGAAGTGCACTTCTGCGCCGCCGAGCCTGAGGCGGAGGCCGCAGACCCGTCGCTGCTGGCTACTGGGCGGGAGCATTCTTCTTGAGGTCCCACCCTCGCTCCGTCTTCGCGAGAGGGTTGCCCATGTGGTCAACCGGAGTGTACGCCAGCTTGATCTTGTTGAAGCAGAAGCTGACTTCCTCCGACGGGACCAGTTCCCCCTGCACGACGCCGCCCGGGTGATGGCTCGAGATTGTGACGCCCTCCAGGGCGATGCAGAGGGCCACGTGCTGGACGCCGGTTCCCACGGTGCGGCACACGTGGAGGGTCACTTTGGAGAAGATGGTGCCCTTCGCGCAGTGCTGGAGGATGTTCGGCGTGGCGCAGTCGAGCACCTTGACGACGGAGAGGTCGGTGAACTGTGGGGAAGCGGCGCCCCCGAGGGCCCGGGCGTGGCTGAGCCCCAGGCTGTACGACACGACCTCGATCCAGCGCTGGTGGGCCTGGTCCGTGCTCTCCCCATCAATGCCGGGCCCCTCGATCTTCAGGAAGTTGTCCTTCGCCATGGCTGGGTCTCCTGTCCCCGCGCCTCTTCCCGGCGCAGCCAGCGCGCTGAGGACTGTGAAGCGCTAGGGCCACGCACGCGCTGCGCCTGGCGCCCGTTCGGGCGCCAGGCGCTCGCTGCGCGCAACGCGCGGAGAGGCAGGGCGCGGCAATTCCCGCGCTCAGAGGGGCTTGTTCTGCTCGAGGCTCCAGCCGGACTGGAGGACGGCCTGCGGCTTGCCCATGTGGTCCTTCGGCGTGTACTCCCAGCGGATCGTGCCGAAGTTGAAGGTGATCTCCTCGATGGGCCGCACGAAGAT
>VGYW01000115.1 GCA_016872875.1 Planctomycetota bacterium | reverse complement strand
CAAGGCCCGCGAGCTCATCGCCAGCGCCCGCGCCGCGGCAGTCCAGGCGCTCAAAGCACAGTGCGACAAGCCCGGTGTGTCGGCTTCCACCCTGGCCTCCGTTGCGGGAATCTGGCGACAGGAGAAGAACACCCCCTCGGCCATTGAGTGCTATCGCCGCGCCCTGGCGCTCGACTACGGCCAGGTGGGCTGGCGCCTCGAGCTCGCACGGCTCCTTGCCGAAGCAGGCCGTGTCGCCGAGGCCATGCACGAGGCCCGCGTCTGCCTGCGGCTCAACCCGCAACTCGCCAGCGCCAGGAAACTCCTCGAGGACCTCAGCCTCCTCCCCGGCGCCTCGGTCGAACGATAGCCGGCGAGCCGCTCGCCGGCCTGAGCACCATCCGCTTTCTCGTCGGTGCACCGACACGGACGGAGTGCGCCCCGCGGCGGGCATGCCATTGCTCAAACTCGCTGACAACCCCCCGATGCTCTCGCCTGCGGTCGACTCCCTGGCGGACATGGCTGGCCGCTGGTGGGTGGCGCACACGAAGGCCCGCAACGAGAAGGCCCTTGCCTGGGACCTCCTGCGCCGCGAGATAAGCTACTTTCTCCCAATGCGCCACCACATCTTCTTCTCCGGCGGCCGCAGGCGCCACGGGCTGCTCCCACTCTTCACCTCCTACCTGTGCTTCTGCGGCGACGAGCAGGCCCGTCGCCTCGCGCTCGCCACCAACCGCGTCTGCCGTGTCCTCGACGTCCCCAACCAGCAGCGCCTCATCGGCGAGCTCGCCGCCATCCAGCGCGCCCTCGCCGCCAAGGCCGACCTCGAGCTCTACCCCCGCCCCGCCGTCGGCGAGCGCTGCCGCGTGAGGGCCGGCCCCTTCCTGGGCATCGAGGGCGTCGTCGTCGAACGCAGGACCCGCGCCCGACTCGTCCTCGACGTCCACCTCATCCAGCAGGGGGCCGCACTCGAAGTGGATGCCGACCTCCTCGAACCAACAGGTTAGGCGCCACCCATGAGAACCTACGCCTCCACGATCGTTGCTGCCGCCGGGCTCTCCTGGGTCATCACCCCGCTGGTGGCCCGGCTCGCCCGCAGGATGCGCCTGGTGGACCGCCCCGACCCGCGAAAGGTCCACTCAGGCGACGTTCCGCGCGTCGGCGGCATCGCCGTCATCGTGTCCGCGGTCGCCGCCGTGCTCCTTGGCATGACGCTCACGACCGTGGTCGGAACAGCCTTGCGCGCCGCCCAGACGGGACTCCTCGTCATCCTTGCCTTCGCCGGCCTGGCCGCCATCGCGGGCCTTGTGGACGATGTTCGCCGCCTCCGCGCACGCTACAAGCTCCTCGTCCAGATCGCCGCAGCCTGCGGCGTGTGCGCCTTCGGCATCCGCATCGAGACCGTCGCCGTCAAGGGCGTCGTCACCTTCGACCTCGGCTGGCTTGCCTGGCCCCTCACCATCTTCTGGATCGTCGGCATCACCAACGCCGTGAACCTCATTGACGGCCTCGACGGCCTCTGCGCCGGCATCTGCGCCGCCGCATGCGCCGTCATCGGCATCTTCGCCATCCACACCAACCAGGCCGTCATGGCCATCCTCATGTCCGCCCTCCTCGGCAGCCTCCTCGGCTTCCTCTACCACAACTTCAACCCCGCAAAGATCTTCATGGGCGACTGCGGCACCTACTTCCTCGGCTTCGTCCTCGCCTCCGTGAGCGTCCTGTGCGCCACAAAGGCTTCCACCATCGTCGGCCTTGCACTCCCGGCCCTCGCGCTCGGAATCCCCATCTTCGACACCCTGTTCAGCATGCTCCGACGGTTCCTCGAACGCCGCTCCATCTTCGCGCCCGACCGCGGCCACATCCACCACCGCCTCATCGATATGGGGCTCCGCCACCGCCACGTCGTCCTCATCCTCTATCTCGTCACCGTCCTCGCCGCCGGCTTGGGCCTCTTCATGATGGTCACACGCGACGCCAGGCAACTCGTCATCCTTGCCGCCGTCCTCGTGCTCCTGATCCTCGTCTTCGGCATCGCCGGCTCCGTCTCCCTCCGCGACACCCTGGCCGGAATCCAGCGCAAGATTGCCATGTCCCGTGCCGCCCAGGAGGGCCGGCGCGGTTTCGAAGACGCCGGGCTGGGCCTCCGCCGGGCCACCACCTTCGACGAGTGGTGGAAGGCCCTCTGCGCCGCAGCCGAGCAGATGCAGCTCGCCTCCCTCGCCATCACACTCAACAACCCCGACGGCACCCCACGCGCGCTCACATGGACCCACCCGGCCCTCCCACAGGATGGCAGCGCCACCCTCAAAGCCTCCATCCCCGTGCGCGACCGCCTCACCGGCACCCGCCTCGAGGCCCGCCTCGAGACCCCCGTCAACGGCTCCCTCGAGCTCGCCGGCCAGACGCTTGCCTACTTCACCCGACTCCTCGACGAACACAGCCCGGCCGCGCTGC
Organism: Planctomycetota bacterium; assembly: GCA_016872875.1. Next base: position 17,008 of record VGYW01000115.1, on the reverse strand, counting down.
CCTCCCCGGCAGCCCCCGCCCACGGCCAGAGCCCCCCGGCGGCCCCATAGATGTCTGTTGCCGACCAAGCCCCTTCCCCAGCGCCGCTCCCCGAGCTCGTCATCGAGCCGCGGAAGGGCTGGCTGCCCATCAACTTCCGCGAAATCTGGCGCTACCGCGAACTCCTCTACTTCCTCGCCTGGCGCGACGTCAAAGTCCGATACAAACAGACCGTCCTCGGCTTCCTCTGGGCCTTCCTACAGCCCTTCACCAAAATGGTCGTCTTCAGCGCCATCTTCGGCGGACTCGCCAAGATCGACTCCGAGGGCTTCCCCTATCCCATCTTCCTCTACGCCGGCCTCCTCCCCTGGCAATTCTTCTCCGAATCCCTCAGCCGAAGCTCCCAGAGCGTCGTCGGCTCCTCCAACCTCATCACAAAAGTCTACTTCCCCCGCCTCATCATCCCCCTCTCCGCCATTGGAGCCTGCCTCCTCGACTTCGCAATCTCCTTCACCATCCTCATCGGCCTCATGTTCTACTACAGCGTCCCACCCACCCTCGCCACTCTCATTGTCGTGCCCCTTGTTGCCCTCACCATCTTCGCCGCCTTCGGCGTCGGATGCCTCCTCTCCGCCCTCGACGTCACCTACCGCGACTTCCGCTACATGATCCCCTTCGTCATCCAAATCTGGATGTTCCTCACACCCGTCCTCTATCCCGTCAAAGTCGTCCCCTCCGCCTGGCAATGGCTCCTCCTCCTCAACCCCCTCACCGGCATCGTCGACGCCTATCGTTCCGCCCTTCTCGGCAAGCCATTCAACTGGCCAAGTCTCGCCGTATCCACCGGCGTTATAGTGGTGGCAATCCTCATCGGGACTCTCTACTTCAGGAAGACCGAGCGCCGTTTCGCCGACATCATCTAACTCGTTCAAGCCGTTCAAGATCGTTCAAAGCCGTTGAAAACCGCCGAAGACTCGAACGCTTTTCAACGGGTTCAGCGGGTTGAACGACTTGAACGATCTTTGAACGGTTTTCAACGATTTTCAACGGAGTCCCAAATGAGCACGAACCCGATTCACACGTTCGAAGACCTCGACGCCTGGAAAGTCGCTCGCGAACTGACGAACCTCGTATACTCCCTGACCAAAGGCGCCCGCTTCTCGCGCGACTTCGGCCTCACCGACCAGAGTCGCCGCGCAGCCGTCTCCGCAATGTCCAACGTGGCCGAAGGCTTCGAGCGTGGGAGCAACAAGGACTTCGCCAACTTCCTCTTCATTGCCCGCGGCTCCGCCGGCGAAGTCCGAAGCCTCCTCTACGTCGCACTCGACCAAGGCTACATCACCGACGACCAGTTCCAAGGGGCTCGCGCCCTCTGCATCCGCGTCGCCCAGATCATCTGGGGCCTCATCACCAGCCTCCGCAGCAAGGCCGGCTGGCGCATCGGCCTCAAAATCCTCATCCTCAGCCTCTTCATCCGCTAAACTCGTTGAAAATCGTTCAAAGTCGTTCAAGATCGTTCAAATCGCCGAACGCCTTCAACCATTTTCAACGGTCTTCAACGGCTTTCAACGCTTTGAACGGTTTTCAACGGTCCTCAACGGCTTGCAACGCTTTGAACGGTTTTCAACGGTCTTCAACGGCTTGAACGGCTTTCAACGGTTCCAACGGTTTGAACGTTTTGAACGTTTTGAACGTTTTGAACGTTTTGAACGTTTTTCAACGATCTTGAACGACTTCAACGGTTTTCAACGATGACCGCCCCCGTCATCCAAGTCGAAGCCCTCTCAAAAAAGTACCGCATCGGCGCGCGCGAGCGCTACCACACCTTCCGCGAAGCCCTCGTCCAGGCCTTCACCGCCCCCTTCCATCGCCTCTGGCGCCTCGGGCGGCGTTTGAACGGTTCAACGTCTTTGAACGATTTCAACGGCCTTCAACGTTCAACGACTTTGAACGTCTTGAACGACCGTCCGCTTCCAACGACTTCGCACGTCTTGAACGACTTGAACGATGTTCAACGTTCAACGACTTTGAACGAGTTGAACGAGCCCGACGCCTTCTGGGCATTGAAGGACGTGTCTTTCGAAGTCCACCAAGGCGAGGTCCTCGGCATCATCGGCCGCAACGGAGCCGGCAAGACCACTCTATTGAAAATCCTCTCCCGCATCACCGAGCCCACCGAGGGCCGCGCCCGCATCCGCGGCCGCGTCGCCAGCCTCCTCGAAGTCGGCACAGGCTTCCACCCCGAGCTCACCGGCCGCGAGAACATCTACCTCAACGGCGCCATCCTCGGCATGAGCCGCGCCGAGATCACCCGCAAATTCGACGAGATCGTCGCCTTCGCCGAAATCGAACGCTTCATAGACACCCCCGTCAAGCGCTATTCTTCCGGCATGTACGTCCGTCTCGCCTTCGCCGTCGCCGCACACCTCGAACCCGAAATCCTCCTCGTGGACGAAGTGCTGGCGGTCGGCGACGCGGAGTTCCAGAGGAAGTGCCTGGGCAGGATACAGAGCATAACGTCGGCGGACGCTCGCACGGTGCTGTTCGTCAGCCACAACATGGCCGCGGTGGAGGCCATCACCAACAGAGCTGCTGTGCTCGAACGCGGAAGGGTCACTTTCCTGGGCGAGCGGACCCGCGCAATCCAGCATTACCTGGAGTCCTTCAGGGGCCACGACGCGGCAGGCTGGGTGCAGTTGGGCGCTTCGGGAACGCTGGAGGGCGACGGCGCCGCCCGCATCGTGGAGGCGCGCGTGACCTCACCGGGCACCGCGTGCCAGGGTGTGTTCCCGGCCGGCTCGCCTCTACAGTTCGAGGTGGCTTGTTCCGCCACGGCGTGGCTGAGGGAACCGCTGGTGGGGATCGGGATCGACAGCGAGATGGGCCAGCGCGTGGCCTATCTCGACAGCCGCTTCCACGAACGAACCCGAGTGCCCAGGATCGGCCCTGGGAAGTTCACGTTTGTGTGCCGCCCCGCCAATCTGTTTCTTGCGCCCGGGCACTACCGTGTGAAGCTGGCCCTGGCGGCAGCGGGCCAACCATGCCATGCTCTCCAGGATGCGCTCTGCTTCACGGTGATTCCAAGCGACTTCTACCAGTGCGGCGGGGAGCTGGGGCGCACGCTGGTGCTGTGCAGGCAGGAATGGGACCTCACATAATGGACCCGGCATCAGGAAGGCAGGCCCCATGCTGGTGAAGGTGAAAGACTGGTTGGCCGTCCTGACGTGTGCTCTGTGCTTGCTCGCAGCCACGCTTGCCGCGTCCGCCTACTCCACCGCGTTGGCCGTTTGCACCGGGTTCGCTCTCTCCGCGGCCGTTCTCCTCCTGGCCACCATGGAGGTGTATCGAAGGCTCCGCGCCTACGCGGATTCACGCGTATGGAACAGCCTGAGGCAAGCCGAGTCGCTGTTCTACCTCTTCTTCAGGCTTCGGCCGGACCAACCCTTCCCTCCGTGCGACGCGGGCGCGGCCTCTCCCGACCTGCTGAGGGAGATCACACAACTGGTGCTCGACGAGAAGCCCGAGCTCGTCCTCGAGGCGGGCAGCGGTGTGTCCACGCTCTTCGTGGCCTACGCGCTCAGGAGCGCCGGGCAAGGCAGGGTGATGTCGTTGGAGCACAGCCCCGAGTATGCGGACCTGAGCGAGAAGCTGCTGGCCTCCCATGGCCTGAAGGACTACGCGACGGTGGTGCGCGCGCCGCTGAAACGCACGGGGATAGCGGGGCGGGACTGGCTCTGGTACGACTTGGGCGCGCTGAAGCTGGACCAGCCCGTGGACCTGTTCATCGTAGACGGGCCGCCGGCGCCCGTCCAGCGCCTAGCGCGTTACCCCGCCCTGCCGCTCCTGCACGGCCGCCTGCGCGAGGGCGCGGCGATCATCCTCGACGATGGCTGCCGCGAGGACGAGAAGGAGATCGTCGCCATGTGGTGCCGGGAGTTCCCCGGCCTTCAGTGCAGGTTCCTGCCGCTCGAGAAGGGGGCCTTCCTGCTTCGCGCGCCACGGGCGGGGCACCCGGCACAGCCGAGCTCGGGGTGACAGTGGGCGTTCTGCGGAGAATCCGCAAAGCCATCTGGTTGGCCTCGATGCTCGGCCTGCGCCGCGGGCCACACGTCACTCGCTACTTCATGTACCGGCACCTTGGGTCCGTAGGCTCCCGCTTGCCGCAGCGCGCGGGCCGGGCACTCGCCATCGGCCAGTCCACCAATCTGTGTGAGGTCCTCGGTCTCCGGCCCACCGAGGTCGTCGAGGCGAACTACCCAGAGCACAATATCCTCTCGCTGGACATGCCTGATGCGTCCTTCGACTATCTTCTCTCCGACCAAGTGCTCGAACACGTGGCGGGCGATCCGCAGCGGGCGGTGGATGAGTGTTCTCGCGTCTTGCGGCCGGGCGGCGTCGCGGTCCATACGACGTGCTTCATCAACCCAATCCACGGCGGCCCGGACGATTTCTGGCGGTTCACGCCCTATGCGTTGTCCCTCCTCCATCGGCAATGGTCCGAGGTCGTGGATGTCGGCGGTTGGGGCAACCCGGACGTCTGGTCAGTGATAAGGGATGGGCTTCGCTACGTGGGCGTGCCACACGCCAAGTGGCACCCGTTACACCGCCTGGCCACAAGGAACGACCCGCTCTGGCCAGTCGTAACCTGGATTGTTGCGAGGAAGTGACCCCGAGTCAAGCGGCTGCGAGCTGATGCCTGAACCCCTAATCACCATCGGCATCACGTGCTACAACGAGGGGGACTGGCTTCGCGAGTGCTGGGAGAGCGTGCTCGCGCAGACTGACGGCCGGTGGGCCGCCGTGATGGTCATGGACGGCACGACACACCAGCGGACGCGCGAGGTCTTTGCGGAGCTCGAGCACCCCAGGCTCCGCAAGCACGAGATGCCGACCAACATGGGGCCGTACCCCACACGCAACAAGGCGTTCGAGCTGACGGAGACCCCCTACCACTTCTGTCTTGATGGCGACGACCAACTCCTGTCCGAGTCGGTGGCGCTGGCGCTCAATGGGTTCGCTCGACACCAGGAGGCAGGGTTCATATATGGCGACTATCAGCGCTTTGGTGGCAAAGACCAGACTTGGACCTATCCCCACAGCTCTAGTGCTGCTGACCTGGTGGAGGGGCAGGGGACCCCATCCGCCGCCGCTTACAGGAAGCAGATGTGGGAACAGCTCGGAGGGTATGCCTCCGAGTTGGCGCGCGGGAATGGCGATTACGACTTCTTGATCGGAGCCGCCGAGGCAGGCATCGTGGGATACCACTGTGGACAGGCGATCTACCGCTGCCGCTGGGGCCACGCCTCTCAGGTCTCCCGCAGCTACACGCGGCGCTACCACGAGACGCACGAGATCATCGTTCGGCGCCATCCGCGCTTCTTCGCGGACCGGCGTCGCCGCAACCGCTTCCTCGCCCTGGGCTACAAGCGGGCCGCCTGGGCGAACTACGAGGCGGGAGACATGAAACGGGCGGCCGAGCTGGCCTGGGCCGCCTTACGCCACGGCATGTGGGGCACTCACGGACTCTGGCGCCTTGTCCTGGAAGGCCACCTGCCCGCTTGGGGTGCCCGGCTCGTTCGCGGAGTCTGGCGCATGGGAGGGCGCGTTGTGCATGGCCGCCGGAGTGGGTAGCGCGGGGGAAGCGGGCCGCCGAGGGGCTGTGACCATGTGGGTAGCCAGGCGACGGCCGCGGCTGCTGGAGGGGCTGTGGAGGGCCGCGCGCAAGGCGGTCCTGTGGGCATACGGCCATGCTGGTATCTACAAATCCTCCCTGGGGCGGAGGCTCTATTGGCGCCTCAGGGCCAAGGGGCTCGACCAGCAGTGGGGGGAGTGGAAGGGCGACTACGAGGTCCTCGGCGGCCTGCTGGCCTCCCTTGCGCCCAAGCGGCTGCTCGACGTCGGCTGCGGCAGCGGCAGGCTCTTCCCGCTCTACCAGAGCTGCGGCGTGCAGGAGGTCGTGGGCCAGGACATTGCGCAGGAGGCCCTAGGCCTGGCACGCACGCGCTACAACGGCCCGCGCGTGCGGCTGCTACACGCACCCGTGACCGAGCTGGACTTCCCGGAGTCCTACTTCGACCTGGCCATCTGCAACCGCGTCCTCCAGCACATTCCGCCCGCGGGCGTTGCCGCGGTGATCGCCGCGATATGCAGGCTGTGCAGGGCCGTCTACGTGAGCGAGTCCCTGCCCGAGAGCGCCGAGTGTGAGGAGTTCTACCTGTTCCGGCACGACTACGTGGGGATGTTCGGGACGAACGGCTTGGTGCCGAGGATGCGGGGACGCGCGCCCAGCTTTACCGGGGAGTGCGAGTGGCTGCTCTTCGGACAGACCGCGCCCAGTGGTGAGAGGAGGCACGATCGCTCCTGACCTTAGAATCGCGCTCGTGAGCCCGCGGAGCCGCCACGCCTGGGAGTGCCTCGGCCTGGGCTACCTGGCGAGCTACTCCTACCGCTTCGGGCTCCGCCCCGAGCAGTACCGCTTCTTTGCGGGGGAGTTCGACTCCGACGAGGCGATCGTGGCCGGGTGCGCGGAGGCGGACGTTGTGGGCTTCTCGCTCACCTCGTTCCAGGTGCGGCGGGCGCTGGCGCTCGGCCACGAGATCCGCAAGGCCAACCCCCGCGTGCGAATCGTTTGGGGCGGCTACGCTGCGACCGGCCTCACCGAAGCCCAGCTCCTCCAACACTACGGGCGCGACGTTGACCACTTCGCCCAGGGGCCGGGCGAGGAGAGCTGGGTGCAGGTGCTCCTGGACCCCCACGCCCCGCGCGTGCTTCGCAGGCCCCTGATGGCGGACCTGAACCAGGTGCCGTTCCCGGACCGGGAGCTCATCCGCATTGACCGCAATTTCGAGAAGCTCCGCAGGCTGGGCGAGGGGCGCAAGACCTCGATGGAGCTCCAGCGCGGGGGGTGCCCCTTCGGCTGCTCCTTCTGCGCCGCACGCTCCTTCAGCCCCACCCACGGCGCCTCACGAACCGCCGAGAACATCGTGGACGAGATGCAGGTGCTGCGGGACCGCTACGGGATGGACGGGGAGAGCATGGTGCTGATGTGCGACGCGGAGGTGTTCCCGACCTCCGAGATGGCGCGGGTGGCCGAGCTGAAGGCCCAGCGCGGCATCGAGTTCAGGTTCGGCATGAACGTCGTCGCATCCACCATCCTCGGCCGCCAGGCGCACCGCGTCCTCGAAAAGATGGCCCAGGCGGGGCTCGCGGAGGTCTGGATGGGCGTCGAGAGCGACCCGAGCCTGATGCACCTGACGGGCAAGCCGATCACGCCCGACCAGGTGCGCCAGGCCTTCCGCATCACACGCGAGATGGGACTCGTCCGAAAAGCCTACTTCATCCTCGGCTTCACCCCCGAGGAGACCGAGCAGACGGTCCTCGCCCGAATCCCGTTCATCGAGGAGCTCGACCCCGACGTCGTGGGCTTCACCATCTACATCCCAGTCCCCGGATGCCCCGGCTACGACCACGAGCTCCACAAGGGGATTGACTACGACAACTCGTGCGAGTACGTGAACAGCTACACGCGGACGAAGACCCTGTCGAACGAGGACCTTCAGGAGTTGCAGCGCCGCCTGGTCGAGCGCTTCACGGACCGCATCACCTATCGCCAGCGGAGGCCGCCCGAACCGCGCCCGGGGCGCTCCGGGCACTGAATGGTGGGTGCCACCCTCAAGCGTCTTCGCTTGAGGGTGTCTGCCAGGGCTCTAGCTGACCGCACCCTCAACGGAAGCCGTTGAGGGTGGCACCCGCTTATGCCAAGCCACCCAGGGTTGCACCACTTGTGCAGGAGACAGCAATTCAGCCCATGAACTGGCAGGGACGCAAGGTGCTGTTGACAGGTGCGGGGGGCTTCATCGGGAGCCACCTGGCCGAGCAACTGGTGGCCCGCGGCGCCGCTGTGCGGGCGTTCGTCCGCTACACCTCGCGCCGCGACGTCGGGCTCCTCCGCCTCGTGCCCCCCGACGTCTTCCGCGAGATGGAAGTGGTGGCGGGCGACTTGCGTGACGCGGACGCGGTGCGCGCCGCGGCCCACGGCTGCCAGACCGTCTTCCACCTCGGCGCGCTCATCTCCATCCCCTACTCCTACGTTCACCCGCGCGAGGTCGTGGAGACGAACGTGCTGGGCACGCTGAACGTCCTGGAGGCGGTGAGGGCGTCGGGCGCCGAGCGGCTGGTCCACACCTCATCGAGCGAGGTCTACGGCACGGCGCGGCGCGTGCCGATTGACGAGGCGCACCCCCTCCAGGGGCAGTCGCCCTATTCCGCCAGCAAGATCGGCGCGGACCGCGTCGTCGAGAGCTACTGGCGGGCGTTCGCAACCCCCGTCGTCACGCTGCGGCCCTTCAACACCTACGGGCCGAGGCAGTCGGCCCGCGCCGTCATCCCCACCATCATCACCCAGGCCCTTGCCGGGGACGAGGTCCGCCTGGGCAACCTCCACCCGACGCGCGACTTCACGTTCGTGGCTGACACCGTGGCGGCCTTCCTCGCCGTGGCCGAGGCGGATGGGGTGAGCGGGGAAGAGATCAACGTCGGCGCAGGGGCCGAGATCGCCATCGGCGACTTGGTCCAGAAGATCGCCCTCCTGATGGGCCGGCCGCTGAGGGCGGTGGCGACGGATGCGCGCAAGCGACCCGAGCACTCCGAGGTCGAGAGGCTGCTGGCTGACGCACAGAAGGCGAAGCGCCTGCTCGGCTGGGCGCCGAAGGTCAACCTCGACGACGGCCTCGCCCAGACCATCCAGTGGATCCGTGAACATCTGGACCTCTACCAACCGGGGGTGTATCAGGTATGATCGCCGTAGTCCTCGCCGGGGGCAAGGGAACGCGTCTCGCCCCCTACAACACCATCTTCCCCAAGCCGCTGGTGCCCCTGGGCGACCGGCCGATCCTGGACATCGTCATCCACCAACTGGCCTACTACGGCTTCGAGCGGATCGTGCTGAGCGTGGGCTACCTGGCCGAGCTCATCGAGGCCTACTTCCGCAACGGCTCGCCCACCGTGAGCAACGCCAAGATCACATTCGTCCGCGAGACCGAGCCGCTCGGCACCGTCGGCTCCCTCTCCCTCGTGCCCAACCTCACAGAGTCGTTCCTGGTCATGAATGGGGACATCCTGACGACCCTGAACTACGCCAAGCTGCTGCAATTCCACAGGGAGCACGGTGGCCTGTTGACCATCGCCCTGAACCGCCGGCAGGTGAAGGTGGACCTCGGCGTCATCGAGATCAACAAGCAGTTCGAGGTCCAGAGCTTCCTCGAAAAGCCCACCATGAACTACCTCGTCAGCATGGGCGTCTACGTCTACGAGCCTGAAGTCCTCAAGTACATCGCCCCGGGCAAGCGCCTGGACTTCCCCGAGGTCGTCTGGCAGATGCTCCGCGAGGGGAAGAAGATCGTCGGCTACCCGTCGGACGACTACTGGCTCGACCTCGGCTCGCACGCCGACTACAAGAAGGCGCAGGACGAGTTCGAGGAGATGCGGGACAAGTTCCTGCCTGGGTAGGAGAGAGCTTCCCTGATGGCCTGGAAGGTTCCCATGACCGGCCCCCTCGTGGGCGAGGAGGAGGCCAACGCCGTCCGGCAGGTCATCCTCTCCGGCTGGCTCTCCGGCGGGCCAAAGGTGCCCGAGTTCGAGCGGGCCTTCGCGGATTTCATCGGCGTCAGGCACGCCGTGGCGCTGTGCAACGGCACGGTTGCCCTGCACGCCGTCCTTGTGGCGATGGGCATCGGGCCTGGGGATGAGGTCATTGTGCCCGACATCACTTTCATCTCCACCGCCACGTCCGTGGTCCACGCAGCGGCCACACCTGTCTTCGCGGACATTGATCCCGTGACGCTGAACCTGGACCCGCAGTCTATGGAGCGACAGATCACCGCGCGGACCAGGGCGGTCATGCCTGTACACTACGCGGGGCAGGCGGCCGACATGGATGAGATCCTGGCCATCGCGAGGCAACACGGCCTGGAGGTCATCGAGGATGCGGCAGAGGCCCACGGAGCCGAGTACCGGGGCCGGAAGGTCGGCTCGCTAGGCCGCGCCGCCATGTTCAGCTTCACCCCCAACAAGAACATCACGACCGGCGAAGGCGGCATGGTCACCACCGACGACGCGGAGCTGGCCGAGCGCCTGCGCCTCCTCAGAAACCATGGCAGCAAGATCACCTACCTCCACGAGATGGTCGGCTACAACTACCGCATGACCCAGATGCAGGCCGCGATGGGCATCGAACAGTTGCGCAAGCTCCCCCGCATCCTCGAACGCAAGCGCCAGTTGGCCGCGATGCTCTCCAAGGCCGTTCAGGAGGTCCCTGGCCTTGAGCCGCCCGGGTCGCTGGCAGACAGGACGCACGTCTACCAGTTGTACACCATCCGCGTCAATCCAGCTCTCGCCGGCGTGACCCGCGACCAGCTTCGCGACGGGTTGACCCGGCTGGGCATCGAGACCCGCGTTTGCTTCCCCCCGCTCCACTCCCAGCCGATCTTCCGCTCCGGCGCCGTCCTGGGCGGCAGCCTAGCCCAAAGCGACCGGGCGGGCGAGGAAATCGTCTCCCTCCCCATTCACAACACCATGACCGACCACGAGACTGCCTACATCGGCGAGGGCCTTCAAGGAGCAGCATGCCGCTGAAGGTTCTGATGATCACTTCTGGGAGGAGCGCGCACGCCGAGCGTCCGCTCAAATGGCTCCTGGAAAACGGCTGCGAAGTGGCCTTTGCCGACGGCAGCGATCCCAACCCGCAACACGCGGGGTATCGGTTCGTGCCTTATCCAAAGGGAGGAAGGCGGCTCTATCGGCGGTTGCTCGGCTCGCAACTCAGCATAGGACTAGAGGCCTGGGCCATCGTCCCGCGGCTGTGGCTTCTGGGGCGGCGGCTACGCCCCGACGTGGTTCACGTCCACTGGGTGAATCGCCGCGCGTACCAATGCTGGAAGGCGGGCCTGAGACCGTTGGTCCTGTCGGTCTGGGGGACGGACATCAACCAGCACTTCCTGCCGACCGCGGACCCGAATGAGCGGCGGGTGATTGGGCAGGCGCTGGCGGGCGCCGATCTCGTCATCGTTGACGAGCCGACCATGGCCGAGAAGTGCAGCGCGCTCGCCGGCCGCAAGCTACACACGGAACTGCTCCATCTGGGCGTTGACACGCGAGCCTTCCGGCCCGGCTATCACGAGGCCGCCGAGCAATGGCGGCGGCAACTCGGCGTGCCGCCCGAAGCCAAAGTCCTCCTCTCGGCTCGGGTGTGCCGGTGGATGTACAACCACCATCTCATCCTGGACGCATTCGCCCAGGTTATTTCGCGCCTGACGGCAAAGGCGGTCCTCGTCATCAAAGAGTACAACAAGCTGGGCTCGCGGTCGGACTCCGACTATGGGACGGAACTGCGGCGCCAAGCGGAGAAGCTGGGAATCGCGGAGTCCGTTCGCTGGCTCCCGGGCGTTCCTTCCGCTCAACTGCCAGAGCTATACGCCCTGTCGGATGTGGTCATCAACTACCCCTCGATGGACACGTTCCCCGTGACGTTTCTGGAGGCGGCGGCCTGCGAGAGGCCGGTGATCAGCGCGCTCCTGCCGAGCTACCGCGGGACCTTCGCCGAGCGGTGCTTCCGCATGGTCGAACCGGGGTCAGTGCCGACCCTGGCCGATGCCATCGTGGACATGGTTTACGCATCTCCCTCCGAGCACGCAGGGCGCTTGTCTGAGGCACGGCGAGCCGTGGAGCGGGACTACGACGAGCGCAACTACGTCACGCGGCTCCTGGAGCTCTACCGGGGCCTCGTGGCACGGCCAGAAGGCTCGGCCGGCAGGGGTGGCGTGGAGCAACCTGGACTCTGACGAGTCAGACCGTGGGCAACGTCCTCCTCGTCGCTCCGTACTTTCCGCCGGTCAACCGCCAGGCGTCCAGGCGCGCCGCTGCCATGGCCAAGTACCTGCCCGCGTGCGGCTGGCGGGTTACGGTGCTCACGTCGCAGCCCGTGGATTACGGCGACCTGATGTCGCCCGAGGAGGTGCGGGCGAACGTCGGGATTGATGAGGCCCAGATCATCAGGAAGATGCTTCCAGCGAGCCGCCCCGCGCCCAGGGGCAGGCTGCTGGGGAAGCTGCTCGGCATGGCGGAAATCCTCTGTCTGCCTGGCACCTGCGACCATCGGTGGCCGCGGCTCGTTCTCCCTGAACTGCGCGGCCGCGAGCTCAATGTGGACGTTATCTGGGCCACGTCGCCGCACTGGGGGAGCCTTCTGGCGGCATCTCGACTCGGCAAGAGCATGCACGTTCCCTGGGTTGCCGACTTCCGGGATGTCATTGACCAGCTCGTGGGTCTCAAGGGACGGGGCTGGTTGGCGCGGCTCGCGCGATGGCGGGAGAAGAGCTGCTGCGATGGGGCGGCCCACATAACCACGGTATCAGAGGGCCTTGCCGACATGCTGAGGGGGAGGTACGGCGCGCCCGTGAGCGTCGTCCCAAATGGCTTTGATCCAGACTGGTTGTGCGAGGCGCCAAAGAAGCCTGAAGCGCCGGCGTTCAGGATCGCTTACACGGGCTCGATCTGGGGGAGCGAGGACCCTCTGCCGGTCATCGAGGCGGCCAACCAACTGATCGCCGATGGCGTGTGTCGCGAGGATGAGATCGAGACAGTCTTCTACGGGTGCAGCTCGGAAAGCCTGGGGGGCCACACGTCGGGGCCACTGCGCAAGCCGCCCACGTTCCTGCCGAAGTTGCCGCTGAGCGATGTCCTCCGCGCGCAACGTGACGCCACCGTGCTGCTGGTCCTGGCTCTGCCGGGCACGAGAGGCGTGCTCACGCTGAAGCTATACGAGTATATGGCGGCGGGGCGCCCAGTCCTGGCCTTTCCCAGGGAACCCGAGCTCGATTCGATCCTCCGCCGGACGGGCGTTGGGGTGTCGTGCGACTCGGCGGATGAGCTGAAGGCAGTTCTGCACCGCTGGTTCCAGGAATGGAAGGCCACGGGCGACATCCGCATGAGCCGCAACCGCGACGAGATCATGAAGTTCAGCCGCAGGGAGCAGGCCAAGGTGCTCGCGTCGGTCCTCGAGCAAGTCGCAGCCAAGGGGCGGAGGTAGGTGGTGAGGAAGGTGCTCTTCGTCACCCCCGCCTTTCCCCCACAGAACCACATCGCGGCCCGGCGGCCCGCAGGCCTCGCGAAATACATGAAGGAGTTCGGGTGGGACGTCACGGTGCTGACGCAATGCGAACCGCAACACGTGCAGAATCCGCTCTCGCCCGCGGAGATGCGGGAGCAGACCGGGCTGGACGAATCCCGCATCATCAGGGTCGCCAGACCTGTTCGGCGCCTGTCGAGGAACCCGATTCTGAAGGCGCTGTCGGGAGTCGCCGAATACTGGGTCCTCCCCGGCTCGGACAACCGGCGCGTGGCCAAGCTCAGCATCGAGAAGACGCGGGGGATGGACCTGGACGCGGACGTCATCTGGGCGACCGCGCCCGGTTACAGCGTCTTCATCGTTGCATCCAATCTGGCGAAACGGCTGGGGGTTCCCTGGGTCGCAGACTTCCGGGACATCGCCGACAAGTACGTGGTGTATCCCAGGTGGGTCAGGGGCATTATGGCGTGGCGCGAGGCAGTGCTCTGCAAAGGCGCTTCGCACGTCATCACCGTTGAGCGAAACGAGGAGATCCTGGCCCGCCGCCACCGCCTCCCCGTGACCTTCATCCCAAACGGCTTCGAGCCGGAACACCTCTGCGAGACCCCAAGAAGGCCCAGCCCCGACGTATTCAGGATAGTTTACACGGGCAGCGTGCGGGGGGAGGAGGACCTGCTACCCGTTTTCCAAGCGGCGAACGCCCTGGTGGCCGAGGGAGCTATTCCCAGGAAAGATGTCCACATCGAGTTCTATGGCTTCCTGGGACGCCAGGCCCGGCGCGCCCACCAATTGGGCCTGACCAGTGATGGAGTCCGGTGCATGGTGAAGCCGTGGCAATCCTGGCCGGATACGCTCCGGGCACAGCGGGAAGCCACTGTCCTCCTGGTGCTGGGCTCCTCGGCAATGCCCTACTTCATCCCTGGCAAGCTGTTTGAGTATATGGCCGCGGGAAGGCCGGTGCTGGCCTATCCACAGGGACCCACGGGTATTGATCGCATCCTCAGGAGCACGGGGATAGGGCGGTCGTGCAGCTCCGTTGGCGAGCTGAGAGAGCTCATCCGGGAGTGGTATCTGGAGTGGAAGCGAACGGGCGACATCCATCTGGACCGGAATCCCGCCGAGATCGGGAAGTGGAGCCGCAGGGAGCAGGCTGGACAGTTGGCTGCGGTCCTGGAGAGTGTGGTGGCTGGCTCTGGCGCGCGGCGGGGCGCGGCCCATGCGTAAGGCGGCTCGGTGGCTCGTCAAGCTGCTGATCCGTTCCTACCCCCTCTACCGCGGCGGGGTGCGGCTCGCCGACATGTCCTGGCCGCGCCGCCTGACGGATGAGGAGCGGCTCGTCCTGACCCGCCTGCGCCACGGCCCCCACATCCTGGTCTACCTCAACGACTACTGCGGGCGGGCGCTCTACTATTGGGGCGACACCGACCGTAAGATCACGTGGCTCTGCCAGCGGCTCTTACGCCCGGGTGACTGCCTCCTGGACATCGGGGCTAACTACGGCGAGGTGGGGCTTTTCGCCGGCCAATCTGTCGGCCCCTCGGGGCAGGTCCACATTTTTGAGCCGCAACCGAAGCTCGCCGAGTGCATCAGGGTGTCCGCGGAACTCAACGGCTACCGGCACGTCTACACCCACGCGGTGGCCCTGTCGGACAGGGATGGGGAAGCCGATCTGGTTATCCCGAGGGGGTGCAGTTGCCGTGGCTCCCTGAGCACGTCAGGGCGCGAGGGGGACCGCGTTCGGGTGCCGCTTCGGCGAGCCGGACCCTACCTGGCGCAACTGGGCCTGCCTCATATCAGAATCCTCAAGCTCGACGTGGAGCACCATGAGGAACAGGTGCTCGCGGGAGCGTGGGACTTCCTGGCGGCCAACACGCCGGCGGCCATCATCTTCGAGTCCCACGACGACGGCCAGCCCTTCTCCGAGCGCGGAGCAGTTCGAAAGCTCTCCGAGTTGGGCTATCGGTTCTTCCAAATCCGCCAGAAGCCACTCTTCCGCGTCCAACTGAAGGAGTTGCGCGGGAACGGCTCAGTAGAGAGCGGCTACGATTTCGTCGGACTCTCTTCGGACCCTGAGGGGCAGGATGCTCGGCGGGCCTTACCCATCCTGTGATCGGGCACGCGCCGCCGCCGTCAAGATCCTCGGCTCGCGAGTGGACCTGGTTGACTTCGCGCGAGCAATGGGAACGATAGAGGGCTGGATAGCAGAGCCGGACGCACCGTGCCGGCGCGTCGTGGTGACGGGGTTCCACGGGATCTGGGAGGCCCACAGGGACCCGGGGCTCAGGGCGATCCTGAACTCGGCGGACCTGTGGGTGCCCGATGGAATAGCGCCGGTGTGGGTGGCGCGGCTGAGGGGGTTCAGGGGGGTGCGGCGCATCCCCGGAGCGGAGCTGATGCGGGCGTTCTTCGGACGGGCGAACGAACGGGGCTACAGCAGCTTCTTCTACGGGGACACGGCGGCGACCCTTGCGGCGCTGCGGGAGCGGCTGGAGCGCGAGTATCCAGGCCACAAGGTGGCCGGGACTTTCTCGCCGCCGTTCGGGGCAGTGTCACCTGAGGAGGATGCCGCGCACGTGAAGATGATCAACGATGCCCGGCCCGACGTCCTCTGGGTGGGCCTTGGCCTGCCGAAGCAGGAGCGGTGGATCTTCGAGCATCAGAAACGCCTGAAGGTGCCGGTCGCGGTGGGGGTGGGCGCGGCTTTCGGGTTCCTCAGCGGCAAGGTGCGGCGGGCGCCGGCCTGGGTGGGGCGCTGCGGCCTCGAGTGGCTCTGGCGCCTCGCTCACGAGCCCGGGAAGCTCTGGCGGCGCGACATTCTCGATGGCCCGAGGTTCCTGGCCCATGTCCTTCTGGAGCTGTGCGGCATCCGCAAGTATCACTGAATGCGGCGCTTCAGGCGCGCGAAGCGCAATGAGACCCGCTGCTTTTGCCATCTTGCGGTCGCATTGATTTGCGTATGCAGGGAGCTCCGTCCGCTGGTGGAGATTGCGGCGACATGACTTGGTTGATGCGATTGATCCGGGGCACAACGGCAGACAGGGTGCCGGTCATTGCCCTCTTGTGCGTGAGCCTTGTCGCTGGGATGATCGGTCTGGTGCGGGCGTTGCACCCCTACGATCTCGGCTTCTACGAGGGGGGTAGCTGGGCACCGTCACTGATGGCCGCTTGTGGACGCAACCCCTACGATGTGCGCGCTCCTCTTGAACCCCCATACGTGATGGCCGCCTACGGGCCGCTATTCTATTGCATGGTTGGTTGGGGCCTGCGCTGGTTCGGCCTCCAGTTCTGGTCGGGGCGCCTTATAGCCCTTGTGTTCACCCTCGTGAGCATGTGGTGCGTCGGGCGTCTCACGTGGCGGTTCACCGGGGACCGAGGGGCACGGATTCTATCGGTGCTCCTCTTTGCCAGCCAGTTCCCAGTCCAGTTCTGGCTCGGAGCCCAGAAGGCCGATTTTCCTGCTCTGGCCTTTGGCCTGATGGGATTGGTGCTGGCCCTCCGGCCCCACCCCGTCAAGCCGCCGCTGATCCCAGTGCTCCTCTCCAGCTTGGCGTTTGCCGCGGCGTTCTTCTGCCGACAGAGCACGCTTCTCCCCATACTGGTGGCCATCCTGTGGCTCATGAGCGTGCATATGTATCGGGAGACGGCTCTCCTGGCGGGGTCAGCCTTAGGGGCCTTGCTGATTCCCATCTACTTTCTGAATGAAGCGTCGTCAGGGGGTTTCCTCTGGCAGGCTTTCCGGGTGCAGAGCGGGGCACCTTGCAGCCTCGCGTCCATGGTGGCAACAGTCCGTGACGTCGCGAGCTCTCCCGTAAGGAGCCGCCATGAAATAACTATTGCAACCTAGGCCGAGATAGCATATACTCTCGGCATGATGAGGGAAGCCGAGCTTGGCCGGAAGTTCCTCGC
>VGYW01000114.1 GCA_016872875.1 Planctomycetota bacterium | reverse complement strand
AGGGGGAGCGTCTGTAGGCGGCTGCTTGTTACGGACCTCGCGAGGTCCGTAACCGTGTCGAGCCCCTTGATGGAGGGGGAGCGTCTGTAGGCGGCTGCTTGTTACGGACCTCGCGAGGTCCGTAACCGTGTCGAGCCCCTTGATGGAGGGGGAGCGTCTGTAGGCGGCTGCTTGTTACGGACCTCGCGAGGTCCGTAACCCTCTTGAGCCCCTCGACCGAGGGGGGGCGTCTGTAGGAGTGCGGCCGTGGCCGCGACAGGCCTGGAGCTGAGCCAGAATCGCGCGGCCGGGGCGCCCGGCGCGGGCGCCCTGCCGCAGTCGCTCCGTGACGCCACGGGCAGCATCCTGGCCATCGTGGCGGTTCTGCTCGCCATCGGCCTCGTGATGGTGGCGAGCACCGCCCCCGCCAACAATCCCCCACTCGCGCGCTACCTCGTCCTCAAGCACACGGTCTGGCTCGCCGCCGCGTTCCTGGCGCTCTTCGTGGCCTACTCGATTGACTACCACCGCCTTCGCCCCTTCACGGTGCCCATCCTCTTCCTCTCGCTGGCCAGCCTGGCCGGGGTGCTGTTCTTCGGCGCCACGGTGAACGGTGCGAGGCGCTGGTTCAGGTTCGGCGAGCTGAGCGTCCAGCCGTCCGAGTTCTGCAAGCTGGCGCTCTGCCTCTACATGGCCGACTTCCTCGCGAGGGCGCAGGAGCGGATCAGGACGTTTCTCAAGGGCTTCGTGCAGCCGATGCTCATCATGGGCGTGGCCTTCGTGCTGATCCTGAAGGAGCCTGATTTCGGCACCGCGCTCCTGATTGCGGTTGTGACGTTCGGGATGCTGTTCGTGGCGGGCATCCGCATGATCCACGTCGTGCCGGCACTCGTCGCCTCGCTGCCGCTGCTGGTCTACCTTGCGATGCGCATGCCGCACGTCTGGCAGCGCATCGTGACGTTCGTGGACCCCTGGGCCGACCCCCAGGGCTCCGGCTACCAGATCGTCCAGAGCCTCATCGCGCTCGGCTCCGGCGGCCTCACGGGCGTGGGGCTGGGCAACAGCCGCCAGAAGCTCCTCTACCTGCCGGAGGCCAATTCCGACTTCGTGCTGTCCATTGTCGGCGAGGAGCTCGGGTTCGTGGGCGTGGCGTTCGTGGTGGCGCTCTTCGCGCTGCTCTTCTGGTGCGGCGTGCGGGTGGCGCGGCGGGCGCCCGACCTCTACGGCTCGCTCCTCGCCTTCGGCATCACGTTCACCGTCGGGCTTCAGGCGGCGGTGAACGTGGCCGTCGTGACCTGTTCCGCGCCGACCAAGGGGATCGCGCTGCCGTTCGTGAGCGCGGGCGGCTCCGCGCTCGTCGCTACTATGGCGGGGGTGGGCCTCCTGATGAACGTGGCCTCGCACATCGAGGCCGAGGCCCCACCAACTGAGCTTGGCGCCGTGAAACTGGGCAGGAGGATGCGTGACGCGTGATGCGCGACGAGCCACAGGCTGGCGCGCGCTTCGCGCGAGGGTGTGGGGGATGAATGGATGAATGGATGGGTGGATGGGTGTGAGACAGTCATCCATCCATCCACCCATCCAATCATCCCCCTCAGTTGCGGCCCCAGGCCGCATTGAGAGAGAGCAACCATGAGACTCACGCTGGCAGGCGGCGGCACTGGTGGGCATCTGTTTCCCGGGCTTGCCCTCGGTGAGGAGGTGCGGCGGCGCCATCCCGACGCCCGCCTGCTCCTCCTGTGTACTGACCGCGACGAGGCATACGAGGGCACCCACGAGGCCGGGATCGAGTGCGTGGCGATCCCGTGCATCCACTACGGGTCGCTGGCCCGTCGCGTGGCGGCCCTGCTGCCCGCGTTCGTGCGGGCCATGCGCTGCATCGGGCGGTTCGGGCCTGACGCCGTGGTCGGCCTCGGCGGCTACGGCTCGGTCGCTCCCGTCCTGTGCGCGGCCCTCCGCGGCATCCCATCCATCCTGCTCGAACAAAACGTCGTGCCTGGCCGCGCGAACCGACTCCTGGCGCGGTTCGCGGACGAGGTGGACACGCAGTGGGAGGAGTCCGTGCCCCGCTTCGGCGCGGGCCGGCGGGTGCAGGTGACGGGGAACCCGGTGCGGGGCTTCATCCAGCGGCGCGAGCGCGCGGAGTGTGCGGAGGCGCTGGGCCTCGACCCCGCACTGCCCACGCTCCTCGTGATGGGCGGCAGCCAGGGGGCAAGCCCCCTCAACACCCTGACCATGGCCGCCCTGCCCATCCTGGCCACCTCAGGCGTGCGGATGCAGGCCGTCCACCTGTCGGGAGCGGCCGACGCCGAGCGCCTCCGCGCCTCCTACGAGCAGTACGGCGTCCCGGCCAAGGTGTTCGCGTTCCTCGCCGACATGCCGCTGGCCTACGGCGCCTGCGACCTTGCGCTCTCGCGCGCCGGCGGCACCAGCATCGCCGAGCTCACCGCGCTCGGCATCCCCGCCATCCTCGTGCCCTATCCGCACGCGATGGACAACCACCAGTTCCACAATGCCTCGGCGGTGGCGAGCCGCGGCGCGGCACTCGTCCTCGAACAGGGCACCCTCTCCGCCCACCGGCTCGCCCACCACGTCGCGGAGCTGCTTGGCGATGGCGACCGTCTGGGCGAGATGCGGCGCCAGAGCCTGCTCGCCGGCGTGCCCAGGGCGGCAGCCATCGTGGCCGACCGCATCGAGGCACTCATCGCCGAGCGGAACGGCAAGCGCAAGCCGTGGCTCTCGCGCCTCCTGGCGCGCCGCCGCGAAGCGAAGTCCGTTTAGACCGTTCGGTCGTGCGTCGCGCGCGTTGCGCGCGTGTTGGCGAGGATGAATGGATGAATGGATGGGTGGATGGGTGTCAGACAATCATCCATTCATCCACCCATCCAGTCATCCTCTTTGGTTGCGGCTAGTGGCCGCTTCAGGAGTATGGCAGCCATGCGTTTCGACGGGCGGCACATCCACTACGTGGGCATCGGCGGCGTGGGCATGAGCGCCCTGGCCCATATGAGCCTCGACTGCGGCGCGACCGTGTCGGGCTGCGACCTCAAGGACGGCCCGGTCCTCCGCGCCCTGGCCGACCGCGGCTGTAGTGTCCACCTCGGCCACGACCCCGCGCACCTCGACGGCGTCGAGCTCGTCGTCCACACATCCGCCGTGCCCGGCAGCAGCCCTGAGATTCTCGCGGCCCATCGCCAGCTCATCCCGGTCGTAGGCCGGGCGCGCATGCTCGCCCGCTTCACCGACGACCGCCGCCTCGTCGCCATCGCCGGCGCCCACGGCAAAACCACCACCACCTGGCTCGTCAGCAAGCTCCTCCTCGAAGCACGCCTCGACCCCTCCGTGATGGTCGGCGGCATGGTGGACGAGCTCGACGGCAACTACCGCCTCGGCGCCAGCCCCTTCTTCGTGACCGAGGTGGACGAGAGCGACGGCTCGCTCCTCGAGTTCGCGCCCCAATACTCGATCATCACCAACGTGGACTTCGAGCACGCGGACCACTACGCCGACCTGGCCGCGCTTCAGGACACGTTCCGCAGCTATCTGTCCCAGACGCGGGCGGACGGCTGGGTGGTGATGTGTGCCGACAGCGCCCCCGCGATGGCGACCCTCGACGCCTGGGCGGGCAACACGGCCACCTACGGCCTCGCCCCATCCGCCCAGTTCCGCGCCGAAAACGTCCAGACCAACGGCGCCGGCTCCACCTTCGACGTCCGCCGCCCCAACGGCACCCTCCTCGGCCTCAAGCTCACCCTGCCCGGCCTCCACAACGTCCAGAACGCCCTCGCCGCGGTCGCCCTCGCCGCAATCCTCGGCATACCCGACGACGTGTTGCGCCGCGCGCTCGGCGGCATCGCCAGCGTGGGCCGCAGGCTCGAACGCAAGGGCGCCGCACGCGGCGTCGAGATGATTGACGACTACGGCCACCACCCGACCGAAATCCGCGCCACGCTCGGCGCAGCGCGCGGCATGGCGCACGGCCGCCTCCTCGCCGTCTTCCAGCCCCACCGCTACACCAGGACCTACCACCTCGGCGAGCGGTTCGGCGACTGCTTCGACGGCGCCGACCACCTCGTCCTGCTGCCCATCTATGCGGCGGGCGAGCCGCCACTCGACGGCGTGAGCACCCGCTGGATCGAGCGCGCCGTCCGGCGGCGCGGCCACGTCTCCTGCGCCTGCTTCGACGACTGGGAGGCCGCCCGGAGCCACGTCCTCGCCGTCCTTCGACCCGGCGACACCCTCCTCACCATCGGCGCGGGCGACGTCTACCGCTTCGGCGAACTCCTCCTCCACGACCTCCAGGAGCGCGAGACCCCATGAGCACCCATCCCTTCGCCGACCTCTCCGCCGCCGTCCGCGAGAACGAGCCCATGGCCCGCCACACCTCCTTCGGTGTCGGCGGCCCCGTCCGCTTCTTCGCCGAGCCGCGCGACTCCGAGGCCTTCCTCCTCGCCCACCAGCGCGGCGTGGCGGCCGGCCTGCCCATCCGCATCCTGGGGCGCGGCTCCAACATCCTGGTCACCGACGAGCCGCACCCCTGGCTCGTCATCTCCACCCGCCACCTCAGCGGCCTGCGCCACAGCGGAAGCTGCATCGAGGCCGACGCAGGAGTCTACCTCCCCAGGCTCGTCGCCGCCGCGGAGAACTGGGGCATGGGCGGCCTCGAACCCCTCGCCGGCATCCCGGGCTCCGTCGGCGGCGCCGTGGCCATGAACGCCGGCGGACGCTACGGCCGCGTCGCCAACACCCTCGTCGGCGCGATGGTTGCCCGGTTTGACTCGTCGGCTTCTGATCTCAATCAGCAATCAGAAATCAGAAATCAGAAATCAGAAATGGTTCCCTACTGGGTGGACACCGCGGAGCTCGGCCTCGACTACCGCTACTCCATCGTGCCCAAGGCGGGCCTGGTTCTGCTCTCCGCCACGTTCCAGCTCGACAAGGCGGCGCCGCGCCAGCTCGCCGAGCGCCGCCTGGGCATCCTCGCCGAGAAGCACGCAACCCAGCCGATGGACGCCCTGAGCGCCGGCTGCGTCTTCAAGAACCCGCCCACCGGCAAGAGCGCCGGCTGGCTCATTGACCAGGCCGGCCTCAAGGGCGCGAGGGTCGGCGGTGCCGTCGTCTCGCACAAGCACGCCAACTTCATCGTCAACGGCCGCAACGCCACCGCCCGCGACATCCTTCAGCTCATTGATATCGTGGTCAAGCGTGTCCTCGACCGCTTTGGCATCGAGCTGGAGCTCGAGATCGAGGTCTGGACAAACAACGAGGAACGGAGATGAGCAGATGAACGAATCGCGCAAGTCTCGCGTGGAGGGGTCTATTGCGGAGTTCATGAACTCCGCAATACAGACAACCGGGGCGCGCAAGCCCCGCGTCGGCGTCCTCTACGGCGGCATCTCGGCAGAGCGCGAGGTCTCAGTGAGGTCCGGCACCGCAGTTGCGCTCGCGCTCGCCAACGCCGGCTACCCGGTGGAGCTGCTCGACGTGCTCGACACGCCCATCGGCAGGCTGACCCAGGAGCGGATGGACGTGGCCTTTATCGCCCTCCACGGCACCTTCGGCGAGGACGGTGGCATCCAGTCGGTCCTCGAGGTCCTCGGCGTGCCCTACACCGGCTCGGGCGTCACGGCCAGCCGCCTGGCGATGGACAAGGTGGCGTCCAAGCAGTGCTTCCGCAAGGCGGGCGTGCCCTCGCCCGCCTTCGTGGAGCTGGAGGGCCACTGGCCCCAGGCGCGCAAGGTGGCCGCCCCTGCGCCCCTGGGCCTCCCGGTCATCGTCAAGCCGGCTTCTCAGGGCTCGAGCGTCGGACTCAGCCTCGTCGAGTCCGAGACCCAGCTCGCCACCGCCATCGCGCAGGCCCTTGAGTTCGACGAGCGCGCCATCGCCGAGGAGTTCATCCCGGGCCGCGAGCTCACTGTGGGCATCCTCCACGACCGCGCCCTGCCCATCATCGAGCTCCTCTACGAAGGCCAACTGTTCACGTGGAACGTGAAGTACACGAAAGGCGCGGCGCAGCACATCGTCAATCCGCCGCTCCCGCAGGGCGTCGCCGAGCGCATCCAGGCCGTCGCCCTTGCCGCCCACCAGAGCCTCGGCTGCTGCGGCTGCACCCGCGTGGACCTCCGCCTCGACCCCGGCAACCAGCCCTTCGTGCTCGAGGTCAACACCATCCCTGGCATGACCGAGACGAGTCTGCTGCCCGACGCCGCGGCAGCGGTCGGCATCAGCTTCACCCAGCTCTGCGTCACCGCACTCGACCTTTCGCTCAAGAACGGCCACCGCGGCGCCCCTGCCCCCAGGCCGGCCACGGTGGCTGGCATTCCGGCGCTCGCGGCGCAACAGGGGGGATGAATGGATGAATGGATGAGTGGATGGGTGGGCGGATGAAGCCAGTGAGAGTGAGAGTGAAAGTGAGAGTGAAAGTGAGGGTGAAAGTGAGAGGAAGAGTGATCCCTTTCGGTCTTCCCGCTTCCCTTTCCCTTTCCCTTTCCCTTTCCCTTACCCTTTCCCTCTGCTTCCATTCATCCACCCATCCAATCATCCCCTTCGATTGCGGCGCATAGCCGCCGCGAGGAGTTACAGCGTGGGTTCAAGAAACAGGAAACTCAGGGGCGACGGCTGGCCTGGCTTTCGCGGGGCGCTCGGCTGGCTCGCCGCGAAGATGAAGTCCGGCGTCATCGCCCTCGGCGTCCAGGGCGCAATCGTGGTTGGCCTGCTCGCCGCGGTCGCCGTGGGGCTCCGTCTGGCGCGCCTCCACGTCGCCCGCATGCCTCGGTTCTCCGTCAGCCCCGCCCAGTTCCGCGCGCAGGCCCCGGCCTGGTGCTCCGCAGACCTCGAAGCGGTCGCGTTCCCGAAGCAGACCTACAGCCTCTTCGACCCTGAGCTCATCCGCGACGTGACCGGTGCCTACCTCGCCTCCCCGTGGGTCAAGGCGGTCCGCCGCGTGGAGAAGCGCTTCCCCAACCAGCTCGACATCGAGCTCGACCTCCGCGAGCCCGCCGCGTTCGTCCGCCTCCCCGACGCCTCCCACGCGGTTGACCGCGACGGCGTCTGCCTCCCGCTCTCCTACGAGCGCTGGGACCTCGAGGGGCGCCCCCTGCCCCTCCTGTTCGGGGTCAAGACCGAGCCGCCCGAGCCGGGGAAGCGCTGGCCCGACCCTGGCGTCGCCGCCGCGCTCTCAATCGTCCAGGCGCTCGCCGCAGAGCCCGCCATACTCCGACAGGTGCACTTCGTGGACGTGTCCAACCTCGAGGGGGTGATTGACCCGCAGCGCAGCGAGGTGCTCCTCTTCACCCGCCGCCGGATGCGCATCGCCTGGGGGCGCCCGCCCAACACCACCCGCTTCGGCGAGCCCTCCGTGCCCTGCAAGCTCGCGCGTCTCCGCCGCTTCCTCTCCCGCCCCGGCGCACTCGCCGACGGCGCCTCCAGCATTGACCTCCGCTTCCCCGAGGACGACCAGGCGTCGCCCTCATTCGCAAACGACCGGAGCCATGACCATGCCTCGACGCCGTGACGAATACCTTGTCTCGCTCGACCTCGGCACCGCCGCCACCCGCGCCGCCGTGGCCTGCTGGCGCGCCGACGGCGACCTCGTGCTGGAGGGCTACGGCGAAACGCCCACCCACGGCGTCGCCAAGGGCATCATCGTGGACGCCGCCGATGCCGCCGACTCCATCCGCCAGGCCGTCGAGCAGGCCGCCAACCTCGCTCGCGTCCGCGTCCACACCATCCTCGCCGCCGTCGCCACCCCCTTCGCCCGCGGCTTCAACAGCCGCGGCTGCATCCCAATCGTCCACGAGGACAAACTGGTCCGCGGCAGCGACGCCGCCCAGGCCCTCGCCGCGGCCAACCGGGTCTCGCTCCCCTCCGACCGCACCGTCGCCGAGGTCTACAGCCAGGGCTTCGCCGTGGACGACGTCCGCGGCGTCCGCAACCCCGTCGGAATGGCCTGCGGACGCCTCGAAGCCGAAGTCCACGCCGTCTCCGACTCCCTCTCCGCCCACGCGAACGTCCGCCAGGCCATCAAGAAGGCCGGCTACCACCTCGAACAGCCCGTCTTCGCCCCGCTCGCCGCCGCCGAAGCGGTCCTCACCGACGAGGAGAAGTCCCTCGGGAGCACCCACGTGGACATCGGCGCGGCCAAGACCTCCGTCTCCGCCTACGCCGGCGGCCACCCCCGCTACACCCGCGTCATCCCCATCGGCGGCCACCACGTGACCAACGACCTCGCCATGGGGCTCGACATCGCCATCGCCGACGCCGAGGCGCTCAAGGTCCGCTGCGGCATCCCCGACGCCCGCCGCCCCCGCGGCGGCGAGCCGGCCGAGACCCTCGACGTCCCCCTCCCCGACGCGACCGGCTCCCAACCCGTCCCCCTCTGGCGCATCGCCCAGATCATCCGCGCGCGCATCGAGGAAATCTTCGAGCTCGTCGCCAAGGAGATCGAGCGGGGCGGCTTCGCGCCCGCCGCCTGCGGCCGAGTCGTCCTCACAGGCGGCCCCGTCAGCGCCCCTGGCACCCTCGCCGCCGCCCACCGCGCGCTCCATCGCCCCATTCGCCTCGGCAAGCCCGACGTCTCCAGCGTCGTCACCCAGTTCCAATGCAGCCCCGCTCACGCCGTCGTCCTCGGCACCCTCGCCCGCGGCCTCTACCACCGCGAGAAACGCTTCGACCAGCGCTTCCACGAGCGCTCCTTCCGCACCCTCTTCCGCCGCGTGGCCGGCTGGCTGTGATACACTGAGTTTCTCGTTCCCACGCTCCGCGTGGGAACGCCGGCCCCGGACGCTCCGAGTTTGTGAGGAAATCACACGGACGCCCACGGACAAGCACGGACGAGCAGATTCCTCGGCGACGCGCGTGTGTCCGTGTCCGTCCGTGTGTGTCCGTGTCATTTCTCCACGGCCTCCCCGCGTCCCCTCTCTTAAGGCAGCCTCAACATGGCAACAGGCGTGTTCTCTTCCACTGGCAACCCGGTCCTCCTCATCGGCGTCGGCGCCGTCGGCTGCGAGCTCGCCGCCAGGTGCTCGGGCGCCACGCTGCGCCGCCTCCTGAGCTTCGACGCCGACTCGCTGGCCGACTACCCGACCTCAGAGTCCATCTGCCTGGCCGGCGAGGCCGAGAACACGGCCGACATGGACGCCGAGGCGATGCGTCGGTCCGCCGAGCACGCGGCGCAGGAGATCCTCGACGCGGCCCGCTCCGCCAACCCCCTCGCCGTCATCCTCTGCGCCGTCGGCGGACAGACCGGCACCATCGTCGTCCCCACCCTCGCCTCGGAGCTGAAGGCCGACCAGTGCACCGCCATCGTCGTCGCCCTGGAGGCCCTCCCCTTCGAGGGGGCGGGGCGGGCCGACCTCGCCGCCCGCGCCATCGCCGAACTGGAGAACGCCGCCGACCTCGTCGTCGCCCTCCCCAACCGCCCCATCGCCGAGCTGGCCAACCCCGCCTGGCCCGTCGAGCGAGCCATCGCATTCCTCAAGGAAAAGGCCGTGCAGTCCGTCGAGCAGCTCATCCGCGCGCTCGCCTGCGCCTCCTGCGTCGGGCTCCAGCCCGCCGACCTCCGCCGCTCCCTCACCGAGGCCGGACGCGGCGCACTCGGCACCGGACTCGCCTCGGGCGACGCCCGCATCGAGAAGGCCATCCGCGACGCCTGCGCCAACTCCTTCCTCACCCAGGACAACTGCCAGCACGCCTCCGCCGCACTCCTCCACCTCCTCGGGAGCTCCTCCCTCAGCCTCCGCGAAGTCCACGCCGCCACCGACCTCGTCGCTCAGCTCGTCGGGCGCGTTCCCATCCAGGTCGGCCTCACCATAGACCCCGCCGCCGCCGACGCCATCCGCGCCACACTCCTCATCACCGGCGTCCACCGCATCCAGCCCAACGACCTCGCCGCCCAGCCATCGTCCACCCTCGTCCCCGCCCAGGACCTCAGCTTCCACGACGGCATCAACCTCGACGTTCCCGCCTTCCTCCGCCGCCGCGCCGCCGCGGCCGCCGCCCAATTCTGACGGCTCGATGCGGGATTGACGGATTGGCGGCGGCTTGAGGGGAGTCTGGGTGGGGCAGGGAGGGGCCGCGCTCGGGTTGTTGGGCAGTGAGCTGAATGGCCCCTCCAAACTGCCTCTGGAAGAGCTGGGCGTAGAGGCCGCCGCGGGCGAGGAGCTCGGAGTGGGTGCCTTGCTCAACCAGGCGGCCGGAGTCGAGGACGATGATGCGGTCGGAGCGCAGGATGGTGGAGAGGCGATGGGCGATGATGAGGGAGGTGCGGCCGCGGAGGAGGCCCTGAAGCGCGGCTTGGATGAGGGACTCGGAGGCGGTGTCGAGGCTGCTCGTGGCCTCGTCCAGGATGAGGATGGGGGGGTTCTTGAGGAGGGCGCGGGCGATGGCGACGCGCTGCTTCTCGCCCCCCGAGAGGCGGAAGCCGCGCTCGCCGACCACGGTGCCGTAGCCCTCGGGCAGCGCGGCGATGAAGTCGTGGATGTTTGCGGCGCGGCAGGCGGCGATCATCTCGCTCTCCGCCGCGTCGGGCTTGGCGTAGAGGAGGTTCTCGCGGAGGCTGGCGTGGAAGAGGAAGGTCTCCTGCGTGACCACGCCGATGTGCTGCCGCAGGCTCTCCTGGGCGAGGTCGCGCAGGCCGTACCCGTCGAGGGTGATCCGCCCGGCCGCGGGGTCGTAGAAGCGCAGGAGGAGGAGGGTGAGGGTGGTCTTGCCGGAGCCGCTGGGGCCGACGATTGCGACCTGCTGGCCGGGGGCGACGTCGAAGGTGACGTCGCGGAGCGAGAAGGGCTCCTTCGGCTCGGCGTCGGCCTCTCCGTTGCCCGCGGGCAGCGCGGGGGCGGGGTAGGTGAAGCCTACGCCTTCGAAGGCGATGTGGCCAGTTACGCCGTCGAGCGCCTTCGCCTCAGGCTTGTCGCGCGGGTCGGGCAGCATGTCGAGATATTCGAAGATGCGCTCGAAGACGGCGACGGCGGCCTGGATGTCCACGTAGACGGAAGCGAGCTGGACGACGGGGCGGTAGAGGAGCGTGAGGAGCGCGGCGAAGGCGACGAGCCGGCCGAGCGAGAGCTCCATGTGGATGACCTGGTAGCCGCCGTACCAGAAGATGAGGGCCGGCCCCATGGCGCTGAAGACGCTCAGGATCATGAAGAGCCAACGCCCCACGATGGCCTGGCGGACGCTGAGGTCGCGGACGCGCGCGGTCTGCTCGCTGAAGGCATCGGCGTCGGCGGCGCCCTGGCCGAAGACGCGCGTGAGGATGGCGCCGCTCACGTGCAGCCGCTCCTGCATGAAGGCGAGGAGCGACGCCTGGCTCTCCTGGGTCTCGGTGGAGAGGCGACGGCGGATGGCTCCCACAATCTTCGAGGGGAGATAGAAGGCCGGCACCACGACCACCGCCACGAGTGCCAGCCGCCAGTTCATAGAGACCAGGGCGATCGCCGTCGCGGCCAGCGTGGCCGCGTTGTTCGCAATGGCCACCAGGGTGCCCGTGGCAACCCCCTGCACGGCGTTCACGTCGTTGTTGATGCGCGAGACGATCTCGCCCGAGCGGGTGGTGGTGTAGAAGTGGAGGGACAGTTGCTGGAGGTGTCGGAAGAGCTGGTTGCGGATGTCGAACATGATATTCTGTCCGGCCTTCGCGGTGAGTGACTGCTGAAGGACGCCGACGAGTCCCGTGGCGATGGCGAGAGCGACCATCGCCCCCGCGAGGAGGGTGAGCGACCCAAGGTCGCCGCGCGGGATCGCGTGGTCCAGAATCCTGCCCACACAGAAGGGCGGGAGGACGTTGAGGCCCGCCGTGACCGCGATGCACGCGAGAACCACCGTCCACAGTGCCCGGTAGTGTGCGAAGTAGCGGGCGATGCGCCCGAGCACGGCGCGCCCCAGCCGCGGCGGCGGGCCGTTCGGCCCCCCCTTCGTGAAGTGGTCCTGGAGGCCATAGGTGCGGGTGATGCCGCCGACCGTGGAGAGAGGATTTCGCCAGCCGCCGTTCATCGCCAGTGCCCTGAATGCTATCGTAATCGTCCCTCGTCCTCGTCCTTCGTCCTCGATCCTCTTGGCCTGAGGGGGAGAAGAGTCGAGGACGAGGACGAGGACGAGGGACGAGGACGATTGAAGAGGAACGACGACTTCACCACGGCCGAGGGCCACACCCCAAGGGTTCCTGTTTGCTGACAGAGGCCGATGTCGTATAGTATTATCAAGACCAGGGCCGCCGTCAACTCCGTTGCTCGTGAAAGGGCGAATATGCGGCGTACGGGCATGCTGCGCGTTTTCGTTCTGCCTCTGCTCCTGGCCTCGGCGCGGGGGGACTGGCCGGAGTTCCGCGGCCCGTGGGGTAACGGGCATGCGGCGCCGCCGGGCGACGCCAAGCCCCTCGGGCTCCCGCTCACCTGGAGCGAGACGGAGAACGTGAAGTGGAAGACCGCGGTCCCGCACAGGGGCTGGTCCACGCCGGTGGTCCTCGGCGGCCAGGTGTGGCTGACAACCGCGACGACCGATGGCACCGACTACTTCGGGGTCTGCGTGGACGCCGAGACCGGGAAGGTCCTCTTCAACGAGCGGCTCTTCCACGCCGACAAGCCAGAGCCGCTCGGCAACACCGTCAACTGCTACGCCTCCCCATCGCCCGCGATCGAGAAGGGCAGGGTCTACCTCCACTTCGGCAGCTACGGGACGGCCTGCCTCGACACGGCGAGCCACAAGGTGCTCTGGGAGCGGCGCGACATCTACTGCCGCCACTACCGCGGCCCAGGCTCATCTCCCATCTTCTTCGAGAACCTCCTCATCCTCACCTTCGATGGAGTTGACGTGCAGTTCCTCATCGCGCTCGACAAGGCGACCGGGGCCACGGTGTGGAAGACGCCGCGCTCGATGGTGTGGGACGACGTTGACGCCCAGGGCCGCCCGGCGGCTGAGGGAGACTTCCACAAGGGCTTCTCGACGCCACTCGTCGCCACCGTGGGCGGCAAGCCGCAAATGGTCAGCCCAAGCTCGAAGTGCGCCTACTCCTACGACCCGCTCACCGGCAAGGAGCTCTGGAAGGTCCACCACACCGCCCACACCGCGGTGCTGAGGCCTGTGTTCGGCGCGGGACTCGTCATCTTCTGCACGGGCCTCGGCGGGCCGGCGCTCTGGGCCGTGAAGCCCGATGGCCAGGGCGACGTGACGAACAGCCACGTCGCCTGGAAGGTGGGCCAGGGCGCGCCCAGGACCCCCTCGCCCGTCATCGTGGGCGAGCTGCTCTACATGGTGAGCGACGACGGCCTCGTCACCTGCCTGGAGGCCGCGACGGGGAAGGTGGTCTGGACCCAGCGGCTCGGGGGGAGCTTCGCCGCCTCGCCCATCTACGCCGACGGGCGCCTCTACTTCTCCAGCCAGCAGGGGAAGACGACCGTTCTGAAGCCCGGCCGCACGTTCGAGGTCCTGGCCACGAACACCCTCGACGGCGGCTTCATGGCCTCGCCCGCCGTCGCCGGCAGCGCCCTGTTCCTGAGGACCCGGACGCATCTCTACCGTATGCAATCGTCGGCCCGCGAGGCCGTGGGAAGATAGGTGCAGCGGAACCGGTTCCGGCCCCCCACCGACCTTGCGTCGGTGGAGCGAAGGATTGAGAACTATTGACCTCTGCACAAAGAATGATAAGAAACGGCCCTCTATCGTGCAGGCTTCCAACCTGAAATGCACGATTCGGCAGGCAAGGTGCCTGCCCCACCCGGATGCCCTTATCATTCTCTATGCAGAGGTCAGTAACGGACCTCGCGAGGTCCGTTAGAGGGCCGCGCAGCAGCCCAGGCCCGAGGCGCTGGCCGACCGGCCCGCTCCGCGTGAAGGCCGCGCGCCCCACGGTCGCGGGGCTACGGCTGCGGATTCGCTCTGGGGGTTGGCGACCCTCTAACGGACCTCGCGAGGTCCGTTAGAGGGTCGCGCAGCAGCCCAGGAGCGCGGCGCTGGCCGACCGGCCCGCTCCGCGCGAAGGCCGCGCGCCCCACGGTCGCAGGGGCACGGTTGCGGATTCGCTCTGGGGGGGCGGGGGCCCTCTAACGGACCTCGCGAGGTCCGCTAGAGGGCCGCGCAGCAGCCCAGGCCCGAGGCGCTGGCCGACCGGCGCGCTCCGCGCGAAGGTCGCGCGCCCCACGGTCGCTGGGGCACGGCTGCGGATCCGCTCTGGGGGTTGGCGACCCTCTAACGGACCTCGCGATGTCCGTTAAGGGGCCGCGCAGCAGCCCAGGCGCCGGCGCTGGCCGACCGGCCCGCTCTGCGCGAAGGTCGCGCGCCCCACGGCCGCAGAGCACGGTTGCGGGTTCGCTCTGGTGGGTCGGGGCCCTCTATTGACCTCTGCATGAAGAATGACAAGGAACGGCCCTTTGTGATGCAGGCTTCCAGCCTGCAATGCACGATTCGGCAGGCAAGGTGCCTGCCCCACCCGGATGTCCTTATCATTCTTTATGCAGAGGTCAATAACAGGGAGGCACCTGACCCCCTCCCTTTCTCCGCTTGGCGGAGAGGGGATGAGGGGTGGGGACCCTGGTAGTGACCAATCCTTCGCTCCACCGAGGCAGGCTCGGTGGGGGCGGGAAGAAAGGAGAAGCGCAATGAGGCGAGCACTGGGCGTTTCTGTGGCTCTGGCGGTCCTTCCGGCCATCTGCGGGGAGGCGGTGCAGCCCAATTCGTGGGTGAAGGTGGATGAGGGGAAGACGGGCGTGCGCCCAGGCTCGGTGCTCCTCTACGCGCCGGACCTCAAGCAGATGCTGCTTGTCGGCCCGGCGAAGGAGGCGCCATTCGTCCAGGCATTCGACCCCGCGGCGGGAACATGGAGCGAGTTCGCGTCGGCTGCTCCGGCGGTGAAGGAGGGCATTCGGCCCTACTATCAAGCGGCATACGACCCGGGCAGCAAGACGATCTACTGCCTGTCGGGCGGCCCGGTCCTCTATTCGTTCAGCGTGGAGGAGAAGGCGTGGAAGGCTCATCCCCCGGCTGCTGAGCTTGAGGGCCTGAGCTGGCACGCGATGGCGTGCGACCCCATCGGCAAGCGGCTGGTGGTCGTGGGCGCAGACAAGAAGGCCGACAACCTCGGCTGGTGCCGAACCGTCGTCTACGACATCCCGTCGGGCAAATGGTCGCGCCTCGACGTGGCCGACGCGAAGGTCGTGCAGGAGCACCGCGAGCTGGTCGCGGCAAAGGAGGCGGTGATTGACCTCGCCGGCCGCATCCGCCTCGCCTGGTTCCGCGATCCCAAGGGCGTGGGCACCCCAGCCGAACTGAAGACGCTCATCGAGCGCTTGAACCCGTTCGCCGTGGACGCGGGCGCCGTCAGCAACGCGCTCGCCGCCGGCCAGACCCTCGACGCGCTCAAGGCCGCGCGCGCCCTCCAGCGCAAGCTCGAGGAAGCCGCCGAGGCGCAATATCCTGTGCCCTGCTCCCGCCGCAACTCGCCCCTGGCCTTCGATGAGAGGAGCCGCGTCTTCGTCCTCTTCGGCGGCGACCACGAGGACTACCTGATGAACGACACCTGGGTGCTCGACCTTGAGAAGAAGGCGTGGCGGCGGGCGAAGCCGGACAAGGCGCCCAGCCCCCGAGCCGGCCACGCTCTCGTCGCACTGCCCAGGAGCGGCAAGGTCGCTCTCTACGAGGGCTACCTCCAGAGCTCGGGCGAGGACTACGGCACCCCGCCCTACACCGCGCTCGGCCCCGCCCAGCTCTGGCTCTTCGACCCCAAGACCGACCGCTGGGACCTGGCCGCCTCCTGGCCCCTGCCCGGCAAGGACGACAAGGCAACGCCTGCTCCCGTGGGCATCTTCGACGGCTATTCCGCCCAGTGGTTCTGCCCGCCGGCCCTGGCCGCTGTGGGTGTTGTGGGCGGCGTGTCCACACGCCGCGACCCGCGGGATGGGGACATCCCGCCCACAGTTTCGCGGGACGGGGACGTCCCGCCCGCAATGGACCGCCTGGTCCTCGCCGCCCACGCCCTGGGCCTCTGGTTCTGGCGCTGGAAGCGGCCCGCCGAGACCTGGACCCTTGCCATTGATCCCGCCCGCACCGATGCGGAGGGCCGCGAGAAGCTGGGCGTCGAGCCGAACCAGCGGCTCTACCGCAAAGGCCCCTTCGTCGCCTCCTTCTGCGAGGTGCCCGACGAGCCGAAGCCCCCGGCCCTCGAGGCCCTCCCCGACAACCGGTGGGTCCGCCTCCCAGCTCCGCCTCGCAACCCCTGCCGCGGCTGCCGACAGCGCGACTGGGGCACATGCGTGTGGGACTCCGACCGCGACCAGATACTGATGTGGGGCGGGGGCCACTGCGTCCGCTCCGCAAGCGTCGTCGCCCACTGGTCGCCCGCCTCGGGCCGCATCGTGGAGGGCTACGACGCCGACGAGCCCTACGGCGCCAACGGCGGCGGCGGCTTCGACTCCTCCCTCCTCAACCGCCCCTGGGTCTCCACCCACAGCTACAACCACTATGCCTACGACCCTAAGTGCAAGCTCCTCGTCTCTGGCCGCGGCTATCTGTACGACCCCGAGCGAATGGACTGGCTCCGCATCGAGCCCTACCAGCTCCCATTCGCGTTCAGTTGGGGCAGCACGTGCGTGGAGACCTCTCCCCACGGCGCCGTGGCCTGGGCACGCAAGCGCGGCAGCGAGGACTTCGGCCTCTGGCTCTTCGACCGCGAGAAGGGCTGGACCGGCCTGGAACCCAAAGGCAAGCTCTTCGGCCCCTATTGCGATTGCCACGGCATGGTCTACGACTCCAAGCGCGACCGCATGCTCCTCAGCGGCGTGGGCGGCACCTACGGCAGGATCAGCAACGGCACCTTCCTCGCCTTCGACTTCAAGACCAAGGAATTGAGCACCATCGCCCCTGAGAACAGCGAGTTCGCCAGGACCCACAACGCCCGCGAGCTGGCCTACGTGGAGCACGCCGACTGGGTTCTCATCGGCGAACTCTATCCCCCCGCCCGCGACAAGAAGGCGGCGAAGCACTACACCCGCGTCTACGACTGCGCGAGGAACAAGATGTTCCTCCTCGATGCCGGCCCCGTGGCCGACGGCCACAGCACGGGCTGGATGTACGACGCGCGGCGGCGGCTCGCCTACGTCTTCACCTATCGCGGCGAGGCCTGGGCTCTGAAGGCGAACCCCGCCACCGCAGTCCTCGCCGAGAAGCCGTGACCTCTGCCCGCCACCCGTCGCTGAGGCATTACCCCAGCGGGCCGATGGCTGGCCGTTGCCACGCAGCGTCGGCCATGGCTGAGCAGCGGTCAGAGCTGTCTGTGGCGGATGATATTCAAACATTCTATAGAATGTTTGATCATAGGCGCAACGACCTTGCATCGAGGCCGGGTCCCCGCCACCACCCATTGGGCGGCGACATTGTCAAACATCCTATGGCTCTTCAGGGTTCTTTGTGGGTGCCCCCAAGGGCTTGTGGTCGCCCCGGCGTGGGTGAATGCCAAGGGCGCCGCCCGCCGCTGGGCTTGGCACGGGTTTTTGCAGCCGATTGCTCCGCTATCAGGTGCGGAAAGGGGGAATCTGGGCGGGGGAGCCCCCGGACGGCACGTGCTCCCACCTGGCTCGCGCGGCCAGCCGTAAGGCGATGGCACATTCCCCCTTTCCGCACCTGATAGAGGCCGGGGCTGACAAAAACCGTGCCAGGCCCAGCGGCGGGCGGATGGCGGCATTGGCGCCCTCCCCAGCATCTTGGGGGCACCCACAAAGAACCCTGAAGCGGCCATTCTGTAGAGTGTTTGATAATTGCCAGAGGGACTTCGAATTCTGGCCACGTTTCCGTGTCTGCGTGTCAGAGCGCGGGATGCTCAAACATTCTATAGAATGTTTGAATATCCCTCGTGCCCCGTACTCACCCGGCGGCGGCGCATCAGGTGCTTCGGGCGACAACGGCTTTCCGCAGCGCGGCGCGCCCCGCCGAACCGAGCTCGGCGAAACCGACCGGGGGGCCACCGGCTGCGCGGACCCGTTGGCGCACCCGATGCTCTGTCCCGTGTTGAAAAGGGCGGGGGTTTCTGGTACGATGCTGTAGGTTGATCCGAGGTCGCGCAGTTGGGGTGCGCCTTGAAAAGGGTGAAGCAGGACCATGCCTTCGCTTTGCGTTGTGGGGATGCAGTGGGGCGACGAGGGGAAGGGGAAACTGATTGACTACCTGGCGGCCCAGGCCGCCGTGGTGGTCCGCTACGCCGGCGGGAGCAACGCCGGCCACACCGTGGTGGTGGACGGCCAGAAGACGGTGCTCCACCTGCTCCCCAGCGGGGTACTTCACCCTGAGTGCCTGTGCGTGATCGGGAACGGGGTGGTGGTTGACCCCGGCGAGCTCCTGGAGGAGATCGCCCTTGTGGAGTCGCGCGGGGGCAAGGTGGGCGACAACCTCCTCATCAGCGACCGCGCGCAGGTGGTGATGCCCTACCACAAGGTGCTCGACAAGGTGATGGAGGAGGCGAAGGGCGCAGGGAAGCTAGGCACCACCCTCCGCGGCATCGGCCCCTGCTACGCCGACAAGGCGAGCCGCACCGGGATTCGCATGGTGGACCTCGTGCGCCCCGACGCCCTGCGGGCAAGGCTCCAGGACTGCTTGCCCTTCGTGAACCTCTTGCTTGAGCGGGTCTACAGCCACGAGCAGTTGGCGCTTGAGGCCATCTTCGAGGAGTACGGCGGCTACGGCGAGCGGCTGAGGGGGTTCGTGGGCGACTCGGTGACGTGTCTACATCGCGCCTTCGCGGAGGGGCGGCGGGTGCTCTTC
This sequence comes from Planctomycetota bacterium, assembly GCA_016872875.1. The sequence goes on along the minus strand of VGYW01000114.1, from coordinate 774 downwards.
GAGGGCGCCCAGGGCTCGATGCTCGACATTGACTTCGGGACCTATCCCTTCCTGACCTCCTCGAATGCCTCCGTGTGCGGGGTGCCGGCCGGGACGGGCGTGCCGCCGCGAATGGTGGGCAACGTGCTCGGGGTGGTGAAGGCCTACACCACGCGGGTGGGCGCCGGGCCGTTCCCCACAGAGCTCCACGGCGAGCTGGCCGAGAAGGTGCGCGAGAACGGCGGCGAGTACGGGGCCACGACCGGGCGGCCGCGCCGCTGCGGCTGGCTCGACGCCGTGGCGCTCCGCTACGCGATGGCCATCAACGGCACCAACCACCTGGCGATAACGAAGCTGGACGTGTTGGACGCCCAGCCGGCGCTGAGAATCTGCACGGCGTACCGCCACGGGGGCGTGGCCCACGCGACGTTTCCCAGCGACCTCGCGGTGCTGGGCGAGTGCGAGCCGCAGTACGAGGAGCTGCCCGGCTGGCAGCAGAGCATTGCCGAGGCCAAGAGCCTCGACGACCTGCCCGAGGCCACGCTGGCCTACCTGCGCCGCATCGAGGAGCTCCTCGGCGTGCCCGTCGGCATCATCTCGGTCGGCAACGAGCGCCGCCAGACCATCGTGGTCGAGAGCGACGGGCTCTTCGGATGAGCGAGTTCTAACCCGCATTTCTCACGAAATGCGGGAAATCCCAAGAGCCAAACAGCAAGCACCAAACGATCTCCAAGCCCGAAATGCTCAATGACCAAAGCAACCCCCCAGGGTCGCGGGCAACACCACGTAGTCTCC
>VGYW01000113.1 GCA_016872875.1 Planctomycetota bacterium | reverse complement strand
CGTCGTGACTCGTGCGCGTCTTGCGCACATGTTCCGGCACACACAAAGTCCAATATCCAATACTCAACATCCAATCTTCAACAATCAAGTGAAAGAGCGGAACCGCTCCGAGCGTGTTACTTGGACATTGAGGATTGAGAGTTGGATATTGAGTATTGGACTTCACGATCCCCTTCGGTTGCGGCCTGTGGCCGCATTAGGACCATGGCCAGGTGTGCTTTTCCGAAACTTCTGTTTCCCAAAATCAAAACAAAACAGATCCGCCGCCCGAACCCGGCCAGCCCGACACCCGCCGCGAGCCGCGTCGGGCAGGCGGCGGGCAGCCCCCTCGTCAGACTGGCGTTACCTGGAAGGTCCCCCCTCAAGGGACATCGCCATCAAGCCCCAATCGAAGCACCGTCCCTTGCGGACTGCCCACGGGGGCACGGGGGGCGCTTCGCCCTTCGTGAGGATCGGAGCGTGAGCCAATTGGCCGCCACGCCCGACGAACCGACGCCCGCTTCGGGCTGGCGGCGGATTTGTCTTGTTTGTTCGGAAAAGCACACCTGGCTCTCCAGCCTGGCAACTCTTGGCTCAAAGGTCCTGGGCGGGCCGGTTGGCGACTTCCAGGCCAGCCTGACCCTCAGCGGCGCGGGAGCGACGAAGGCCACCCTCGCCAAGGCCGCCATCGCCGGCTCCGTCGGCGGCGGCACGTGGAACATCACGGGGGCTGCGGGCTCGGTCGCCGTCCGAGGCGGCTTCACCAACTGCTCGTTCCAGGCCGACTGGCTGAAGTCCCTCAGCGTGGCCGGCCGCATCACCGAGGACAACACCGATGGCGATTGGGACGTGATCCACGTGTTGAACGGCATCTTCTCTGCCCGCGACCTCACCTGGAGCGGCTCCCTCCCGCCCGACCACTGGTTCGACGAGGGCGTGGGCCTTGGCCTCCGCGCCTATGTGGGATGACGTCGGAAGGAGCGGCAGGACTTCGCCGGCGGCTTGCGGGTAGCTCCAATCCCAGAGCACGAAATCCGAAAGAACTCGAACGTCGAGATCCCAGGGACCAAGACGAAAAGGAGAGAGTGCGCAGGGCTCGTCGGGCTGTGGTTTCAGGAATTGGTGTTTTGCGCCTCGGTATTCCTTCGGATTTCGGACTTGGCATTTCGGATTTCCCGCTTTTCCTGAACAGTGCGGGCTATTGGGCGGCCTCGGTGGCCCGCTCCCACTCTTCGTAGAGGGCGGCGAGCTCGTGGCGGACCTTGCGGAGCTGGGCCGTGAGGGTGCGGACCGTATCGGGGCTGCGGAAGATTTCGGGGTCGCTCATCGCGTGCTGGAGGTTCTGGATCGCCGCCTCATGCTCCATGATGAGGTGTTCGAGGACGTGTGCCGAGCGCGCCTTGCGCGGCTGAGGCTGGGCCTTGGGATGCTGGGGGGCGGGACGCGGGCGCTGGGCGGGCGCCGCCTGGGGCGCCGAGGCCGCCTGGTGCGCGAGCTCGGCGTAACGCGAGAAGGGGACAGGGTAGAGCTTCGCGTTGCCGTCCTTGACCTCCAGTATCTTGCCCGCCACGCGCTCGAGGACGTAGCGGTCGTGGGACACGGTGACCACGGTGCCCTCGTAGGCGATGAGCGCGTTTTCGAGGCACTCGCGCGACGGGATGTCGAGGTGGTTGGTCGGCTCGTCGAGGAGGAGGAAGTTGGGGGCGGACAGGATGAGGTCGGCGAGGGCGAGGCGCGCCTGCTCGCCCCCGCTGAGGTCGCCCACCCGCTTGAAGACGTCGTTCTCGGTGAAGAGGAACATTCCGAGGAGGCTGCGGACCTCGCCCGCGCGCTGCTGCGGGGCGTGCATCCAGACCTGGTCGAGGACCGTAAGGTTGGACTTCAGGTCGTTGCGGTCCTGGCGGTAGTAGCCCAGGCGGATGTTGTGGCCGAGGCGGACGATGCCGGTGCTGGGCTGCTCCTCGCCGGTGACGAGGCGGAGGAGGGTGGTCTTGCCCGCGCCGTTCGGCCCTACAATGCCGATGCGGTCGCCACGGAGCACCTGGAGGGTGAGGCCGTGGAAGAGCCAGCGGCCGGCGTATTCCTTGCCCACGCCTTCGAGGTTGAGGACCTCGTTTCCGCCGCGGACGACCGGCTCGATGCGGACGTGGATGGTCTTGAGGCGTGCTGGGCGGCGCTCGATGGGCTCGATGCGTTCGAGGAGCTTGCGGCGCCCCTGCGCCCCCTTGCTCCGCTGGCCCGCGATGTAGCGCTGGACGAAGTCCTTCTCCTTCGCCATGTGGGCCTGCTGCGCCTCGTAGAGCTTGTTGTGGCGGGCCGAGCGGTCGGCCTTCTGGCGGGCATAAGCGGTGTAGTTCCCCTTGTAGGCATCCACGCGGGCGCCGTCAATCTCCAGGATGCGCTGCGCGAAATTGTCGAGGAACCTGCGGTCGTGCGAGACGACGACGGCTGCGCCGTGGAAGCCGTGGAGGAACTCCTCGAGCCATTCCAGAGCCTCCACGTCGAGGTGGTTCGTCGGCTCGTCCAGCAGCAGCACGTCGGGGTCCTGGAGGAGTAGGTGTGCGATGGCGAGCCTGCTGCGCTCGCCGCCGCTGAGGCGGGTGGTGGCGGCGTGGATGGCCTCGCCGCGGAAGCCCACGCCCGCGAGGACGGCTTCGGCCCGCTGGCGGCACGTGTAGCCGCCGAGGCGCTCGAACTCGTGCTCCAGCTCCCCCTGGCGCTTGAGCACGCGGGCGGCATCGGGAGGGTTGTGGGCCAGCCGGTCGCGGAGCGAGGCGATCTCGGCCTCGAGCTCGTGGACCCGCTTGAAGGCTGAGAGCGCGGCGTCGAGCACCGTGCCGTGGCCGGCGAACTGCGGCTCCTGCTCGAGGTAGCCGAGGGTGGTGTCGCGGGCGATGTGGACGTCGCCTTTCGTCGGGTCTGCGAGCCCCGCGATGAGGCGGAGGAGGGTGGTCTTGCCCGTGCCGTTCGCGCCCACCACGCCCAGCCGGTCGCCGGGGTGGAGCGTGACGTTTGCGTCCTCGATCAGGATTCGGGTGCCGTAGGCCTTCGACACGTTGTGAACGGAAACTAAAGGCATCTAGCAGATTTCCGATTTGCGATCGCCGAATGAGGGGGAATGAGCGCGTTCGTAGTTCGGCCTTTAGGCGGTCTTATGGTCTCGGGGGCAGCACTATCCGCTCAAGAGCCGCCTAAAGGCCGAACTACAAACCTCTCCCAGGAGTGTTCAGTGGCCGATCATCTGGGCGTTCTCGTAGTGGAAGAGGATGGCGGCGAGTGCGGCGGCGGCGGCGGCGGTCTCGGCGCGGAGCGTGCTGCGTCCGAGCCTGACGGCCTCGAAGCCGGCGGCCGCGGCGTCGCGCAGCTCGCCCTCCTCGAAGCCGCCCTCTGGCCCGATGAGGAAAATGGCCGAGCGCGGCCGCTCGTGTGCCCGCAGCACCGCGCCGAGCGCCAGAGCGTCGTCGGCCGGCGAGAAGATGAGGCGGAGGTCCCACTGCCCTGCCTTTTCGAGGAGCGCGGGCAGTGGGCGCGGCGCCGCGACGCGGGTCACGGTCGTTCGCCCCGACAGCTTGGACGCCTCGATTGCGATGCGCTGCCAGCGGGCCAGGTGTGCGGCCTCCTTGCGTTCCAGCTTCGGGACGCAGCGGCGGGTCTCGACGGGGACAAGCTCGCGGAGGCCCATCTCGGCGCAGGCCTCGACAAGTTCGTCCATCGCCTTGGCCTTCACGACGGCGCAGCCGAGCGTGACCTTCAGGGCGGGGTCGCGGTCCACCATCTCGCGGCGGTGGACGACGACCTTCGCCCTGTCGCGCTCGACGCGCTCGACGCTGCCGAGGCACTCGATGCCCGAGCCGTCGAAGAGCCCCACCTCATCGCCTGCGGCGAGGCGCAGCACGCGGACGGCGTGGTGACCCTCCTCGCCATCGAGCCACAAGTGGTTATCCGTCCCCATCTCGGGGAGATAGAAGCGGTGCATCAGCCACATCCTTCTTCGCCATTATAGCAGTTGGCCGCCGGATTGTCGAGGAAGCGGGCCGTGACAGCATGGCCACCGGGTCCGGCGTGGCCATCATGCCTCTTCAGTCGTCCTCGTCCCTCGTCCATCGTCCTCGACTCTTCTCCCCGTGAGCCAAGGGAATCGAGGACGAGGACGAGGGACGAGGAGGAGGACGATTGAAGAGGGAGGAGGCCTGGGGGCTACCCGTGAACCGTCACTGGCGCTTGAGGATGATGCGGTGCTTTTCTTTGGTGAGGGCGAGGGAGCGGATGGTGGAGAGGCCAAGGTTGTCGGCGGTGAGGCGGCCGGATTGGGCCTCGGCGCCTGTGGCGAGGTTGAGGCTGGTCCATGCGATGGCGTCGCCGGGCTTGGGCCTGAAGCGCTGGCAGCGGCGAGGGGTGAGGTCAACCGTGCAGGCGTCGAGCGGCGCGGCGCCGCGGCGCTGGGAGTCGCCGCCCCAGAGCCAGACGGTGATCTCGAAGAGGCCGGGCTCGTCCACGATGGTGGCGCTCTCCCAGACGAGGTAGGCGTTGATCTGGCCGAAGGGCTCGCCGGAGAGGAGGTCGCCTTCGCCGAGGTTGTCGTCGAGGGAGCAGTTGCCGAAGGCGGGGAGGGCCTGGTCGCGTCGAAGGTCAGTGATGCCCTGGCGCATGGCCTCGCCGAGTGCGGCGGAGTGCATGGCGAATGCGCGGCGGGTGTCCATCATGGCCCGGACGAAGCGCGGGAAGGGGGGCCAGCCCATCTCGGTGGAGTGCATGCCCCAGCCGACGTGGACGTGGAAGAAGGGGAGCTCCTTGGCCGGGTTGTCGAGCACCCAGCGGGTGTAGTCCTGGAGGAAGAAGGGGTTCTCGTCGTCGGGCTTGCCCTTGTAGGCATCGGGCTGGCCCCAGACGCCGCGCGCCCAGTCCCAGCACTGGAAGCCCTTCGTGACCTCTGGCATTCCCCAGCCGTGGATGTGGGCGTAGAGGTCGGCGCGCTTGATCTCCCACATGCCCCAGGCGCCGATGCCTGAGGCGATCCGCTGGGGGTCAATCTCCCAGCGCTTCTGTGCCCATTTGATGAGGGCTTCCTGGCGGTTGTGTGCGAAGGGCTTCCAGGCGCCCTCCTCGATGCCCTTGAGGGTGTCGCGGGCGTCGTTGATGCCGGTCCAGAAGCCGTTCTCGGGGTCGTCGCACATGCTCATGAAGATGCCGCGGCGTGGCTCAGGGCCAGGCATTTCGGGCTTGTTGCCCCAGGTATGGCCGCGGGTGAAGGTCAGCGGGGCCGGGTGGGTCATCGAGTCGGGGCAAAAGCCCACGGCAAGGTCGTAGCGGGTGGGCCGCGGGGCCTGGGGCGGGACGGCCCAATAGGAGTGCCACTGCTCGTGGTAGGAGCGGCCGTCGCGGAGGTCAGTCACCACGTCGCGCTGGAGGACCGGCTCGGGCGGGGCAGGGCGCTGCTCGATTGGGCCGGCCACGTTCCGCTCGGAAAGCTCCGATGTGTTCTCGATGCCATTGATGCAGGTGACTACCGCGTAGTGCCAGTGGCCGTGCTGGGCGACGGTGTGGGCGAAGAGGCCGTAGCCTGGCAGCAGCGGCTTGCCCGGCTCGACCGCGAGGCGGAGCGCAGGCGCCTTGGGGCGCTGCGCGATGAAATCGCCGTCGGGCACAAGGCGCGTGTTGTAGAGGGAGCCAGGGACGGCTTCGCCGACGAGCTGGGCCTCGCCGAGGCTGGCGGCGGTGATGGGCTTGGGCGCCGCGTAGATGCGGTAGCGAATCTCGCTCTTGAGGTCGTTTGGGATGGGGCCTTCGTAGTCAATGCCGCGGAAGCGGTCGGCCAGCTCGCCCCAGGTGATATCCTCCTTGCCGCCGGCGAAGCTCTCCACCTCCTTGAATGTGATGAAGACCTGTCCGCTGCGATAGAAGGCTTTGACCTCCGTGGCCTGGGGCGGCATGGCGGAGCTTGGCTGACCCTCGTAGGCGATCTCGAGATAGGCCGCCTTCTCGTCGTGTTGCGGCGCCTTGCGGAGCAGGAGAAGCCCCGGCTTCGCCTCCTTCTTGACCCACTCACGCACGACCTCTGTGGCATCGAACCAGCGCCAGTGTGGTGCCGCCAATTGGAGCGGCCGGCCGAGCACCTTGAGTTTGCCCTTGCCATCGGGCGGAAGGGCACCCTCACCCCGGCCCTCTCCCCGAGGGAGAGGGGGCTGAATGGCCACGATGTCGAAGCCGGTGCCGTAGCGTCCAGGCCGCGAGAAGAAGAGGCGCGCGCGGTAGACCTTTGTCTCTTTGGGCAGGGCCGAGAGGTCGAGGCGCAGGAGCGTGCCTTCGCCTTCTCGCCGCTCGAAGGCGATTGTGCCCTGGTGCTGCACTCGGCCCGCCGCGCCCCAGCGCTCGGTGACGACGCCCGCGTGGCAAAGCGCTCCTGCCAGAAGCGAAGCGGCGGCGAGCAGTTTCCTCATCTGTGGCTATCCTCTGTTCACCTTGCCGCGGCAATGGCGATGCGGTGGCGGCCCTTGGTGATCCTGAGCTTTCCGATGGTGACGAAGCCGCGCTCGTCGGCCTCGGCGGAGCCTTTCTGGATGACGCCATCCTCTAGGGAGTTGGTCCAGTCGAAGCGCTGGCGCGGCGTGGGGGCGAACTTCTGGCAGCGGCGCGGCGTGAGGTCAACGGCTCCCTCGGGCAGCAGGCAGCCCTCGCCAACCCACAGCGTCATCTCCCAGCGGGCGGGCTGGTCAACGATGGTGTCGGGGTCCCAGAGAATCCAGCCGTTGACCTGTGATTCGTTCCATCCGCTGCCGCTGAGGAGGTCGCCCTCGCCAATGTTGTCGTCGAGCGAGCAGTGGGCGAAGGCGGGGAGGGACTGGCCGCGCCGGATGCTCAGGGCGCCCTTGTTGATGGCCTCGGCGACGGCCGAGCTTCGCGCGGTGGAGTAGAGGAAGGGCTGCTTGGCCTTCATCATGGCCCAGCAGAACCGCGGGAATGGGGGCCAGCCCTGCTCGGTGGGATGGCCCCCACCCGTGCAGAGGAAGACGAACGGCAGCTCCTTCTCGGGGTGGGCGAGCACCCAATCAGTGAGGTTGGCCGCGACGTAGGGGTTCTCGCCGTCGGGCCGGCCCTTGTAGAGCTCGGGCGCGCCCCAGATGCCGAGCGCGCGCTCCCAGGCCTGGAAGCCCTTGGTGAGCTCGGGCTCGCCCCAGCCGCGAATCATGGCGTAGAGGTGGCCCTCCTTCGTCTCCATCATGCCCCAGGAGCCCATGTCGACTCTTATGCGGTTTGTGTCTATGGGCCAGCGGCTCGCCATCCACTTGATGAGAGCGGCCTGGCGGTTGGTGTGGAACGGCTGCCACTTGCCCTGGTCGAAGCCCTTGATGGTGCAAACCGAGTCGTGCAGGCCGGAGCGGAAGTCCACGGGCTGATCGCCGGTGTGCGACATGTGGACGGCGTTGGTCGAGTGGGGGGCAGGGGGCGTGGGCCAGCTATTCCAGTCGCCTCGGTGGATGCGGAGTGCCGCCGGCTTCTCGATGAGCTCCGGGCAGTGCCCCACCACGACGTCGTAGCGGGCCGGCCAGGGCGAGAGCGGCTGAACCGTCCAGTACGAGAACCACTGCGTCACGTAATTCGCTTTGCCGACCGGCGTGGCGAACTCCCTGTAGAGGACGGGCTCGGGGTCGCCCGGCCGCTGGCGGATGGGGCCGGCCACGTTCGCCTGCGAGATGTCGCGCGCGTTGGTGACGCCGTTGAGGGCGGTGAGAACCGCATAGTGGCGTTCGCCCTCGTCCTTCACGGTGTGGACGAAGGCGCCTGTGGCAGGAGGGAGGGGCTTGCCTGGCTCGATGGCGACTCGGAGCGCGGCGACGGTGGGACCTGTTGCCTGGGCCTCGCCGCGCTGGCCGGCGAGGATCCCCACCACGTCCTCGGTCTTCCGCCGCTCGTCGCTTCTCAGGCCGAGCCGCGTGTTGAAGGCCGAGCCGGGCATGACCTCGCCGAGGAGTTGCGCCTGGCCGACGTTGGCCGCCGTGATCGGCTTGTCGTGGGAGTAGACGCGGTAGCGAAGCTCATCCTGCTCCCCGCCTGGGACCGGGCCGTAGTAGTCCCCGCGCAGCCTCTTCACCAGCTCTGCCCAGTTGACCGCCTCCTCGCCGCCATCCAGCGGCTCGGCCTCTCGGAAGGTCACGAAGACCTGGCCGCTGCGGAAGATAGCTTGAACGCCGCTGGTCTGCTGGGGCAGCTTACCGGGGGCATCGCCTTCGTAGGCAACCTCCAGGAACGTGGCCTCCTGGCGGATGGCCCGCGTGTTCCTCATCCAGAGCAAGAGGTTGTTTGTAGTGCGGCCTTCAGGCCGTTTCGGAGCGGACGGGCTGAAGCCCGCACTACGAACCGCCTCCGTGGCGTCGAGCCACTGGTTCCACGGGGCGGCCGGCGCCAACGGCTTGCCCGTGGCCTCAAGCTTCCCCTCTGCCTTCGAGGCAGGCACGATGTCGAAGCCCTTCTCCTTCCAGTCGAGCCCTGCGAACGTGAGCCTGTCTACGTGGGCCTCCTCCGTCCCGCTCCAGTTGGCGCCGAAGAAGAAGAGCCTGGCCGCGTAGACCTGTGCGCCGGGCGGGAGAGCTGAGAGGTCGAAGGCCAGCAGCGCGCCCTCCTTGCCCAGGCTCTCGAACCTGAGCGTGCCCGCGTGCTGGAGGCGTCCCTGGACGCCCCAGCGCGCCGTCACCATCCCCGCGCTCGCCGAGAGCGGCAGGGAGACACAGAGAATGGCAGCTAGGCAGCCCATCTTTCTCATCCGCACTTCCCCTTCCTCGGCTTCTGCCGGGGGGACAGCCGCCGGTCCGAAGACCGCCTAAAGGCCGAACTACAAACGCCCAGACTCCCTGTTCGTAGTTCGGCCTTTAGGCGGTCTGCTGCGCCACATTTCGCGTGTGCGACTTTCAGCAACGGAGACTACTTGGCGCGGCTCACCTTCACGGTCAGGGCGAGGCCGCCGCCGACCTTGAGGCCTTTGAGGACGATGATGCCGTCCTTGTCCGCCGCCACGGTTCCGCCCTGGGGGTCGAGGGGCTTGGCTCGGCGGTCGCGGAGCGGGGCGCTGAGGCCCTCCCAGGCGAGCTTCTCGCCCGGCTTGGGCTTGAAGCTCTGAAGGCGGCGGAACGCCATGTCCACCATCACGTCCCTGTGGGCGGAGCTGATGACGGCCTCGACGGCGTCAGGAGACTCCTTGATCGGCTGCCAGGTCATGTGCAGGTTGGTCTGCCCGTCGCCCTCGGTGTTCTTGTCGGTCGAGCAGTTGGCGAAGGCGGGCATGGGCGTGGTGCGCGTGACGTCCATGCCGCGCCAGAGGCCGGTATACTGGTCGGGCTTGATCAGGTAGCCACTGGCCCAGGTCCAGTCGGCGAGGAGGGGCTGGTTGGCCTTGCGCATGGCGGCGTAGAAGCGCCCCTCGCCCCTTGCGAAGGCGCGCTCGAAGGCGCCCCAGGAGTAGCCGCGGCAGAAGATGAGCGGGAGGTCCTTGCCCCGCTGGGCGAGCACCAACTCGTCGAGCATGGCCCAGCCCCAGTCGGCGCGCCCCTGGGCGTCCTTGATGTCGGGGCTCTTCGGCCCCCAGGCCAGCGGGAGGGTGGGCTGCTTGGCCTCAAGGAGCGCGAACTCCTCGAAGCGGTTGACCATCACGTAGGAGAAGACATCGGGGTAGGCGAGCGCGAGCATCACGGCGCCGTCGCTGCCCGGCAGCATGATGCGCTCGGGGTCGAGCGGGAGCCTGGCCTTCGCCCAGTCCAGGAAGGCGATGATCCGCCGTTGCGTGTGGTTGCTCACCGCGCCCGACCTGTACGACTTGAGGGTGCCGAAGGCGTCGTTGAAGCCGTACCAGCCGCTATAGGGCCAGTCGTGCGGGGCGAGCTGGACGCTCCTGAGCATGAACTTCTGGCGCGGCTTGGCGTAGGAGAAGTTGCCGCTGTGGAAGTAAAGCTCGCCCGGCGCCTTCTCGCCCTCCTTGAGGTTGGGCGGCACCAGCACGGACCAGTTGAAGGACATGTTCGGGCGCGGCGCGAGGGGCGGCGCACACCACTGGACGTAGACCTGTCGGCGGCCGGGGTAATCGAAGAACGGCCCCCACAGCCCCGGCCCCTGGAGGACCGGCTCGCCCACGCCCACGGTTTCCTCGATGGGCTCGGCGAGCGAGTTGGCCGCCGAAAGCTCCGCGAGGTTCTCCACCCCGCCCCTGGAGGAGGCCACGGCGTAGTAGCGTTTGCCCGCCTTGCTGGGATGCACAACGTAAAGCCCCGTGCCTGGAGGAAGTTGCCCGGCCTTTTCATCAATGGCGAACCGCTCCAGGGGATAGCGGTCCATCCGGGGGTGGTTTGGCCCCCAGGTGTACATGTAGCCGCCGGTGTCGCGGGCCAGCTCGCCCATCTCGTCGGACTTCTGCATCGCCTGGCCGATGAGGTACTCCATGTTCCTGCCGCTGGCGTTCCAGCAGGAGAGCGGCTCGGCCTCGCCGAGGAGCTCGGCGTCGAGGATGTTCCGCGCGGTGATTGGCCGCGTGTGGGCGTAGACGCGATAGGAGCAGGGGTCCTTGGCGTCGGCCAGTGCTCTCTTGTATTCGCCCCACGTGGCCTTCTCCGCGGCGATGAGCGGCTCGGCCTCTGCCCAGGTCAGGAAGGTCTGCCCCGCGCGATGGACGGCTTTCAGCCCCTTGACAGTGGGCGGCGGGGCAGCTTGAGCGCCTTCGTAGGCCACCTCGAGCCGCGTCCGCTCCCTGTGCCAGCCGGGGAAGCTCTTGACGAAGAGCTGAAGCTCGCCGCCCGCGGCCCGCCTGGCCGCGTCCGTGACATCGAAGGAATCGAAGGCAGGCGGAGCAAGCGGAAGTGGCCTGCCTCTGGCCGCGGCGCCGGCGTGGACCGCAATCTCAGCGAGGAGGTCCTCTGGCTTGATCTGCGCGGTGCGACAGACGTCGAGCCGCGCCCTGAGGACCCTGGCGCCCTTGGGCAGCCCGTCCAGGCTCACGCTGAGCAATGCCCCATCGGCCTGGTCAGCGATCGTGATTGCCTTCGGGTGGGGTCCTTCCGGCCCTGCGCTCCAGGCGTCGCTTGCCACCGCCGCGAGGACCGGGAGCGGCGCGAGCCATAGAGCCATCACGGCAGCCATTCGTCGAAGCATCTTGCACCCCTCTTCCGCGAAGTGTACGGAACCAAGGTCATTCTGGCAGGTGGGAGCCGGGTTGTCAAGGCGAATCCGCGTCTTGCGTTGCCGGCGTAGCTTTGGTAAGATCGCAAGGACTCTTGTTCGGGGAAGCGTGCTTGACGCGATGGCTGGTGCTGCTATGTGGGTCCGCGCTGGCCGGGGCGTGCGCCCTGGGGGGTGAGGCGAAGCCGCGCCCCAGCCGGGACCTCAGCATCGAGGAGGTGGTCCGCCTGGCGGTCGAGCGCAACCTGCGCCTGGCGGCCGAGAGGCTCAACCCCGAACGCGCCGAGACGGCGGTGGACGAGGAGCGGGCGGCCTTCGACCCCAAGGCATTCAGCGAGCTGAACGCCAGCCGCGTGAAGCAGGAGCTGAGGCAGCAGAACGACCTCACCTCGCAACGCAAGTGGTCCGCGAGCGCAGGCATCGTCAAGCTCTTCGAGCTCGGCACCACGGTGGAGGCACGCCTGGGCGCGTCCCGCGACCGCAACAATCTGCCAAACGCCGTGGTGAACCCCGCCTACGACGAGACGGCGGGCGTGACCCTGACCCAGCCGCTCCTGCGCGGCTTCGGGGTGCGGGTGAACACCGCCCGCATCGCCGCCTCGCAGAACGAGCAACGCATCGCACTCGCTCAGCTCCGCCAGGTGGCCCTCCAGACCGTCAGCGACGCCAGGCGGGCCTACTGGGAACTCGTCTTCGCGGTGCGCGACCGCGACCTGGTCCGCCTGTCCTTCAAGCGCGGCGAGGAGCTGCGGGACATCGTGCAGACCCTCGTGGAGGCGAAGGTGCTGGCGGGCCGCGCGGCCGACGTGGGCCAGGCCCAGGCCGAGCTCGCCGTGCGCCAGGAGCAGCTCGTCGTGGCCGAGGAGGCCATCCGCCGCGTGGAGGACGTCCTGAAGGTCATCATAGAGATGGTAGACGAGCCCGGGGCGTGGCCGCTGGCCTTCGTGCCGACGAGTCAGCCGGCGCCCAGCGCCCCCGCCGTTGACCCCGACGAGGCGATGGCGACGGCGCTCCTGCGCCGCCCCGAATACCACGCCGCACAGATCGCCATCGGCACCCGCGACATCGCCCTCGGCGTCGCCCGCAACGAGCTCCTCCCGAAGCTCGACCTCAAGGCGTCGCTCGACTACATGGGCCTCGGCTCGTCGTCGAGCCGCGCCGACCACTCGTTCGGCACGATGGACCACTACCAGTGGACCGCCGGCCTGGTGTTCGAGTACCCGCTCGGCAACCGCGCGGCCCGGGCGCGCTACCGCCGCGCCACGCTCGAGCGCCAGCAGGCCACGCTCGAGCTCCGCCTGGTCGAGCGCCAGATACAGCTCGAGGTCCGCAACGCCGCCAGGGCGCTCGAGACCGCGCTCGCACGCCTCAAGGCCGCCGACGAGTCGGTGCGCGGCCAGGAGGAACGCCTCCGCGCTCAGACCATCCTCTTCAAGGAGGGCGGCGCCGTGCGGCCGGAGACCGACGGCGTCCTCGTCCGCACCCGCACGACGGCGCAGGACGTCATCTTCGCGCAGGACTCGCTTTCCGCTGCCGAGCGCCGCCGGCTGCGCGCGCTGGTTGACGTGAACGCGGCCTCGGTGGAGCTCGAACGCACCAAGGGCACGCTCCTCGACGCCAGCGGCATCGTGTTCGTGGGTGAGCCCTGAATGGCGGGGGATGAATGGATGAGTGGATGAACGGATGAATGGATGAGTGCAGAGGCCGACATGTCTCTTCCACCCATCCATTCATCCACCCATCCAATCATCCTCTCCGGAGGTATCGCAGTGAAACGTAGCGTCGTGGTCTTCTGGTTGGCGCTCGCCTGCCTTTCGGCGGGCGCGGCTGAGCAGGCGCCATCGGCGGTCAGCGCCAGCGGCATCCTGCTCCCGTCGCACGACATCAACCTGGCCAGCCCGGTGGGCGGGGTGATCAAGCGCGTGCTCGTCGAGGAGGGCGACAAGGTGGCCAAGGACCAGCCGCTCGTCGAGCTCGACACGGACGTCCAGAAGGTCAACCTCGCCATCCGCGAGCTCGAGGCCAAGAGCGTGGCGGCGCTCGAGGCGGCCAAGGCCAACCTCCGCGTGAAGCAGGCCGACCACGAGCGGGCCAAGATGCTCCACAGCAAGGGCGTGGGCTCGGGGGCCGACCTGGAGAAGGCCGAGTTCGACGCCAAGCACGCCGAGTGCCTCCTGGCCGTGGAAAGGGAGCGCGACGAACTCCGCCGCCTCAGCGTGACCCTCGAACGCACCAAGCTCGGTGAGATGACCGTCCGCGCACCGCTCGCCGGAGTCATCGTCCGCCGCCTCCTCGACGTTGGCGAGAGCGCCGAGATGCAGAAGCCGCTCATGCGACTCGTCGTCCTCGACATCCTCCACGCCGTCGTCTACGTCGCTCCCGCCATCGGCATGAAGGTCAAGCCGGGCGACATTGCCCAGGTGGAGATCGAGGGCCTCGGCGGCCCGCCGCGCTCCTGCAAGGTGGCGATGGTGGACCCACTGGTGGACGCCGGCAGCAGCACGGTGCGCGTGAAGATCGAGCTGCCGAACCCCGACGGCAAGGTCATCGCCGGCTCGCGCGTGACCGTGCGCCTCAACCTGAATGCTTCGCCCCCCACGCCGGCCAAGGGGTCTGGGGGCTAGCCCCCGTATCAGTTAGAGGATGAATGGATGGGTGGATGTTTGGATGAATGAAAGAAACGACCGTTCATTATCCCTGCAATCGTTCAGTCATCCATTCATCCACCCATCCATTCATCCTCTCCTGCTGGTGGCATAGACTTCCGTTCTTAGCGGGCGCGACCGATGGAACCCACTGAGGTAACATCCAAGAAGCAGGCCTCGCGCGAGGCCGACGCCGCGGCGTCGCTCCTCCAGAGCGTGCGGAGCGCCGAGACCGCGGAGGTCTTCTTCAAGGGACTCCTCCACGGCCAGATCGAGCGCTCCGAGGCCGTCCACGGCGCCGTCTGGCTCCCCGCGAAGGCCCAGAGCGAGTCGGTCCGCCTCCTCTGCGAGGAGCCGGCGCGCGTGGGCGAGCGCGCGGCCGAGGCCTGGCGCATCCCGCTGGGGCGCCAGGCCTCAATCGTCTTCCTCGAAGGCACCCGCCGCATCGAGCGCGTGTCCGAGCCGGCCGACCGCCTCCTCCAGGGCTGGACCTATTGGAGCGTCGGCCTCCCCGTGCCGGTCGGCCAGATGGTGGCCGCGGTCGTCACCCTCGTCGTCGTCGGCGGCGAGCAGCAGGTGCTCGAATACGCCCGCACCGCCTCCGAATCGGTCGCGTCCCAGGGCCTCCTCTACGGCACGCTCGAGGCGGGGCGCGCCGTCCAGCAGCGCTACGACGAACTGTGCCGCGCCTGGAACCTCGTCGCCGCGACCAGCGTGGGCTACCCGGACCCCGAGAACATGGCCCTCGCGCTCGTCAACAAGGCCAGGGAGTTCCTCGGCGTCGAGCGCGTCAGCCTCGGATGGGTCCACAGGGGCCGCGTCCGCCTCGCCGCAATCTCGGAGCAGGACTACATAGACCGCCGCACGAACCTCTCGCGCGCCCTCGTGGCCGCCATGAAGGAGGCGGTCGAGGCCGAGCACGCCGTCGTCTTCCCCCCAACCGCCGACGACCCCTCCGCGGCGGCGCAGCTCGACGGCACGCCCTCCGACGTCTTCCCCGCCCACGCCGCCCTGGCCGACCTTGCCGAGGACCACCAGATCGCCACCTACCCGCTGCGCGCGGGCGACCAGACGGTTGCCGCGGTGGTCTTCGAGCGCCGCGGCTCGCCGCCCGCCGGCGGGCGCCAGCCGCCCGCAGCCGCCGAGCGCCGCGTGCAGAGCATCGCCTGCGAGCAGCTCGGCCCGGAGCTCGGCCTCGCACGGCAGAACGCCCGCGGCCTCCTCGCACGCGGGCGCGACGGCGTGACGGCCCTTGTCGAGGCCCTCCTCGGCAAGGGCAAGGTCGTCGCCAAGATCGTCGCCGTCTCGCTCCTCCTTCTCGCGGCCGTCGGCATCTTCGGGCGCTGGACCCTGCACGTGAGCGGCACGGCGAGCCTCGCACCCGCTGAGCGAAGGGTCTACGCCGCGCCCTTCGACCGCGCCATCCTGCGCGAGACGAGCGTGCTGCCCGGCCAACTCGTCCGCAAGGGCGACCCGCTCTTCTGCTTCGAGGACGAGGAGCTCCAGCTCTCGCTCCGCGAGGCCCGCTCGCGCCTCGCCGCCGCGCAGGCCAAGATGGCCGTGAGCCTCGCCGAGCAGAAGATCGCCGAGCACAAGATGGCCCAGGCCGAGAGCGAGGAGCTCACCGCGCAGATCGAGCTCCTCGACAGCCGCATCCGCCAGGCGAGCGTCGCCGCCTCCTTCGACGGCGTGGTCCTCACGGGCGACCTCCGCCAGCAGATCGGCAGCCCCTTCCAGATGGGCCAGACACTCATCGAGGTCGCCCCCCTCGGCAAGTTGCTCCTCCTCGTCCAGGTCGAGCAGGGCGACGTCGCGCTCGTCCGGGCCGGCCAGCAGGGCACCTTCGTCACCCGCGCGCGGCCCGGCGAGACCATCCCCTTCGCCGTTGACAAAATCCGCCCCATGTCCGAAGTCCACGAGCAGTCCAACGTCTTCATCATCGAGGCCCGCATCACCAACGCCGAGGGCTGGCTGCGCCCCGGCATGGAGGCCGCCGCAAACATCAAGGCCGGCCGACACAACATCACCTACGTCTGGACCCGCAAGCTCGTGAACTGGATACGGATGAACCTGCTATTCTGACCTCTCCCTTGGGGAGAGGTCGCCCGCCGCAGGCGGGCGGGTGAGGGTGCCTTCGCCCGCGTCTGCGGCACACCGAGCACCCTCACCCCTGCCCTCTCCCCGAGGGAGAGGGGGCGGAGAGGCACCCTCACCCCTGCCCTCTCCCCGAGGGAGAGGGGGCGGAGAGGCACCCTCACCCCTGCCCTCTCCCCGAGGGAGAGGGACGAGGGGATGGGTGGATGAATGGATGCGTGGATGGGTGTCGAGTGTGCTCCTGCTGCGGTAGTGTGCTTCGGTTCCGAAGCTCCGAACGGAGCGAGCTATAGCAGCCCAGGGCGAAGCCCTGGGACACGGGGCGGGGCCAGTCTAGCCCTGTAGGGGCGTACTAGCCGCAGCACGCGCCAGGCCTCCCGTTGTGAGGTTGCCGTGGAAAGCGCACGGTACGACCTTGAGTTCCGCGAGGGGCAGCCGGTGCTCGGCGCGCTCCGGCCGGTCTTCGCGGCGCACGCGAAGGTCACTACCCAGCGCTTCCGCGACCAGGTGTGGTTCGTCGCCCAGGACCCCGTGTCGCTCCAGTATTTCCGCTTCGGGCCGACCGAGCACCGGGTGGTGAAGCTGCTCGACGGGCGCCACACCCTGCGCGAAATCCACCTGGCGGTCCAGCAGGAGATGGGCGCCGAGGCACCGTCCTTCCAGGACGTCGTGGCCTTCGTCCAGATGCTCCGCTCGGCCAACCTCCTCCAGGCCGCCGAGAGCGCGAAGCTCGACGCGCTCTACAAGCGGGTGAAGAAGCGCCGCTCGCAACGCGCCAAGCAACTGTTCGCCAACTTCCTCTTCCCCCAGATCCCCCTCTACGACCCCGAGCGCTTCCTCGTGCGGGCGACGCCGCACCTGCGCTGGCTCTTCAGCCGCTGGTCCCTGGCCGTCTGGGCGCTCGCGGTGCTCGTGGGCCTCGGGCTCTTCCTCTACCACGTGCGCGACCTGGCCAAGCCCGCCGAGCGGGTGCTCGCGCCCGAAAACCTCCTCCTCCTCTGGGCCACCTTCGCCGTCCTCAAGCTCATCCACGAGTTCGCCCACGCCTTCCTCGCCAAGCACTTCGGGGCCGAGGTCCACAGGATGGGCGTCATGTTCCTCATCTTCACCCCCTGCGCCTATGTGGACGTTACCGGGATGTGGGGCGTGGAGAGCAAGACGAAGCGTGCGCTCGTGGCCGCCGCGGGGATGATGGCCGAGCTCTTCATCGCCACCTGGGCACTCGTCGTCTGGCTCCTCACCGCCCCGGGAACCGTCCACTCCATCGCCTACAACGTCATCTTCATCGCGTCGGTCTCGTCGGTGCTCTTCAACGGCAACCCGCTGCTGCGTTACGACGCCTACTACATGCTGGCGGACTGGGCGGAGCTGCCGAACCTCTGGACCAACAGCCGCCGCTACATCCTCTACCTCGGCAGCCGCTGGCTCCTGGGCCTCGAGCAGGACCCGCCGACCCGCGACCCGCGCGAGAAGGTCTGGTTCGTCGCCTACGGCGTGGCCTCCTTCTGGTATCGCACCCTGGTCGTCATCGGGATCATCCTCTTCATCGCCTCGTCGCTCTTCGGCCTGGGGCTGCTCCTGGGCATCGGGGCCGCGATCGTCTGGATCCTCATCCCGCTGGGCAAGCTGGTCCACTACCTGCTCTTCGCCAAGGCCACGCGGCGGCACAGGGCGCGCTGCGTGGCCGTCTTCGCGGCCGTGGTCGCCGCGGTGGTGCTGCCCCTGGCGCTCTGGAGCCTGCCCCAGCACATCTACTCGCCCTGCGCCCTCGCCGAGCAGGAGCGCGCCGCGGTCCGCGCCCGCTGGCGCGGCTTCGTCGAGGAGGTCTTCGCCCGCGACGGCGAACAGGTCCGCGCCGGCCAGCTCATCGCCCGCTGCCGAAACGAAGAGCTCGGCTACGACGCCACCCGCGCCGCCAAGCAACTCGAAATCGCCCGCATCCGCCTCGCCGCACTCGAAAAGGAGAACAACCTCGCTGCCGCAGGCGTCGAGCGCAAGCGCATCGGCGAGCTCGAGGAGACCCTCGCCGTCCTCCGCCAGCGCATCGCCGCCCTGACCCTCACCGCCCCGTGCGACGGCCGCCTCATCGCGCCCGACATCGCCAATGCCCCGGGCCGCTTCCTCAACATCGGCGACCCCATCGCCATCGTCGCCCGCGAGCCCTTCACCAAAGTGGTCGTGGTCATAGACCAGGCCAGCATCGCCGACGTCCGGCAGGCCCAGGAGCAGACCGCCGCCGTCCGCTTCCACTCCCAACCCGACGTCGAGCTCACGTGCCACAGCCCCAAAGTCTTCCCCCAGGCCACCCACGAGGTCCCCAGCCCCGGCCTCACCGACCGCGGCGGCGGACCCGTGCTCCTCGACCCAAGCGACCCCGAGGGCAACCGCACCCTTCTCCCCTGGTTCCGCGTCGAGCTCGAGGTTCCCTCCCACGCCGCCCCGATCCCCCTCGGCGCCACCGGCACCGCCCGCTTCCAGATCGCCCGCAAGCCCCTCATCCACCAGTGGTACTACAAGCTCCTCCGCCTCCTCCGCACCCGATTCTACCTCTGATCGCACCTTTCCTCCCCTAGGTACAACGCCCCACGAGGGGGGCGCAAGACCGATCGGCTGCCATACTGGGTCAACTCCCTCTCCCCGACAGTTGATCCGGTATGGGCGTTTTGGCGATCCGGACGCATCCGGGGCGGTCCCGCCATACTGTATCAACTGCGCGACACAGGTGTTTGACCCACTATGGGCGTTCTGGCGATCCGGACGCATCCGGGGCGGTCCCGCCATACTGTATCAACTGCGCGACACAGGTGTTTGACCCACTATGGGCGTTCTGGCGATCCGGACGCATTCCTGGCCGTTTTTCCCATACTGTATCAACCGCGCGCAGCCGTTTGACCCAGTATGAGCGCTTTGGCGATCCGGGCATCGGCATTGTGTCAGGCACCGAAACGCTCGGGAGCTGATGCCCTCAGGCACGGCGGACGAGAGACGCCAGGGACCACAGGGACCAAAGGGACAGCGCCACTGCCGGACCTCTTCGTCCCTTTGGTCCCTGTGGTCCCTTGGGTCCCTTTCCGAACGAGGAAGGCATGCGTTACCGCAGCTTCGGTAAGCTGGATTTCAAGGTCTCCGCCCTCGGCTTCGGGCGAAACATGGGTGTCAGGCACAATGCCGATGCGCTAAGCCGCATGTCTTTTGGCTTTCAGGGCTTGGAGCTTCCTTTTCCTGGATTCGGCACGCCGTTTCTGGGTATCGCGCTCGAAAGAGCGGCCGGGGCGCACATCAATAGCCAGCGTGGGCAGGTGGTCGATGAGTTCCGTGCGGAGCACGGCAAGTTTCTCGGGTGGGGCTTTCGGGATGCGGCACCAGTGGCGTTGGCAGGCCTCCGCCCCGCGGCCAAAGCTCAAGTGGCCAGGCAGCAACCCCGCCGCTCGGGCCGCCTCGGCCATGTGCGCGCGAACGACGGTGACATAGACCATTGTGAAAAGTAGTTCTACCCAGAGGCCGTGGAGGGTCCGGGTGTGCCAGTGCTGGAAGTCGAGGTCGTCCGAGAGTTCGCGGAAGAAGGTCTCGATGTGCCAACGGCGGTGGTAGAGGTCGAGGGCCACGAGGCAATGCCCAGCGAGGAGGGCCATCTGGCCGGCTTGTGCCCGAGCGATGGCGACCCACCGGGCCCAGAGCACCCGGAGCAAGTCGAGGGGGAGCCGCTCTTTGGCTCGCGTC
>VGYW01000112.1 GCA_016872875.1 Planctomycetota bacterium | reverse complement strand
GGAGCCGCCGGCCACCGTTTACTGGGCAAGGTGCTTCGCGAGGAAAGCGTCAATGGCCGCGGCATCGCTCGGCAGAAGCCCGTCGTTGTGGGAGCCGCTGAGCTGGAGGAACTCCTTGGGCTCGTTGGCGGCCTCGAAGAGCTGGCGGCCCAGAGCGTAAGGCACGATCTCATCCTGCGGGCTGTGGGCGACGAGCACCGGGCACTTCGCCTGCCGCACGTGGCTCCTCGCATCGTAGCGGAAGCGCGACAGCAGCCGCACGGGCAGCCACCAGTAGAGCCGCGCCCCGATGTCGGGCAGGGAGGTGAAGGTGGATTGGAGGACGAGCGCCCCCGGCGTGCGCTCCTTCGCCAGCCACGCAGCCACGGCCCCGCCGAGCGATTCGCCAAAGAGGACGATCCGCTGAGGCGGCACCTTCCGCTCGTTGGTTAGGTGGTTCCAGGCAGCCTCGGCGTCGAGATATGTCCCGCGTTCGGTCGGGCTGCCCTGGCTTGCCCCGTAGCCGCGGTAGTCGAAGATCAGCATCGCGAAGCCAAGCTCGTGGAACATGCTGATGACGCCCAGGCGGTGCGAGATGTTCCCCGCGTTGCCGTGGCAGAAGAGCACGGTGCCCCTGGCCCGCTCGCGGGGGATGAACCAGGCCGAAAGCTCCACGCCATCCGATGCCCGGAGCTTCACCTCCTCGTAGTTTAGCCCCAGCGAGCGTGGCGTCCCCTCGATCTCCCGAAAGGGAAAGTAGACCAGCCGCGACTGGGTGAGGTACAGGAGGACACACAGGGCGCAATAGATGGCAGCGATAGTGGCGAGGATGGTCACGATGCGGCGCCTTACGCTGGTTTGCTTTCTGGCCAACGGGCGGCCCCTACATGCGTTGTCTTCCGCCGCCATCGTTACCAAATCCACTGCGGCCTGTCAACAGGCGCATTTGCGAAGAGCGTGGCCCCCAGTTCTCGCAATCTTCTTCGGCTCTGAAGCTCCGAAGGGAGCGTGCTATAGCAGCCCAGGGCGCAGCCCTGGGAGAGGCGGGCGGCCGGATTCAGCCCTGTAGGGGCGTACTAGCCGCCCTGGGCAGGAGGTGGCACTCAGACCACATAGTACGCCCTTTCAGGGCTGACCCACCCATCGCCCTTTCCCAGGGCTTCGCCCTGGGCTGCTATAGTACGCCCCTATCGGGGCTCTGGAGCAGTGCACCAGGATTGGGGGCAGTACTCATCTGCGGATGCGAACACGGCCACGACGCGCTATAATACGTCCTGGTCATAAGTGCATACGCAAAGAGGTGACTCCCATGAAGTGTGCGATCTGCGCTGCCGACACAGCCGTTCGGAGGGTGAGGAAGCAGCACTGGCACAAGGGCAGGCTTTACATCGTCGAGAACGTCGAGGCCGAGGTCTGCCAGGAGTGCGGCGAGCGCTACTTCCACGCCCGCACCCTCGACCGCATTGACGCAATGCTCGATGGCCAGCACCAGGTCAAGCAACTCCTCTCCGTCGAAGTCGTCAGCGCATAGACGATAGGGCGTGCATACCTGCACGCGGAACCCTCCCGTGCCGCCTGGCCAAGAGGTCGGCCCCTTACATGGTCAGCGCATCGTCCCACATTCAGGGCGGACCAAACCGCGGGCGTCTAGCCGTCCCGCTCCCGAAGGGAGCACAGTGGGTTGCCGGCGGCTTCAGCCGCCGGACTTGGGTGCCGGAACTACCCAAGTCCCGAAGGGACGGCAGAAACGGGGGCGGGACAGCCTCGCCGCGGGGCTCTGCCGTCCCTTCGGGACTGGGCCGTGGGTGCGCCGTGATCCGGCGGCTGAAGCCGCCGGCCACCCACTGCTGTCCCTTCGGGACTAAGCAGAGCACGCGCGCGGGTTTTCTTGTCTCCTCTATTGCGGTGCGGTGCATCTATGGTTGCTGGGCTGCACGCCGAACTGGCGGCGGACGTCGAGCATGGCGAAGTAGTTTTCGAGCGGGACGCCTGCGAAGATGCAGTTGCTGGTGGTGAAGAAGTAGCCGCCCTGGCGGACGCCGCCGTGCTCGAGGCAGTAACGGGCGCTCGCGGCGATCTGCTCCTTCGTGCCGGCCTGGACGAGAGCGCAGTTGACGTTGCCCATCAGGGCCACGCGGTGGCCGTAGAGGCGCTTGACCTCCGCGATGTCCACCCCAGCCATTGGGTCGAGGGAGTGGATGGCGGCCGGCTCGCACTCGACGAGCTGGTCGAGGATGGGCATGATGTCGCCGTCGGTGTGCTTGACGGGGTAGGCGCCGGCCTTGCGGAACTCGGCGATGTTGCGGGCGAGGAAGGGGGTGACGAAGCGGCGGAACATGGTCGGCGAGAGCCACGGGCCGTCGTTGAAGCAGTAGTCGGCGCACATGAAGACGACCTCGGCTCCCGCGCCGATGAGGCGTTTGCCCACCTCGGCGGCGTCGCGCGCCCAGCGATCGTGCTCGGCCAGCACCTCGTCGGGCCTGTCGGCCATCCGCCACGCC
This sequence comes from Planctomycetota bacterium, assembly GCA_016872875.1. The sequence goes on along the minus strand of VGYW01000112.1, from coordinate 17,251 downwards.
TGCTCCATCATGTTCGTGCCGTTCGGGATGCCGGCCGTGCCGTCCACGAAGGCCGAGAGCATGTAGCGGTCGCCGGCCAGTTGGCGGACGATCTTGAAGGACTCGATCTGGTCTTCGACGCCGAGCCAGTGGAGGCCGGTGAGGATGCAGTAGTCGAGCCGTTCGCAGATGGCGAGCCAGTGCTCGACGTTTTCGTGGAGCCGGCGGTCGCGTTCGGCGGGCGAGGCATCCTTGAGGTCGTCGCGGCGGAGGGCCTTGCGGCCGAGGAGTTGCTCGCTGAGCTGGAACTCCAGCTCGAGGTGCGGCACGAGCCCGTGCGAGGTGCGAAGCTCGAACGCTGCGATGGCCTTCTCGCGCGGCGTCATGGTGCGTTGCTCTCTCCGCGCAGACGCGCCAGGAGGCGAAGGACGGGTCCCTTGTCGGCGAGGAAGCCGATCGCGAGCAGCGTCGCGCCGAACACAAGAATCAATCTGAAGCTCAGCACCGGCCAGTGTATGGAGGCCGTGGATTGCCGGCCAGGGGATGGGTCCGGCGGCCTGAAGACCCACGAATGGACAACGGTCTCCTTCTCGCAGGACACCGTTGGCGAGTCGGGAGGGAAAATGCCCTCTATGGCAGGATGGAGCACGTACGGAGCCCGGATGCGGCAGAGCCAGGGCGGGTAGAGGACCAATGTGAGCGCCAGCGCGCCCCCAAGGCAGGCGGCCACCCACTGGCAGGCATTCAGGCGGATTCCCGAAGCCACGCGCAACTCCTTCGCAATGGCCTGGCACACTTCCTTGCGATGACAGATCCAGGAATGCCCGCGGGGGCGCTCCGCTCAGTCCCGAAGGGACTGTAGTCGGTTGCCGGCGGCTTCAGCCGCCGGACCAGGGGCCGACCCCGGGACCAGTCCCGAAGGGACGGCAGAGCCCCGAGACGTAACGGCCCCCACCCCCCTTCTGCCGTCCCTTCGGGACTTCGCTGGTTCTGGCGACCGGGTCCGGCGGCTGAAGCCGCCGGCAACCCACTGTGCTCCCTTCGGGAGCAAGACAGCGAAGCGCCCAGGGCGTTGGCCTCTCACGCACCGCGGTGTACTCAATGCGGCTTATGGCCGCAACCAAAGGGGATGATTGGATGGGTGGATGAATGGATGGTTGTCTGACACCCATCCACCCATCCATTCATCCATTCATCCCCCAACATGCGCGCAAAGCGCGCACAAGTGACGACGGAACAGTCTAAAGGAGCCTCTCGCGTGCGAAGGCGACGGCGTTACGGAAGACGGCGAGGCCCTGGCCCTCGTCGGGCGCGGCGCCGGCGAGGGCGCGGCGGGCGTAGTGCGGGTGGTTCCAGGGGAAGAGGTGGGCCTCGGGGTGCGGCATGAGGCCGAAGACGCGGCCGCTTGGGTCGCAGATGCCGGCGATGGCGGCAACCGAGCCGTTGGGGTTGTGGGGGAAGCGAAAGGTCGGCTCGCCCGTCGCGGGGTCAGCGTAGCGGCAGGCCACGAGCCGCTCCCGCTCGATGCGGTCGAGCACCTTGTCGTCGAGGGTGAGGAACTTGCCCTCGCCGTGGCGGACGGGCAGGTCGAGGCGCTCGATGCCGCGGGTGAAGATGCAGGGGGAGTCGGGCTCGATGCGAAGTGTCACCCAGGCGTCGCGGAACACCCCGCTGTCGTTGTTCGTCAGCGTCACCGTCTGGCTGTGGTAGTCGCCGTCGAGGCCGGGCAGGAGGCCGAGCTTGGCCATCGTCTGGAAGCCGTTGCAGATGCCGATGACGAGTTTGCCCTGGGCGATGAAGCGCTGGAGCGGCTCGGCCAGGCGGTGCTTCAGGCGGTTGGCGAGCACACGGCCCGAGGCGATGTGGTCGCCGAACGAGAAGCCGCCGATGATGGCGAGGACGTCGAACTCGTCGAGGGAGCGATGGCCGTCGAGGAGGTCGTTGAGGTGGACCTTTTCGGGTTCGGCGCCGGCCAGCCTGAAGGCGTGGGCGGTCTCCGCCTCGCAGTTGAGGCCGAAGCCGGTGATGATGAGGGCGCGAACGCCGTGCGGATTGGGCGAAAGGGACATAGCTGTCTCCCAAACTGCCCTCTGCGGCCGGTCAGGCGCTGGCCGAGAGCGAGAGGGACCACAGGGACCACAGGGACCACAGGGACATAAGGACATTGGTCTGTGTCCCTGAGGTCCCTGAGGTCCCTGTGGTCCCTGGTCTTTCATGCGACGAATCTCTCACTTGCCGGCTCCGCCCAGCCGTTCCTTGAGGGCGCGGGTGGCGGCCTCGGCGTCGCCGCTGGCCAGGATGGCGGAGCCGACGGCGATGCGCTCGCAGCCGGCGGCGGCGAGGGCGGCCACGTTGTCGAGCGTGATGCCGCCGATGGCGAAGACGGGCACGCGGACGGCCTTTGCGACCTGGGCGTAGCGCTCGGGGCCGATGACCTCGCGGTCCGGCTTGGTGGGGCTTGGGAAGACGGCGCCGCAGCCGAGGTAGTCGGCGCCCTGCGCCTCGGCCTCCTGGGCGAGGGGCACGGTGTTGGCGGTGCCGCCGATGAGCTTCTCTGGCCCGAGCAGGCGGCGTGCGGAGCGGACCGGCAGGTCGTCCGCGCCCAGGTGGACGCCGTCGGCGTCGGCCAGGAGCGCGAGGTCTGGGCGGTCGTTGATGATGAGAAGTGCGTCGTGCTCGCGTGTGGCCTCGCGCAGTTCGCGGGCGATGGCGATGGTCTGGTGATCTGGGGCGTCCTTGAGGCGGAGCTGGAGGATGTCGGCCCCGCCGCGGAGGGCGGCGCGGCCGGCGGCCGCGAGGTCCAGCTCGCGGCCCTCCACGGGTCCGATGAGGACGTAGAGGCGTGCGTGGGCGAGGCGGCCGCGCGGGAGCTTGAAGAGCTGGAGCTCGAGCTCGTAGGCGGCGTAGCGGATGTCCTGGACTCCGCGTGCGGCGGCGGGGCTGACGGTCTTGCCGTATTCTTCGAGGGAGCGGAGCGCTTCTTCGAGGCGCTTGAGGGCGGCCTTGGCCACGTCAGCCGCCGAGGAGCGGCGCATCTCCGGCTCGGTCGAGAGCCGCGTCCCGACGTCGCCCGCCGTATCGCGTGCGGCGAGGAGGGCTTCGGCGGGGAGGCCGAAGGCGTCGAGCCGCTCGCGCAGCCTGTGGCGCAAGCCCTTGAGGGCGTCGGCCAGGCGGGCGGAGTCGAGCGCGAAGCGCGCGTAGTCCTCGGCCACCCGGAGCGCCTCGCGCGCCCGGTTCGCATTGGCGTCGAGTATCCGCAGCACCGCAGGCTCAGGCATATCCTGATCGTACCAGAAGGACGCTGGGCACGCAAGGGCTTGATCCTGCACTGGCAGTGTGGTAGATTCTCCAACTGTGGCTCGCGCGCGCATCAGCCGGGGATGGGTGGAGGAATGGATGGTTGGATGGGTGTCAGACAATCATCCATTCATCCACCCATCCAATCATCCCCTTCGTCTGCGGCCGAAGGCCGCCCCAGGGTGAGAGGAGGCAAGCGCGGTGTCGCCCACGCCGGAACTGCGGCGGGAACGTGAGGAGCAAGAGCGGGTGGCCGGGATCGTGGTGCGGTTCCTGCGCGCCCGCGCGCGGCTCGACGAGATCATCGCCCAGGGCGCCAGCACGGGGAGCATCCCGTTCGCGGAGGTGGACTCCTTCGTGGAGAACCAGCTCTTCGAGCTGAAGGAGGAGTGCCACTGGCTCTACCGGCGGCAGGAGCGCGCGGAGGCCGCCGAGGCGAGCACGGCGGTGCTCTTCGACATCCTGGTCGGCTCGATCTTCCACCAGTCCATGAAGGTGAAGGAGAACGCCTATCAGGTGGAGCGCTACGCTCCGAAGTACGCCGCGCTCCGCAAGTCGTTCCAGGTCGTCGAGGCGCCCAAGCAGGTGGAGACGTTTCTGCGGGAGGGCGAGCGCATCATCGCAAGGTCGCGGCGCATGCTCCAGCAGGAGTTCGCCTACGCCGTGGAGCTCTTCAACGAGGCCGCCATCGTGCTCCGCCACGTCATCGTCGAGAACCGCGACAACCCGCTCCTCGTCCGCACCCTCATCGAGAACCAGGAGCTCCTCGAGGCCGTCTACGGCCCGCGCTCGCTCGAGAGGCTCCTTGGGGAGATGTACGACGGGCACCCAGCCGGGGGCTACGTGGCGGCGGCGGGGAGCTTCTTCGAGGGCGGCTGGCTCGACCGCGCGCGCGAGCTGTGCAAGCGCGCCCGCAAGCTCGACCCCAGGAACAAGCAGGCGGCGCAACTCCTCAGCAAGATCAACGCCGCCGCTCACGCTCACCTGAGCTGACCGCGACCGCCAGAGAGTCCGCGCGCGCTTCAGCGGGGGATGAATGGATGAATGGATGGGTGGATGGGTGTCCGACAATCATCCATCCATCCACCCATCCAATCATCCCCCTTGGTTGGAGCGGCACACGCCGCAACGGGTGAACCAGGTACAAGGGGCTGAGCCGCCGTGGAATGGAAGCAGAAGCACCTGCTCGGCCTGGAAGACTACTCGGCGGAGGAGATCAACCACGTCCTCGACATGGCCGAGGAGTTCCGCAAGATCGTCGCGCGGAACGACGGGCCGCGGGACGACCTCCGCGGGAAGGTGGTGGTCAACCTCTTCTTCGAGCCGAGCACGCGCACCCGCACGTCCTTCGAGCTCGCCGAGCGCCGCCTGGGGGCCACGGTCATCAACTTCGACGTGGCGACCTCCAGCGTGGTGAAGGACGAGACGCTGCGCGACACGGCCCGCAACATCGCGGCGATGGGGATAGACGCGGTGGTGGTGCGGCACGGCTGCTCGGGCGCCCCGCACCTCCTCGCTCGCTCGATTGACGCGAGCATCGTGAACGCCGGGGACGGGCAGCACGAGCACCCCACCCAGGGGCTGCTCGACATCTTCACCATCCGCAGGCGCCTCGGGCGCGTCGCCGGCCTCAAGGTCGCCATCGTGGGCGACGTCGCCCACAGCCGCGTCGCACGCTCCAACCTCTGGGGCCTCACGAAGCTCGGGGCCGAGGTCTGGTTCGTCGGCCCGACCACCCTCGTGCCCAAGGCATTCGCCAAGCTGGGCGCGAAGGTGAGCCACGACCTCGACGCCGTCCTCCCTGAGATGGACGTGGTGAACATGCTCCGCGTGCAGACCGAGCGGCTCGAGGAGCAGCCCTTCCCGTCGGTGCGCGAGTACTCGCGCCTCTTCGGGCTCGACGCCGCGCGGCTGCGGCGCGCCAAGCCCGGCCTCCTCGTGATGCACCCCGGCCCGATCAACCGCGGAGTTGAGATGGCGCCCGACGTGGCCGACGGCGGCCACTCGGCGATCCTGGAGCAAGTGACCAACGGCGTGGCCGTGCGCATGGCCGTGCTAGCCCTGGTGACGCAGACGAGGAAGAGCCCATAAGGAATGCAGGAAGGCAGGAAACGACCCGTGGCAGAGCTGCTCATCAAGGGCGGCCGGGTGATTGACCCGGCGCAGGGGATTGACAAGAAGGCCGACGTGCTGATCGAGGACGGGCGCGTGGCCGCCATAGGCTCTGGTGGCACAGGCGTCCCGCCTGTGGGCCACAGGCAAGATGCCTGTGCCACCCTTGATGCCACCGGCCTCATCGTGGCGCCCGGCCTCATCGACATGCACGTCCACTTCCGCGAGCCGGGCAACGAGGCGGAGGAGACGATAGCGAGCGGCGCCGCGGCCGCCGTGGCCGGCGGCTTCACCGCCGTGGCCGTGATGCCCAACACCGACCCCGCGGTGGACAACGAGGCCGCCGTGGCCTTCCAGGCCGCCCAGGGCGAGCGGGCGGGCCTCTGCCGCGTGCTGCCCATCGGAGCCGTCTCCCTCGGCCGCAAGGGCGAACGCCTCGCCGAGATGGGCCAGATGGCGCGGGCCGGCGCCGTGGCCTTCTCCGACGACGGCGACCCCGTGCGCTCATCGCGCCTGATGCGCACGGCGCTCGCCTACGCCGCCATGCTCGGCAAGCCGATCATCGCCCACTGCGAGGACAAGGACCTCGCCGGCAAGGGCGTCATGCACGCCGGCACCTGGTCCGTCAGGCTCGGCCTGGGCGGCATCCCCGCCGCAGCCGAGGAGGTGATGGTTGCCAGGGACATCATTTTGGCCGAGGCCACCCCCCCCATTTCGGATTTCGGATTTCGGATTTCGGATTTGCGATCTCAATCCGCAATCCGCAATCCGCAATCCGCAATTCTTCATATCACCCACGCGAGCACGAAAGGCTCCGTGCGCCTCATCCGCGAGGCGAAGGCCCGCGGGGTGCCCGTGACCGCCGACGTGGCCATCCACCACCTCATCCTCACCGACGAGGCCCTTGCGGGCTACGACGCGAACCTGAAGATGAACCCGCCGCTCCGTAGCGCGGAGGACGCGGCGGCGCTGCGCGCCGCCCTGGCCGACGGCACGATTGACTGCCTGGTCTCCGACCACGCGCCCCACACGGCGGAGGAGAAGGACGTGGAGTTCGCCCTCGCCCCCTTCGGCATCATCGGCCTTGAGACCACTCTCCCCCTTCTGGTGACCAAGCTCATCGATCCTGGCCTCCTCGCCTGGCCACGCGCCATTGCCGCTCTGACGTGCAATCCCGCCCGCGTGCTGGGCCTCGAGGCGGGCACCCTGGCGGTCGGCCGCCCGGCCGACATCACGCTGATTGACCCCGCGGCCGAGTGGACCATTGATGCGGCGAAGTTCCGCAGCAAGGCCCGCAACTGCCCCTTCCACGGCTGGCCGGTCCGCGGCCGCGCCGCGGCCGCCATCGTGGGCGGGGAGATCAAGTTCCGCCACCGCTGAGCGACTTGACATTCCTCCGCTGCCGGGGTAGGATTCTCGGCGCAGAAGGAACGTCGGGCGGCAGGCCGTAATCGAGGGCCGCTTTGTGGCGAAACATCCGGGGAAGTGTCCGCGTTGTGGCTACCATCTGCTCTACGAGACGGCGGTGGACGAGCAGTTGGTCTGCCCCCAGTGCCAGGCAACGCTCGCGGTGCCTGGGAAGGTGAAGCGCGGGGACCGCGTGGACCCGCTGCTGGGCGCGAAGCTGGGGCAGTTCGAGATCCTCGAAGTCCTGGGCCGCGGCGGCATGGCCTCCGTGTACCGCGCCCGCCAGACCGCCCTCGACCGCCTGTGCGCCATCAAGGTGCTGCCGAAGGCCCTGGCGAAGGACGAGAGCTTCGTGGCCCGCTTCCAGCGCGAGGCGCGCTCCGTCGCCGCCGTCTCCCACCCAAACATCATCGAAATCTACGACGTCGGCAACGAGCGCGGTTACCAGTACATCGCCATGGAGCTGGTGGAGGGCGAGAGCCTGTCGGCGGTGCTCAAGCGCGACGGTCCGCTGGCGCCCGCCCTCGCGCTCGGCTTCCTCAAGCAGACCGCCGCCGCGCTCGCCGCCGCCCACGCCAAGGGGATCGTCCACCGCGACATCAAGCCGTCAAACCTCCTCGTCCGCAAGGACGGCGCGATCAAGGTGGCCGACTTCGGTCTCGCCAAGCGCATGGGGTCCGACACCGGCGTCACGCGCACCGGGCAGATCATCGGCACGGCGCTCTACCTCCCCCCCGAGGTCGCCATGGGCGAGCGGGCCGACGAGCGGAGCGACCTCTATTCGGTCGGCGCGACCTTCTACCACCTGATCTCCGGCCGCCCCCCCTTCGAGGCCCCCACCCTGGCCGAACTCGTCATGAAGCACACAGAGTCTGATGTCCCGCCCCTCAGCGAGGTGGCCCCGGACGCCCCTGCCCCAGTCTGCGACATCATCGACCGGCTGGTCCGCAAGAGCCGTGACGAGCGCTTCCGGAGCGCCGCGGAGCTCCTCGACGCCGCGGCGCAGGCCGAGCAGGCCATCAGCGGCGTGGCTCCGCCGCCCCAGTGGCCGGCCCACACGCCCTACCCAGCGCCCTACGCCACGCCTCCGGGCGGCATCCCGGCGATTGCGCCGCCGACCCCGTTTCCGCCTCTCCCAGCCGTCGGCGCGGGGCAGCACGCGGGCGAGCACTTCCACCTCTCCTACGAGGCGCGGATGGCCGCCCACAAGAAGCAGCAGAGGAAGATGGCTCTCCTGCTCATCCTCGGCGGCATCGCGGGCGCCGCCATCGTCGTCGGCCTCATCATCCTCGCCGTCAGGCCTGGGCGCGAAAACGGCCCCAAGACGGGCGACCACCCCGGCACAGGCACCGTGCCCGACGCCAGGTTGACGCCTGAGGACCTTAAGGACTTCGAGGCCGAGCAGCGCTTCCTCGACGCCCAGCGCGCCGTGCAGAACCAGAACTGGCTCTCAGCACAGAGCTTCCTGCGGCGCCTGAGGACCGAATACGCCAAAACCCGCTTCTACTCCCGGAACAGCGTGGCCATTGACGCGCTGTGGTCGAAGGTCGAATCCGAGCTCCGCCCGAAGACGCCGCCGCCGGACACCCCCGCCCCGCCCCCCGACAAGGCCGAGACGCCCCCGGGCACCCCGTGACAGCACATTCCCGGTCGTGGCATAGTTCTTCGGCTCTGAAGCTCCGAACGGAGCGTACTATAACAGCCCGGAGCCTGCCCCTGTCGGGGCTCCCGAGCCGCCCGCCACAACTGGCACCAAAGTCACCCCACGAGGGCTCCTTGACATGCCTCCCCCGCTTTCATACCATCGCGCTATGCCCGCGGACCGTCGTTCCATCCCTTTCCCGGAGTGACCGCGGATGTGCAAACGCCTTTGGCCGTGGCAGATGGCCCTTGCGGTTCTCCTTCTCGCTGTAACCGCCCGCGGGGCGGCGCCGCCGCCTCAACCCCACAAGCCCATCCCACAGGAGGAGCTCGACAAGTGGGCCGCGAAGCTCTACGACGGGGCACGGCCCAGGGAGTACACCGACAAGCGCCTCGGCTACGTCGCCCTCCCACTCGGCGGCATCGGCACCGGGTCCGTGGCCATCAACGGCGAGGGCCGGCTCATCCAGTGGCAGCTCTTCAACAACTTCAACAAGGGGGCACAGGTCAACGACACCTTCTTCGCGGTCTGGGCGAGGCCGGCGGGCGAGAAGGCGGCCGCGCGCCTCCTCCAGGCCAAGGGCGCCCTCAGCCTCCCCAGCGTCGAGCGGCTCTCGTTCGTCGGCGAATACCCCATCGCGCGGCTCACCTACGCCGACCCGGGCCTGCCCGTCCAGGTGAGCCTGGAGGCATTCAACCCGATGGTGCCGCTCAATCCGAAGGACTCCGCTCTCCCCTGCGCCATCTTCACCTTCACCGCGAGCAACGCGGGGGACAAGCCCTGCGACGTCGCGTTCCTGGCCACCCTTCAGAACGCCGTTGGCTACCCCGGCCACGGCGGCTACCCGGGGACGAGCCACCCGGGCTTCGTCCGCAACCGCAACGAGCTGAAGCGCGTGGGCGGCCTCACGCTCCTGAGCCTCGGCGCCGAGCCGGGCCAGCCGGCCGAAATGGCAAAGCCCATCCGCCTCTTCACCAATGCCCTCGGCCGCGACGACGCCCCGTGCCGCAACCTCGCCGTCACCGAGCCCGCCCACAGTTGGGGCGCCAACCTCGCCGGGCGCCACGACGTCCTCTGGTTCGAGCGGGTCCAGGGGCGCGACTTCCGAAACGCCCACGTCGAGGCCATCGCCGCCGCCATTGAGGAGGGCGCCGCCCTCCTCGCCTCTGGCCGCCAGGGCTCCCTCGCCGCAATGCTCGCCACCGCCCCCAGGCACAAGGAGCCGTCCGCCGGCCCTGCCCCCACGGAGGCACAGCCCGACATCCTCTTCGAGGACTTCGAGAGCGGCACCTACGGCAACTGGAAGGTCGAGGGCAAGGCGTTCGGCGACAAGCCCGCCACGGGCACCCTCGCCAACCAACAGGCCGTCAGCGGCTTCCGCGGCAAGTTCCTCGTCAACACCTACCTGGGCGGCGACGCGCCCCACGGCACCGCCACCTCCAAGCCCTTCACCATCGAGCGCCGCTACGTCAACTTCCTCATCGCCGGCGGCTCCCACGAAGGCCAGACCTGCATGAACCTCCTGGTAGACGGCAAGGCGGTCCGCACCGCCTGCGGCAAGGACATCGAGCTCCTCGAACAGGCCTGCTGGGACGTCGGCCCCCTCGCCGGCAAGCAGGCCCAGCTCCAGATCGTGGACAAGCACTCGGGCGGCTGGGGCCACGTCAACATTGACCATATCCTCTTCAGCGACCGCCAGCTCGCCATCCCGGGCGAAGCCGTCAGCCCGCGCCTGGCTGACCTGTTGCCCTTCACCTGCGACGGGTTGGCCCCCGAGGGCAAGCCCTTCTCCCTCAAGCGCCCCGCCGAAATGCTCGCTCTCGACCCCGCCTGGCTCCTCATCCCGGAGGCAGGCGTCCAGCTCGGCCCAACCCTCCGCCTGCGAAACCTCAAGCTCAAAGATGGCGCACGAATCCTCCTCAAGGACCCCGACGGCGAGCCGCTCCTCATCGAGGGCAAGTGCGGCAAGGGCAAGCTCCTCACCTTTCTGGCCGACCTGCCCCGCGGCCTCTCCTGGACCCCCGCGACCACTCTCGCCCTCAACCTCGTGGCCTACGCCGCGGGCACCACCTTCAAGCCCGCCACGGGACTCGACCCCGCCCACCGCTACTGGGGCACGATGGCACTCGCCACGCCCGCCACGGACGCCACCGCCACTGCCCAGTGGCGCGACGTGGGCAAGCTCTGGGCCGACTTCATCGCCGACGGCCGCCTCGCCCCCAGCGAGGACGACAAGCCGTCCGGCCCCGGCTCCACCTGGAACGCCGCACTCGCCGTCCCGCTCCGCGTCGAGCCAGGAAAGTCAGCCTCCGCCTCCTTCTTCCTCGCCTGGCACTTCCCCAACCACCACTACCAGGGCAACCCCAGGGTTCGCATCGGCAACATGTACGCCAACTGGTTCAAGGACGCCGAGGCCGTGGCCGCCGAGGCCGCCGCGGGCATCGCGCGCCGCGCCGACACCCTGGCCTATCACGACGCCATCTACGACTCCACGCTCCCATACTACGTCATTGACGCCCTAACCTCCCAGGCCGACATCATCCGCAGCCAGACGTGCATGTGGACCGAGAACGACGAGGTGCTCTGCTACGAGGGCAACGCCTGCTGCCCGATGAACTGCACCCACGTCTGGAACTACGCCCAGACCATGGCCAAGCTCTTCCCCAGCCTCGAACGCAACATGCGCCAGCTCGACCTCGGCCCGTGCCTGAGCCCCGCGGGCGTCGTCGGACACCGCATCGCCGTCCCCCCCAAAGGCCCCGCCGCAGGAGAGGCCACCGACGGCCAGTGTGGAACCATCCTCAAGGCCTACCGCGAGTACCTCCAAAGCCCGGACGACGCCTGGCTCAAGACCTGGTGGCCCAAGATCAAGCTCGCCACCCAGTTCCTCATCAACAAAGACAAGCAGGGCCTCAGCCCCGACGCCAACCTCGACGACTGGGTGCCCGTCAAGAACCGCGCACTGCTAGCTGAAATCGTCAAGGCCACCGAGCCCGACGGCATCATCCTCGGCGACCAGCCGAACACCTACGACTGCTCGGTCCACGGCCCCAACCCCTTCATCGGCTCGCTCTACCTCGCCGCACTCCGCGCAGCCGAGGAGATGGCCAAGGTCTGCGGCGACCCCGACTTCGCCAAGACCTGCCGCACCATCTTCGAGCGCGGAATGAAGAACGCCGACGAGCTGATGTGGAACCCAAACTTCGGCTACTATATCCAGACCTACGACGAAAAGAAGATCAAGGGCATGCAGTTCGGCTGGGGCTGCCACGCCGACCAGACCATGGGCCAGTGGTGGGCCGACGTCCTCGACCTCGGCTACATCCTCCCGAAGGAGCACGTGGAGGCCGCCCTCCGCAGCACCTTCAAGCACAACTGGCGCACCAACTTCCACGGCCACAGACAGGTCCCGCGAGTCTACGCCCTCGACGACGACAAGGGCCTCCTGATATGCACCTGGCCTAACGGCCGACGCCCCGACCCCGTCACCCTCTACTCCGACGAAATCTGGACCGGCATCGAATACGAGGTCGCCGGCGCACTCATCTACCAGGGCCTCCTCAAGGAGGGCCTCATGGTCGTCCTCGGCTGCCGCGACCGCTACGACGGCATCTCGCGCCCCAACACCGCCTGCAACGTCGGCAACCCCTTCGACGAAGTCGAGTGCGGCACCAACTACGCCCGCGCCATGTCGAGCTGGTCGGTCCTCCTCGCGCTCCAGGGCTACACCTACGACGGCCCGGCGGGCACCCTCGGCCTCAGGCCCCGCTACCAGCCCGAGCGCCACCGCAGCTTCTTCACCGCCGCCGAGGGCTGGGGCGTCTTCGACCAGAAGCGCGAGGCCCGAACCCAGACCGACACCCTCGACCTCCGCTACGGCCACCTCAGCCTCAAAGAGCTCCGCTTCGAACTCCCCGAGGGCGCAAAGCCCAAGGCCACCCTCACCATCGGCGCCAAGGAAGTCCCCGCCGCCCTCGCTCAGGACGGCGCCGCAGTCCGCCTCACCCTCCCCGGACGCACCCGCGTGGCGAAGGGCGAGATACTGAAAGCCACCTTCACCTGGTGAGGGCGCGGGAATCGTGGGTGGCACACCCAACCGTGGTTGGTTCCGCAGTTGATCAACTCCGGAATCAGTCCACCCCCTCCACCGTGACCTTTCCCCGCGCGATGCGGTGGGCGGCGAAAAGGAGGAGAGCCACGGCGCTGAGGATGCCGGCCGCGCGTAGGGCCGCCCCGTCCTGACGCAGCAGCAGGAGGAGCGTGGTGAGGATTCCCCCCACCGGCACGGCGGACGGGATGCGGAAGGCGGGCGACGGCCCCCCACGCCGCTTGAGGCACAACAGCCCAACGTGAAGGAGGCAGAACACCACCAGGAGAAAGGTCGAGGTGCCCGACGCCAGGGTCTTCACGTCGCGGAGCCCAACCGCCAGTGCCGCGGCCGCGGCTGCTGAGAAGCCAACTCCCACGACGGGCGCCTGCCTGCGCGGTTCGACGTGGCCGAACACGGCGGGCACCAGCCGGCTCTTCTGCCGGGCCATCCCGTAGAGCAGCCGCGACGCCATCAGCAGGTTCAGCAGCGCCGTGTTGAACACCGCAAACGCCGGGATGACCGAGTAGACCCACAGCGGGAACCGCGGCGCCGCCCCGCGAACAACGTCCAGCAGCGGCGAACGGCTCCCCGAGAGCGCCTCGGGCGGCACCACCGACACCGATACGAGTGCGATGGCGCAGTAGATGAGCGTCGTGATGAGGATCGCCAGGCAAATCCCCAGCGGCACCGTCCGCTCCGGGTCGTGGGTCTCCTCCGCCATGTTCACCATGTCTTCGAACCCGATGAACGCGAAGAAGGCGATGGAGGCGCCCGTGAGGGCTGCCAGGCCGTGGGCCACCGCCGCCGAGCTTTCGGGCGGAGGCGCGGGAAACCGCAGGTAGCTCACGCGCCCCAGGAATGGGATGCCGACCACTATGATGGCCAGGAGGCCAGCGACCTCGATGACGGTGCACACCGCGTTCGCGCCCGACGAGACCCTGATGCCCACGGAGGCCACGAGCGCGAGCAGCACCACGAGCGCCGCAGGCATGGCGCCCTCGCGCAGCCACGCCGGGGCGTCGGGCGCCGACGCGAGGGCGTAGTCCGCGAACACCCGCGACGCCGTGGCCATCGAGAAGAGGCCGGACGAGCCGACGAAGAAGATGACCAGGAAAGTCAGGAGCGGCTGCCCGAAGGCCGCCTCGCAGAAGTGCGCCGCGCCGCCGGCCCGCGGGTGGCGCGACGCAAGCTCCGCATACGTCAGCCCCGTCAGCGCCGCCGTCAGGCCCGCCAGCACGCACGATGCCCAGGCCGCTGTGCCCGCCGCGCCCGCGATCCTGCCCACCAGGCCGTAGACGCCCGCGCCCAGGATGTCGCCCACCCCGAACGCCGTGAGCGCCACGAGGCCGAGCGCGCGGTGAAGCCCCGCTCCACCACGCTCCGAATCCTGTCCTGCACTCACTCTTCAGACTCCAGCTTCGTCCTCAGGTGGGTGGCACCCTCAACGGCTTCCGTTGAGGGTGCGAACGGGGGGCGGCCCCCCGCCGAAGACACCCTCAAGCGAAGACGCTTGAGGGTGCCACCCGTTGAGCGGTTGTCACATTGTAACCGGCACTTGCCGTCAGTATAATAGGGTGCGGTCGCTTCAGCAATGTGCCCGGGCTCGTCCCGGCGAGGAGATGACATGAAGGAATGGACGGACCAACACACCGGCCGCCGCGTGCGGCAACTGACCGATCTGCCCCACGGGGCCACGCTCGGCTACTTCCGGCTCCCGCGCCACGTGCCAGGCGGCCTCGTCCTCGCCTGGGGGCGACACGACGGCGGGAACGTGCTCCTCATCAATCCCGCCACGGGCGAGGTGCTCCCCAGGAAGCTCCTCGTCGGCGAGTTCCTCAAGCTCAACGAGGCCACGGGGCGCATGTGGTTCCTCCCCGAGCCCGGCCGCGAGGTCTGGGCGGTGGACCTCCCCAACGGCGCTCCTGAGCTCGTCGGCGAGGTCCCCCAGGAGGCCCCGGGCCACCTCTCCGACGTCACCTGCGACGGCCAAACCGTCATCCTCACCCAGCGGATCGAGGAGGCGGCCAGCTACCGCATCCCCACGACGCGCGACGCCGCGGCGGTCTGGCGGTTCCTCGCGCGCCCGCGCCACGGCCGCATCTGGGCCTACGACCTCGACACCGGCCGCCTTGCCCGCCTCGCCGAGTCGATCGAGTTCTGCTTCTTCCACCTCGACACCTCTCCCGCCGACCCCGAGCTCCTGCGCTTCGCCAAGGACATGCTCGAGGGCCTCGGCCAGCGCATGTGGACGGTGCGGGTGGACGGCTCGGACCTCCGCCGCATCCGGCACCAGGAGCCCTTCGAGGTCGTCACCCACGAGTTCTGGTGGCCCGACGGCGAGCACATCGGCTACACCTACCAGGACCGCCGGAACGACGCCACCCTCTACCAGCTCCCCTGGTGCGAATACGCGCCCGTGTCCACCCGCCTCGGCATCGCCGACCTCGCCGGCAACGAGGTCTTCCTCTCAGACCCCCTCAATCACTACCACACCCACATCTCGGTGTCGCCCGACGGCCAGTGGGTGTGCGGCGAGGGCACCGACGGCCACAGCTTCGTCTTCGCCGCACCATTCTCGTGGGACGACGCGAAGCTCGACCTCAAGCCCCTGGCCAGCGTCCACACCCCCTATGTCCCGTTCAGGGGCCAACACGTCGAGGCCACCTTCTCCGCCGACGGCCGCTGGCTCCTCTACAACGACACCGTGGACGGCCGCTTCCAGGTGTGCGCCGTGAGCATCGCGTAGACCCTGCACGCCCGATGGGGCCGGCGGGCACGAAACGCCCAAGGGAGTGTGCAACACATGAAGTACCTAGGAATCGCGAAGCGCGAGAACGGCCACTTGACATTGCCTGATGCCTTCGAGGCTGAGGTGCAGGGCCAGAGATACGAAGTCGTCGAAGCTGGGGGAGACATCCTCCTTCTGGCGGCGCCTCTGGACAGGAAGCGTCTACAGCGCATTGAGGAGCTGGCAAGGCGCTCGATTGCGGACCACCGCCGCACCCTGGAGGGGCTCGCCCGGTGAACTGGCTCAACCTCGACGAGCTGGTGCTGATTCACGAGCAAGTGATCGCGGAAACAGGCGGAAGCCACGGCGTCCTCCACCCCGGCGCGCTCGAATCAGCATTGGGCAGGCCCTTTGTCTCTTTCGCAGGGGCCGAGCTCTTCCCCACCCTTTTCGACAAGGTGGCCGCTCTGATCCACGCAATCACCTCCTTCCATCCCTTTGCCGACGGCAACAAGCGGACGGCTCTGGTCGCGGGCGATGTTTGCCTGCGGCTAAACGGGTTCCGGCTAAGGCCCTCGGAGGAGGTGGAGCCCTTCTTCTGGGCCATCGCACGGGGCGAGGCGGACATTGAGGGCATTGCGGCATGGCTTGGCGCACACACAGAACCGTGGCGGGAGGAGTAGCCGTCACAGCCTTCGGCTCCTCCAATGCCGCCCCGCTCTTTGGGATGCGCGACATTGACCGAGGACATTAGGACGCTTTATCGCCCCACGGGCCAAGCAGAGCTTGATCTCGTGCGGGCCTCTGGCTACCGACGGTGGCCTCCGCGCTTGCCAGGGCAGCCCTTCTTCTACCCGGTAACAAGCGAGCAGTATGCCCTCGAGATCGCCCGGACGTGGAACACCCGGGATGCAGCCAGCGGCCACGCCGGCTACGTCACGCGCTTCCGCGTACGCAAGTCCTTCATGGACCGATACGAGCCTCACAGGGTCGGCGCAGCCCAACACACAGAGTATTGGATTCCCGCAGATGACCTTGACGAACTGAACGACAACATCGTTGGGACCATTGAGGTCATCCACAGATTGACAGCCCCCTGACGCGCATTTCCCACCACATCAGCACGGAGTCGCGCGATGAGCCTTGTCATTCTGAGCGCAGCGAAGCGGAGCCGAAGGACCTTTCAAGGAAGTGAGCTAACACGAGAGAGCGCGCTCTGTCGCCGGAGTCCGCTCCCCTGAAAGGTGCTTCGACAAGCTCAGCATGACAAGGCGTGGGCGCGTTCCATGCGCTGGGGAAAGAACGACCTCCGAGGTCGTTTCTGGAGACGGTCAGGGCTCGTCTGTCCGACTGGGCTGCGCGCCGAAGCCCTTGATCGTCAGGCCGCCCGCGAGCGAGACCGTGACCAGAGCGTAGGCGTTGTTCTCGATGCCGCGGCCCTCGACCATGCCGCACATAGTCAGGTAGTGTATCCCGCGAATCTTGCGATAGCCCCCCTTGTGGTCATGCCCGCTGAACGCCGCCACCACCTTGCCTGAATCCTCCAGCACGCGCCGCACCTCGGCCGCGTTCCGCACGCAGTGGACGCCCTCGCCATCGAGGGGTTGGTGGACGAAGACGATGGCCTTCCGCTCCGCCTTCTTCAACTCGGCCTCCAGCCACCGAAGCTGGGCGGCGGGTATCCAGCTATCGGTCCAAACGAAGTTCCCCTTCCGATACGGCTCGAAGTCCTTGCGGAAGCAGCCGTCGAGCACGACGCAACTGAAGGGTGCCGCGTCGAAGGCATAGTGCGGGGCGGGCATGCCCGTGGCCTTCACGAACTCCTCCTTCGAGAAGGCGTCGAGGTCGTGGTTCCCCAGCACGTGGTATCGCGGGCCGCTGAAGCCGCGGAAGATGCCCTCGATCTTCTTCAGGTGGCCCATCTCCGTCTCGGCATCCTTGCTCGTCCCATCCACGAAGTCGCCCAGACCAATCACGAAGGCCGGCTTTGCCTCGG
>VGYW01000111.1 GCA_016872875.1 Planctomycetota bacterium | reverse complement strand
GAGTTCCTTCGCCTCCTGCGGACCTACCGCCACAACTGCCCCGTCAACGGCCTCGTCCTCGTCATCCCGGCCGACACGCTGATCACCGACAACGCGGACCAGATCAAGGCGAAGGCCAATAAGATCGCCGAGCAGCTCCACCTCATCCAGCGCATCCTCGAAGTCCGCTTCCCCGTCTTCGTGATGATCACGAAGTGCGACCTCATCAACGGCTTCCGCGAGTTCTTCGACAACGTGAGCGACCCCGACCTCCAGCAGCAAATCCTCGGCTGGTCGAGCCCCGCGCCCCTCGACGACCACTTCCGGCCCGAGCAGGTCAGCGAGCACCTCGAGGTCGTCTGCGACCGCCTCCGCCGCCGACGCCTCGGCCTCATGATCGACCCCGTCCACACCGAGGACCCCAACGGGCACCGTGTGGACCAGGTGGACGCTCTCTACGCGCTCCCCCAGAGCCTCGCGCGCATCGCCCCGCGCCTGCGGTTCTACCTCGACCACGTCTTCGCGGGGGGCGAGTGGACGGGCAAGCCGCTCTTCCTGCGCGGCATCTACTTCACCTCCTCGATGCGCGAGGGCGCCGCGCTCGACGAAGAGCTCGCCGAGGCACTCGGCGTCCCAGTCCAGTCCATCCAGGAGGGCCGCGAGTGGGAGCGCGAGAAGTCGTACTTCCTCAAAGACCTCTTCATCGAGAAAATCTTCAAGGAGAAGGGCCTCGTCACCCGGGCCGTCAACGCCGGCCGCCAGGCCCGCCGCCGCCAGGCCATCGTCCTCGTCGCCGGCTTCCTCAGCGTCCTCATCCTCGCCGGCCTCACCTGGTTCGGCGCCAAGGCCCTCCGCGAGAGCATCGGCGTCCACCGCGACTACTGGGTCGCCGCCGCCGACCCCAAAGGCTGGCGCAGCGACGACGGCAGCCAGGGGGTGGAATACTGGCAGCCCATCGTCTCCATCGACTCCCTCGGCATCACCGAGTACATCTACGGCGGCCACACGCAGGTCAAGGTGGGCGGCGACGCCATCCGCGTGGCCGAGTTCCACGGCAAGCTCGCCGAGCTCGCCGGGCGGCCCATCAGGGTCCCCTGGGTCTTCTTCCTCGCCAGGCTGGGCAAGGACCTCACGAAGGACCGGGGCCTGGCCCAACAGCTCCTCTTCGAGCGCGGCGTCCTCCGCCCCCTCGCCGACGCCGTCCGCCAGAAGATGCTGTTGCCCGACGACCGCCGCGCGCGCGACGAGCTCCTCGCCGCCGGCTGGCCCGACGAGTTCACCCCAGCTCTCGCCGGCCTCATCCGCATCGAAGCCCCCGCAGGCGAACTGCCCGACCTCGACCCCCTCATCAAGTGCGCCCTCCACCGCAGGGCCGAGAAGGAGGGCGACGACCGGCAGACGCGCTACCTCGAAAACTACGAGCTCTACACCAAGGACCGCGACGGCCTCGCCGACGCCCTGCGCTGGATGTACGACAAGGAGCGCCAGGAGAGCGGCCAGACCACCCCGCGCGAGGCCGCAGCCGCGGGCACCCAGCTCGCCTATCGGGCCATTGACGACGGCGTCCAGCGCTACATCCGCCACCGCGCCGAGCTGGGCCGAAACGCCGCCAAGCGACTCGATAGCATCAAGGACCTCACAAAGCTGATCCTCAGCGGCTATAACGACACCGAGAAGCGCCTCATCGACACCGACGACGACTTCGCCCTCCCCCTCGAGCGCTCCACCAAGAAGGAGGAGGTGATCAAGGAGGCCCTGGCCGCCTGGGAGAACCGCCTGGCGGCCCTCGAGCAGGTGAAGGCCAAGGCCGAGAGCCAGCTCGCCGCCCTCACCAAGGACCTCATCTTCCCCATCTTCCAGAGCAACGTCAACACGATCTTCAAGGAGGTTGCGGAGGCCTTCGAGCGGTTCCGCGAGCAGGCTGCCATCAAGCCGCCTGTGGGCGGGGGCTCTGTCCCCCGCGAGGGGGAGCCGGGGAAGACGCGGGGCGCCGAGGCCCCGCCCACAAAGGAGCAACCGGAGGAGCGCGGCGAGGTCGTCGAGAAGTGGCGAGCGCTCGCCGCCACCATCAACAAACGCCTCGACAACGCCCTCGAGGAGCTCAAGAAGATCGTCCCCGCCGCCGTCGAGAAGGACGTGCGGCGCGTGGACGACGAGTTCCTCACCCCGATTGACCTCGGCAAAGCGGTGTTCGACCGCCTGGTGAAGGACGGGCTCGTGAAGGGCGGCGCTTCCACCAAGCTGCCGCTCTACGCGATACGCCACGTCATGTACCTTCTGGGCAACGCCGAGCGCGGGAAGCGCGACGCCGCCGCCGAGATTGCCTCGCTCCGCAAGGGCATCGAGGCCGTCGAGGCCGCCGTCAAGGGCGCCTGCGCCCAGGTGGCCGAGCTGCGCGACATCAAGCCCGAGGCCTTCCGGTTCAAGGACGCCTCCGAGGTCTCGGTCTTCGCCGCCGACAAGCTGGCCATGCCGCAGCGCATCTACACGATCCTCTTCGACGCCCTCAAGGGCGCGCCGGACACCCCGGAGAAGGTCGCCGCCGAGGTCGAGAAGGCATCAGCGGGCCTGGGCGCCATGCCCAGGCCCAAGATCGCCGCCACGGGCTTCAAGGGCGGCGCCTTCGAGGCGAAGTACCACCCCGACGCCGTCCGCAAGGTCATCGGCGTCTGCCGCGAGGCGGGCGAGGTCCTCGCCGACCCCAAGCGCAACATCCTCAACCGCGAGCGGCTCGAGATGATGCGCGTCCTCTGGCAGGGCGTCGTCGGCAAGTACATCACCGGGCCTTACCTCGGCTACTGGACCCAGACGGTTCCGCGCGACCTCGACAGCCATGGCGAGAAGTGGGCCGCCTTCCGCCAGGAGGTCGAGCGCTCCGACATCTTCCAGGTCTTTCTCGACCTCGGCGAGGTCGGCGGCGCCATGCTCGCCGCCCTCCACTCCGAGATCGAGCTCTCCCTCGCCGCCGAAAGCCGCGCCACGGTCGCCTCCGCTCGCGAGACCATCAACAACCAGCTCCGAAAGCTCAAGAACGACATCTACATGGGGCGCTGCCGCACCGTGCGCGGCAACTGGACCAAGCTCGGCGACGACCCCTTCAAGGCTCGCATCTTCCTCGCCCCCCTCTCCGACGACGAGATCTTCGAGAACTACATCCCCTTCGAGGCCAAGGCCCCAGAGGAGCTCGCCGACAAGTATTGGACCAGCCTCACCCTCGAGTTCCTCCGCCTCCTCGCCGACGAGGCCTCCGAGTACGGCAGGACCCTCGTGAAGGACCTCCGGGCGCGCTACAGCCGCTTCCCGCTCGACCGGCCGGCGCCCAAGGACGAGCACCTCACCGCCCCCGAAGTCGGCGAGGCGCGCAAGATCGTCGAGACACTCGTCCTCCAGTGGAAGGAGACCCCTGCCCCCGCCGTAGGCCCCGCGGCCGACCCCCTCAAGCGCTTCCGCGAGGCCGTCCGCAAGATGATTGACGAAATCCGAAAGCTCCGCATCCCGCCGCCCGACTGGGACTGGGTGCAGAAGGTCAAAGGCGTCCTCGACGGGCTCCCCACCGGGGACCGGGCGCTCAAGTGCGAGCTATGGGTCCCGGCAGTCCAGCCTAGCCCCACCGCCGCGCACAGGTGGGTCCATATCCGCGTCAAGCAGGGCGACAAGGAGATCGGGAAGGGCAACACCCTTCCCGCCGCCGACTACAAGCTCTGCGACGTCTGGTACCCTGGCGAGAAGCTCGAAATCCGCCTCTACCGCAACCCGGTGGACCCCGAGCCGAACCGGGGCATAGACGTGAAGAACCTCTGGGCCATGGTCCGCCTCCTCCATCCCGGAGGGTTGACCGACCCCCTCTTCGCCAAGGAACAGTTCAAGCACGCCTGGGACGCCGAGAAGCCGATCGAGAAGAAGGAAATCTTCGAGCCGGCGAAGCGCAACGTCATGTTGAACATCGAGGATGACCAGCGGCAGACCCGCCCCCTGCGGCTGCGCCTCGAGTTCGAAAAGGGCCTGCCCCGCATCGAGGACTGGCCGACGAGCCAGCCCCGCTGATTGCCGATTGCGGATTTCGGATTGCGGATTGCGCATTGGAATCCGAAATCCGAAATCCGAAATGAGCATGCCATGGCCTCGCTACTGAGGAAGTTCATCCCGAAGAAGGGCGCCTCCGCCGCAGTCGAGGCCCACGTGGCCGCCTTCGGCAAGCACCCCGGCTGGGATGACCACATCGAGGACCTCGGGCTCGAGACCCATCGCCTCGTGGCCGTCAAGCGCATCCTCTACACCCAGGGGATCGCCGGCAACATAGATTCCGGCTCCTGGGACAAGCTTGGCGGCGAGGAGCGCCTCGCGGGCTTCCACCACAACTTCCTCTGGCTCACGAGCCGCGACCTCGTGGTCGGCCGCATGTGGTCCTCGCGCGACGGCAAGGGGCGCACCCGCTACCCCATGGTCGTCTGCGCCCAGCTCGCCGGCGTCTCGCTCGAATGGGCGCTGCGCCACGCACTGCCCCTCCTCGAAACCGTCGAGGCGCGCTGCGTCAAGACCACCTCCGCCGCAGCCGTCCGCACCCTCGTCAGCGACACCCGCCAGCTCCTCCGCCAGGCCGTTGCCGAGGCCGAGCCCGCCGCCGAGGCCCTCCCCCCTCTGCCGGGCGCTCTGGCCTATCTCGCCGACCGGCCCGAGACGGGCCCCAGCAGGCAGGGCATCCACCGCATCCTCTACGTCATCGAGCGCGAGATGCCCGCCTACCGGGCGAGCGGCGGCGAGTCGAGCGCCTCCAGCACCGCGCTCCTGCGCGCCAGCCACATGCGCGTCCCCCTGTGCGCCGGCGACCTCCTCGGGGCAGGCGTCCTCTGGCTCGGCTTCCTCCTCGGCAGGCTCGACCCCGCCGCACCCATGCTCTTCATCGCCCCAGTGGAGCTGCCCTGGATGGACATCGTCGTCGGCGAACCAGGGCCTCAGCAGTTCTTCTGCGTCAAGGCATCGCTGAGCGCGATCCCGCTGGCGACCGACATCCCCTACTCGCTCGACGAGCGCACGGTTGCCAAGTTCGAGCGGGCGATTGAGGACTCGCGGCGCGAGGCCGCTTCGCTGCCAAGCTTCATCATCAGGTTCCCTGCGGCGCCGCCGGCGCCCGTGCCCGCTGCCGAGCCCGGGCCGCCTGCTGCCCCCTGGGCCGAACCCCAGGCGCCTCCCGTGGCCGAGGGCCTGGTGGTTCCCCCGAGCGAGGAGGCCCTGCCGCCTCGCGCCGCGGAGCAGCCGCAGCCCGCCGTCCCCGAAGAAGCCGTCCCGCCACGGCCGACGGAGCCTGTGGCCGCCACGGACTTCGAGGCCGCCGCTGCTCCCGCCCCGGTTGCCGAGCACCTCCAGCCTCCGCCGGCCGCGGCCCCGGAGCCTGAGCTGCCCCCCGCCGGACAGATGGCGCCGCCGCAGCCGGTTGCTGAGCCCGCGCCTCCTGCCCGCGGCTGGGAACCTCCGGTCCGCGTCCCTATGGAGAGCCCTCAACCCGAGCCGCCAGCCCCCCCGGCGCCTCGCCCCGTCCACCGGGCGTTCCGCGAGATGGAGACGGTGTGGGACACGCCGCCGCCGCCCGGCGGCTTCGAGGCCCCGCCGGCCTGGGCACGCGGCGCGGAGCCCTCGGCCAAGCCGAGCCTCCTCGTCAGGCTTTGGCCCCTGTGCCTCATCATCGTCGTCCTTGCTGTCCTCGCCTTGCTGTTCATCGCGCTGTCCCTCCCCACGAAGCCGCGCGAGCCGAAGAAGCCCGTGGAGACAGGGCCGTTTGCCTGGCTCCCAGAGCACCAGAGAGACTGGCAGGCGCTCTGCCAGGCCTACAAGGAGTGGATCCGCGCCTTCCACATGAACCTCACCACCGAGCGGCTCAATGCGTGGCGTGACGACCCCGGCCTTGATGCCCTGATCGTGAAGAACGTGGACAGGGCCAAGGGTGGATCGGTGGACCCCCGCGACATTGCCGGAGTGACGGCTGGCGACTACGTGGACCTGGGCAACAACCCACCCAGCAGCATCAAGTCCGCGGAGAAGGTCGCGCAAATCCGGCGCGCGCTCGACGTGGTCAAGGGGGTCGAGAAGAGCGTTAGGGGGTGGCCCACCTATGATGAGTTGAGCCTCACCCCCCTGGCCAAGGTCTTCGAGGCAAGGGGTTGGGCGAAGCAGGCCGAGGCGATGAAGAGCGCGGTTGCGTCGCTCAAGGCGGACAAGAACCTCGCCGGGGCCATTGATGAGGCCCTCAAAGTCAGCTTGCCGGCCCGGAGAATCGAGGCCGTCGTAACCAAGAAGCTCCTGGGCGAGTACGCTGCCCCCCTCCAGATTCTCCACGATGACCCCCGCAAGGTGATGGATGGCCTCCTCAGGGCGGAGACCGCGGACGCGCAGACGCTGGAGGAGCTTGAGGCGCGCGTGAACGCCGTCGCGGGCAAGGCCAAGGCCGTTGCGGCCCAGGCCGACGCGCTCAGCAAGCTCAAGGCCGCCTTGGTCGGCCCGACTGACGGCCAGGACCCCAACCTGGCCGCCGCATTCGTCGGGGCCGTCCGCGCCTCGGCCGGCCAGTTGGCGAGCTTCGACGCCCTTCTGAACAGACTCGCTCCGCTCGAGCCTGCCGTCAAGGAAGCCGGCGACGCCCTCAGGGGCCTGCGAGGCTCCTGCGACAAGCTCAAGGCCAGCGACCCCGGCCTCGCCAAGCGGGTGTGGGACCTCGTTCGGCGACCACTCCTCGAGGCCAAGAAGCTGGATGCCTTCGCCGAACTGCTCAAGAGCGGCCGGGACGACGCCACGAAGCTCGCCGGCCTCCACGCCGAGCTCCAGAAGCAGACCGCTCGCCTCAACGCAGTCGGCGGCCAGTTCGCCCAGCGCCTTGAGAAGTCCCGCCAGGAGGCCGTTCGTGCTGCCGGCACCACGGCAGCTCTCGCCAAGGGGCTCGGCAACGCCACGACCCTGGCCAGCAGGACCGCCGATGCCTGGGAGAGCCTCCAGCAGCTCGCGAAGAAGATGGAGGAATCGAAGGACGCGGTGCTCGCCGCATTCCCAAACCACATTGAGGCCACGGTCGCCGGGGCGAACCTCGAGGCCGTCCCAGGCCGCCTCGAGGACATCAAGGCCAAAGCCAAACCCGTCGTTGACGTTCTCGGTGCCGACTGGAGGGGCAAGATTGACGCCCAGGCGTTTGCCGCGGACAGCCAGGTCCATCGCGCCTTCCGCGAACAGAAGCAGTTCACCGACGACACCCTCGAACTCTGGCTGAAGGACGTTGCCGACTACTACAAGCCCGAGAAGCCGGACCCACGCCCGCCGGACGCCTGGAAGGGCGCCATCGCCGCCTGCCGCGCCGTCATCCAGGAGCTCTCGCGCGAGCCCGACGTCGAGAAGAAGAAGGTTGCGGCGGAGGGCCAGACCGTCTGCGACCAGCAGGAGAAGCTGGCCGGCCAGATCACGCCGCTCCCCTGGGTCAGGAAGAACGAGGCGCGCATCGCCAAGGCCGCCGGCGAGATCGGCCGCGAGCTCGACCGCCTCAACGCCAAGCTCGCCGAATACTGGGAGCCCGTCGAGAAATGGCTCGTCCGCATCGGCACCGTCAAGCCGACCTCCTCCGACGCGCTCAACAAGGAGTGGGCCGAGCGCCGCAAAGCCGTCGTCCCGCCCGAAGGCACCCTCAAGGAGCTTGCGAAGGACAGCGCGAGGTACGGCCAGTTGCGCCGCGACGTGGATGCCCTCCTCGCCTTCCTCAAGGCCCTCGACGACCCCGAGCAACTCCCCGCCGGCCTCCCTGATGCCGCTAAGGCGCTCCCTGACACGCCCCTCGCCAGGGCCGTCGCGGACGAGTTGCCGCCGCTCCGCGAGCGGACCCTCCAGGGCGTCCTCAAAGCCGCCAAGTGGACCGAGCGCGGCCTCCCAGCCGTCGGCCCCGCCCAACTCAAGAAGAGCGCGCCCTGGGCCAACGCGGTGGACGGCTACGCCACGGCGCGCAAGGAGGCAGCCGACTTCCTCCTCGCCTGCCGCGACCTCCAGGCGATGCTCGACGCCGGCTACACGCCCGACGACAAGCCCGACGCCGCCCCGCGCACCCCGCGCCAGCTCTACGATGCCTGGAAGAAGCGCGAGGTGCCCAAGGGCCTCTCCCCCTTCCAGCAGATCGAGAAGCTCCTCGCCCTCGAGGGCCTCGACCGCAAGACGCTCATCGAGCGCGCCCAGGCCATCGGGAAGGACGGCCCGCCCCAAGCCCCCCTCATCATCTGGCGAAAGCTCGGGAAAGAGAGGGACTGGCCCGGCACCCTCGAGGAGCTCAAGCAAGAGGTCGCGCTGCGCGCGACCGTCGAGAAGCTCAAGGCCACCAGCGCCCATGCTTTGCGGACGGTGGCGAAGGAGCTCGCCGACGAGGCCGTCAGGCGTTGGGAGGCCTGCTTCAGCGCCGTCGCCGCCGCAAGCGACCCCAAGAAGCTCGACAGCCCCGATGTGCAGAAGGTGATCGAGCAGGCGGACAAGTTCGGCGGCATCAAGGAGATTGCCGAGAAGCTCGGCCCCGACGCCAGGTTCCGCCTCAAGCTCTACTACTTCCGCCTGAACGCCGAAGGGCTGGGCAGGGAGACCCCGAAGGCCCAGATTGACGCCGCAGTGGCCGCCTTCATCAAGGAAGCCGCGGACGCCGCTGCGTCCGCCCAGGCCAAGAAGCTGCTCGGCGAGCTCCAGGAGTTCGTCAAGCAGCAGATGCCCGACGACCCGAAGGCCGGCCTCGACAAGGCAGGCCCCTGTAGCGAGAAGGCCCCGCTCGGTTCCAAGTGGAAGCCCCTCCAGCCCGGCCCGGAAGGCAAGACGATTTCCTACGAGGGCGAACTGAAGGAAGGGACCAGACACACCCTCACCTTCATCCGCGTCGAGCCGAAAGACAAGGCCGGCAAGCCCGGCTACCTCTGCACCACCGAAACACCCGTCCGCCTCCTCCTCGACGCCATGGCCGCTGGCGACCGCTGGCCCGACCTCGAACTACTGGTCGGCTCCGCTGCCGAGGACGCGCGGCAAGGCCCGCGTGCCTGGGACTGGCGCCGGCGCCCGGCAGGCCAGTTGACCCTGGCGGCGAACTGGCTGGCCGCTGAGGGCGGAGCGTTCGAGGCCTATCCGAAAGACGCCGAGCACCCGCCGCCGAGCAACCAGACCCCCGCCCAATACGTCTCGGCCCCCCTCGCCCTGGAGGCTGCTTGGCTCCTCGGCTGCCGCCTCCCCACCGCCGCCGAGTGGCAAGCCGCCTTCGATGCTCACGTGAAGGGCAAGATGGACCGCCCGCACAACCTCCGCGATGCCGCCTGGAACAGGCAGCAGCAGTTCATGGTCAAGAAGCACCGGGAGGGGCGCGCGGGGGTCGCCTGGCCGGATGCCGACGCCTTCATGCCCCCCGTTGCCGGCCAGCTTCCGCAGAAGGACAGGGCCATCCCCGCCACGGACGCGGACGACAAGACCCTCTGGTTCGCCCCCGTGGGCGCCGGCCCCGAGCTTCAGCACCTCGTGGGCAACGTGGCCGAGATGGTCCTCGATCAGCCCACGGCTGCCGCCTTCGAGGAAGCCCTCCTCAAGGCCGCCGAGAAGCCCAAGGCGGAAGCCTTCCGCGACTTCGCCCTCAAGCACGCCGCTGCCCTGGCCGTCATCGGCGGCTCCGCACTCTCGCCCCCCGAGCTCTGGGACGGCAAGGCCAGGCCCTTTGACAAGCCCTGGCCCCTCCCCTTCGACAAGGCGAAGGAGGGCCGGGACAGCTTCAGCGACGTCGGCTTCCGCCTGGCCTTCACCGCGCCCCGCGAGACCGCGGCCGACCAGCTCAAGCGCATCCTGCGGCAGTGGGGCTATCTCACCCCAGCCGCCCGCCCGTAGCTACCGCAAGCCTCCCGCCCGCCCAAGCCTACAGGACTACTCCGGACACCGTTGGACGGTTTCGTAGAAAATGCGGAGGTTCCGGCATCTGCCATGCCCCGTCGCGCTGGGAATGTCGTCGGGTGTCAGGGCGGCACAGATGCGTTCCAACTCCTTGCGGGACTTGTCGTGCTCCGCCCCCACGCTCCGGAGCATTCTGTCGAGATGGCGGGATGGCCTGTAGAAGTGCGTTTGGCGATCGATGTCCGATAGGCGGCAACCCAGTTCCGCCTGCACCACCTCCGGGGTCAGGGCAGGGAAAGCACGGCAGAGGAGGTTCCCCATTGCCAGCAGCCAGGCCTCGAACTCCATGATCGCGAAGTGCAAGCTGATGTCCCCCGCCCGGCTCATCGTGGCAACCGCCGCCAACGCTGCATGGAGAAAGGCATCAGTCACCTCATCCTTAATCTGGCCGCCCGCGCGATTGTCGTAGGCTTGCGAGTACATGTCACGAAGCGCAATGATCCCAGTGTAGCCCTGGGCAAAGAGCGCGCGTTCGCGCTCCTTGACAGCCGAGAGAACCCTCTCATCGCTGCCCACGTTGACAATGAGGAAGTACGCGACAGCTGCCGGGTTGAGGAACGAGTACGGCACTTGCCTGTCGTGATCTCCGGCCAGTTGAATGCACTGAAAACTGATAGGCTGATGCCCAAGAGCGCACTGGAGCAACGACCGCACGAAGATCTGTTCGGACTGCCCTTCAACGAAGACGGCGATCTTCTTCATTCGGCATGAACCATGCTGTCCAGGTAGCCGCTGGCGAGGAGATCGAAGTTGGACAGGCCGGTGAGCTGGAACTTCTCGAAAACCGGCCGGGCGTTCTCGTAGTTGTAGAGGCGGCACCCTCCCGGAACGCGCTGAACCACCGTCCAGTACCTCAGGTCCACGGCATTCATCACGAACCGGTCGTTGGTCGCCATGACGAGCTGAACACCCGTCCGTTGAGCCTTGTTCACCACAAGTTTGATCAGCGCCGTGGAGCGCTCGAAGTCGAGGCCCTCCCCGACATCGTCAACGAGCACGAGACTGGGCAGGTTCTTCAACTGTGCGTAATTCATGTGTATGAGGAGCGCGAACGTTCGGAACATGCCTTGGGACATCGCATACTGATCCGTGCCGCCGGAGAGATCGTGCTCCTTCACAATCAGACACTTAGGCTCACCCTGGATGTTGCCCGGTAGGTTGAGGCTCAGCGGCGCTGCCACTTGGATGGCGTCTAGTTCATAGCGAATCGCGCGCATGTCTGCGCGCACGGCCTCCACAAACCCATCGCCCAACTCCGTACTAGCTTTCCTGAAGAGGGCCACAACGCAGTTCGGGTCCTTCAGATTCAGTTCAGTGGTGAGACGGCCCGGCGCCGGAATGATGAAGGAATCCTTGCCCAGCGGCGACCCAAAGGGGTAGTGCCGCATACACTTGCCCCACTGGTACAATGGCTCGAGAAAGGGGTGCTGGAGGGCATCGCGTTTCGAAACGCACGCCAGAGCTTCGAGTGGGACCCTGAAGTCGATCGGCTCGCCTACTCGCTCTGCGTGAATCCTGCCCTCGCCGCTGGGGCCGCGGGTTATCCGATCCGCTCCGTCCACCTTCAGGACCTCACGCACCACCTGGAGGTCGTCGTACTTCAGCGAGTACTGGACCGTCCGGCCGCCATCGTCGAACAGCGCTTCATAATCGCCAGAGAGGAAGTGCAGTTTGTCGTCACCGCAAACCAGGTCGGCCAGCGCCTTGATAACGTTCAGCGTCCTCGACTTGCCACTCGCGTTCATGCCGACCAGCAGGTTGACGTCCCCCAGCAGGCACTTGTCCACCCGCCATTCGTTCGCAGTGCCGGCGAATTCCGCATAACTCAGTCTGGCCAGCTTCATACCCAGGGCCTCTTCTTCTCGAGTCCGAATAGCTTCTCTCGCCCACAACGCGCTTGCTATTATACGCCATGCCTTGCACAGCGCAAGCGCGACCCATGCTCTCCAAGGTTCCGTAGGGCTTGACTTGCGCAATGGGGAAGCCTATGATCCGCCCTGCGCTTGCTAATGACACAGGAGGCGCGGTTTCACCATGAGCGTTTCGGCATCGGCGGCGGGGCGGGCGATGGGGCCGTGGCTCGGCATCACTCTCTGGGTCGTTGCCGCGTGCAGACCGGCGTTCGCCGCGCAGATTCAGCCCGACGCCAAAGCGCGGGCAAAGGGGGCCACATTGAAGGACAAGACGCTCGTCGCCTGGGTCTCTCCTGCCAATCTCACCCAGAGGGGCGGCAGCGTGCTCACGCTGGAGAACCCCGGCGGGGTGTTCGACGCGCTGGTCTTCGGCGAATACCAGCCCGCCAAGTGGATGCTGGGGAGCGACTACGGGCGCCGCTGCCACCGGCAGCAGGACGCCTGGCCCGCCGAGACCGCCGGCCCCACCACCGTGGTCCAGATCGCGCTGGTCTGTCGAGGCCGCGAGGTGGCACTCTACAGGAACGGCCAGCCATACGCGAGCTACACCATGGCGTCCGACCCCATTGCCTTCGACCAGTCGAGCACCGTGCTGATGGGCCTCCGCCACGTGGATGCGGGACGGCCCAACTGCTTCTTCACGGGCACGATAGAGGACGCGCGCATCTACGACACGGCCCTCGACGCCAAGACAATAGCCGCGCTGAAGCCGAATGAGCCATCCGAGCCCAAGCCCTTCGCCTGGTGGACGTTCCAGTCGGGGAAGGCTGAGGACGCGATGGGCCGCTTCCCCGCCGGACAGTTGGTGGACGGCGCGACCATCTCTGAAGGCAAACTGCATCTGCCGGGACCGTCGAGCTACATGATCGCCGAGACCGTTGTGCCCGTTGATCTCACGACGCTGTACCACGAGCGGCTGCGCCCGCAGTTCCACTTCACGGCCAGGCAGTGGACGCGCCACAGGCTCAACCCCGGCCCGCACGAGGAGGGCTGGATCAACGACGTCAACGGCCTCTTCTACCTGGACGGCGAATACCACCTGTTCGCCCAGCGCTGGTGGAGCTGCTGGCTCCACGCGATCAGCAAGGACCTGATTCACTGGGAGGAGGTCCAGCCCGCATTCGGCAAGGGCGGCAAGTTCGGGGGCACGCAATCGGGCAGCGCGGTGGTGGATGCGAACAACACCTCGGGCCTCGCCACGAGCAAAGACACGCCCGCCATCGTCGCCTTCTGGAGCAGCACCGACAACCTGAACCAGTGCATCTCCTACAGCAACGACCGAGGGCGGACGTGGACGAAGTGGGACAAGAACCCCGTGCTCGCCCACCCCGAGCGCGACCCGAGGGTGTTCTGGTACGAGGCGGGAAAGAAGTGGGTCATGATCCTGTCCGGCCCGGGCAACACCTATGTCCTCTTCGACTCCACGAACCTGACGAGTTGGCGGAAGCTGAGCACGTTGAAAGGCTTCTTCGAGTGCCCCGACATGTTCCCGCTGCCCGTGGACGGAGATCGCAGCCGCACCAAGTGGGTCGTCATTGGCGGCGACGGCAGCTATACGGTCGGCGACTTCGACGGGATGACCTTCAAGCCCGACGCCGAGCCGCGGCGCACCAGCGGCCCGCACTTCTACGCCACGCAGACCTGGAACCACATCCCCGAGAAGGACGGGCGGCGCATCCAGATCGCCTGGATGCGCGGCGGCAAGTACCCCAACATGCCCTTCAACCAGCAACACACCTTCCCCTGCGAGCTCACCCTCCGAACCGTCGGGGGCACGGCGCGCCTCTTCCGCAAGCCCATCGCCGAGATCGCAACCCTCCACAAGAGCAAGGCCGAGGAGAAGACCCGGACCCTTGCCGCGGGCGAGGAGCTGAAGCTCGCCGCGAAGGGCGACCTGTTCCACATCCTTGCTGAGTTGGAAATGGAGGCTGGTGCAGAAGCCGCCTTCCGCATCCGCGGCGAGACCCTCGCCTTCACGAGCGACAAGCTCTCGATTCAGGGCTTCACCGCGCCCATGGCGCCCGACCCGAAGCGATTGAGGCTCGAGCTCCTCGTTGACCGCACCTCCATCGAGGCATTCGGCAACGACGGCGAGGCATCCCTCTCCGCCTGCTTCCTCCCCTCCGACGCCCCCCTCGCCCTCAAGTGCACCAGGGGTACCCTCAAGGTCGTGTCGCTGACCATCCACGAACTCGCATCAATCTGGCGGGGTGCGCCGAAGGCGCAGTAACACACCAGGCCGCGCCGCTTCGACCCGGCGGGAACACGCGGGGCACCGGAGGCGGCCGCGGGCCTCTTCAGGCGAGCCGTCAGGGGGTTCTTGGCCCGATGTACTTCGTGGCGACGACCACATCGTCGTACCAGACGGTGCGCGTGGTGCCGCCGCCCGAGCGCGCGTAGCCGTCGGGCTCCAGGTAGAGCGTGAGCTGCACGCGGTTGATGCGCAGGGTGTCGGCGGAACGCCAGTTGATGTCGCGGAACTCGCCGGACTTCTTGCCATTGATCCAGCAGTCGAGCTCGCCGTTCTCCTGGCCTGGGGTGTTGGCCTTGACGCGCCACTCGACGCAGATCCAGGTCTGGAGGGGCGGGATGTAGTCGGGCTGCGGCTGGAACCAGTTGCCCCAATGGTTCCCCCGACCGTCGGGCTTCATCTTCCACCAGTAGGCGTAGAAGATGAGGGCGCCGGGCGGCCCCCACCCGCGGTCGGGCCTGCCGATGGGCTCGAGGGTGGCCCAGTAGAACTTATCGCCGTCGGGGGGCTTGCCTGCGCCACGGAACGCCCCCTTGCCCCAGTCGGCCATGAAGCCACTGCCGCCGTGCGCGTGGCAGCCATAGTCGGGGCCGTAGCGGACGTAGTGGCGCATGTACAGCTCGTCGAAGCCGGGGCTGAAGCGCTTGAAGAGCGAGACGTCGGAATGGCTGTCCTTGTGGAGGGCGGCGCGGGCCGACCGGGTGCCGCGCGCGATGGCGGCGTCGGTCTCGGCCACGAGGGCCGGCGCCTGAGCCGTGGCGTTGCGGAGGCGGCGGACCGACACCTCGTCCCACTTCTTCCCCACCTCGCCGGCCTCGAAGTCGTCGTGGAAGACCACGGCGGGGTCGCGTCCGATCCCCTTGTCTCCGGGATAGTTCGCGGCCAGCCCGCCCCGTGCCTCGCCTTCGCCGGCGGGCGCGGCTGCCGTTGCGCAGGCGGCCGCCAGCCACAGCGCTCCCAGGAGGAACGGGCATCTCCGTGTCAGCATTTCAGGCCTCCAGACTGGTTGGCTACTTGGCGCTGCCGATGCAGAAGAGGGTCTTGTCGGCCCGGAGGAAGAGCTGGCCATTGGCCACGGCCGGGCTGGCGTTGAAGACGCCCACGCGGCCCAGCTCGTTCGTGGCGAGGAGCTGGAACTTGGGGCTCGCGGCGACGACGTAGGTGCGGCCGTCGCGCGTGGTGTAATACAGCTTGCCGACGGCCAGCACGGGCGAGGCGTAGAACTGCCCGGCACGCGGGAGCCGCTCCTCATAGACCACGCGGCCCGTCTTGGCCTCGACGCAGAAGAGGATGCCCTCGTTCTCGTGCGCCCAGTAGACGTGGCCCTCGTGCAGGATGGGCGACGAGACGTTCGAGCCCTTCTTCAGCGTCCACAGGCGGTGGGTCGCGGTCACGTCGCCGCGTCCGCCGCAGCGCACGGCGAGCGCGCCGCCGGTGCCGCGCCCACCGATGCAGTAGACCACGCCGTCGCCGGCCACGATGCTGGGGACCATGTACCACCCAATGTCAGTGGCGCTCGACCAAAGCTGCTCGCCCGAGTCGGGGTCGAAGCCAAGCACCTTGCCGTGGATGGCCAGGACGAGTTCGGCCTTCTCGCCCACAGGCACCAGGATTGGGGTGTTCCACGATTCCCTGATGCCGCCGGCGCGCCACTTCTCCTTGCCCGTCTGCCGGTCGAGGGCGATGAGGGACTCGCTCTCGACGCTGGCGTTGATGATGAGCAGCTCGCCGTAGCGGATTGGCGAGGCGGCCGTGCCCCAGCCGCTGGTCTTCGACCCGACGTTGGCCTGCCAGAGCTGCTTGCCATCCAGGTCGTAGGCGAAGACGCCCGACGTGCCCAGGAAGGCGTAGGCCCGCTCGCCGTCGGTGAACACCGAGTTCGCGGCGTAGCCGTGCTCGCGGATGGTGCGTTCCTCCGGCATCCTGGCGGGGATGGCCTTGCTCCAGAGCAGCTTGCCGTCGCGGCGGCTGAGGCAGACGACGTGGCGCTTGAGCTGGTCGAGTTCGCCCTTCGGCTCGCCGGGAACCAGGTAGCCGCTGAAGCACGTGAGGAAGATGCGGTCGCCCAGGATGATGGGCGTCGAGGCCCCTCCGCCGGGCAGCTCGGCCTTCCAGGCGATGCCCTCCTGCGGCCCCCACCTGGTGGGCAAGCCCTTCTCGGCGCTGGTGGCCAGCCCCCTCGGGCCGCGGAACTGCGCCCACGGCCCCGCCACCGGCTGGCCCGCCATCGCCACAGACCCGCCGCACATAGCCACACCACAAAGCCCGAGCAACGCCAGCCTGACCCGCATGTGCACTCTCCTTCCACTTGGCCGCGGGTGAGCGAGGCATCACCCGCCTCTCACGCGCGGCGTTCCTCCCGACGTGAGACGGCCACGCAACCGCCATTGGGTCCACTCTACCACGCGCAGTGTGGCGAGTCAATCACGCACCCTGCGGCTCGCCGCTCCGACGGGGGCCAACGGGCACAATGCGATGACGGCAGGCTCAAGGCTGGAGATAGCGGCCGATCGCGGCGGCGGCTTCGCGGCCGAGGGCGATGGCGCCGACGACGAGGGAGGAGGCGCTGGCGGTGTCCCGCGCGGCGAAGGCGCCGGGCTATTTCTTCGCGCACAGTTCCAGGATCGCCTCGCCCATGGCGTGGCCGATGCGGGTGAACCAGATGGCGCTGCCCATGTAGTGGTAGCCGAAGTCGCCGCCGACCTTCTTCCACTTCTCGCCTTCCTTGCGCCAGTTGGGGTAGACCTCTTCGGCCGCTTTGTCCACCAGCAGGTCGGTGCGGAATGCCTTGACGTTGCCCTTGAACTCCGGCACGTCGTTCATGGACATCTGTGCCTCGCGGATGGTGAGCATTGCGCCGGCGGCCGGCTTCGAGCCGTTCTGGCCCATCGCGGCGATGACGAACGGCAGGTTCGGCACGCCGAGGTCCTTCCGCACGTCCACGATGAAGTGCTTCATGTTCGACGCGTATTCGTCCTGCCCGCCGTACTGGTCGTTCCAGCCCTGGAACCAGGCGAATCCGGCTATCTCGGGCTTCTTGCCCTTGAGCTCGGGGAACAGGATGTCGAGCTTCTCTAGCGTCTCCTTCACCTCGGCCATCATGTTGCGATATGATGAGCCGTAGGCCTTCTTGATGTCGTCCATCGTGGGCACGGGGTCGTTCTTCTTCTGTTTCTCGTTGGCCTTCTTCACGCGGTCCTGGGCCTGTTCGAGCTCCTTTTCGAGGGGCGGGAGGCCTGCCGAGGGGGAGCGGAAGAGTTTTACAAGCGAGTGGCCGCCCCAGGCCGCCTTGATGAGCAGCACCGGCTCGGCGAAGTGGTCGCCCATCATCCAGCCGAACTCCAGCTCGGCGCCCGTGCGGCCGGGCGAGCCGAAGCCGAGCGTCAGCGGACCCTTGCGGTCGAGGAACTTGATGAACACGTCGTCGCGGACGATCCACTTGCCGTCCTTGCGCAGGTGCTTGAAGAGGTCCTTCGTCTCCGGCGCCTCGGCCTGGTAGTCGAACAACGTGTTCGGCGCCTTCCCCTCCATATTCGACTGGCCGGCGAGGATGAAGACCTTGACCGCGCCCTCCGCCGCCGTGCTCGTCCGGGCAATGGCGAGCGCAGCAATGGCGGCGGCCCACAATGACCTGAAGCAGCCACTCCTCATGTCACATTCTCCTTCCTTCGAGGGGGCGATGAAGACCCCCCTGAGCATACTGAGACGGGCACGACAATGCAAACGACGACACGTGTGGACGGCTCAACATCCCCATACTGGTTCACCTGTGCGACACTGGTGTTTGACCCAGTATGGGCGCTTTGGCGATCCGGGGGCATCCGGGGCGGTCCCATCATACTCGTTCACCTGCGCGCGGTCGTTTGACCCAGTATAGGCGCTTTGGCGATCCGGGCGGCTCCGGGGCCTTCCCGCCATACCGGTTCACCCTCCCCGCCGCCGCGGCGGCGTGAACAAGTATGGGCGGCGGGTCCCCGTGACACCGCATTGCCAACTCCCTCTCCCTGGAGTTGGCAATCTGGCACCCGCTCCCCTCTAGCTGATCCGGCCATAGCTATAATTCATCTGATAGAGGGCTCAAGGTGAATATTCTTAATAAGTGGATTGACTTTGGTAAGAAAGCAGTGTAGAATGTGCGAGCGAGGGACAGGAGGCCGAGGCATGGACGGAGACTGGCAGGGTTTGCTCAGCGTCACGCGCGGCCAGCCGTTCGTCGTCGAGCGTGTGCGGCTGGCGAGCCGCGACATCGCAATCGAGGGGCAGTTCGAGCCGCCGCCGCTCGCCAGCCTGGACGCCGATGACCAGGTGTTTGTCATGGCCTTCGTGCGATGTCACGGCTCGATCAAGCGCATGGAAGAGCTCTTCGGGGTCAGCTACCCGACGATCAAGAACAGGCTGAACCGCATCGCTGGGCACTTCGAGTTCGTGAAGATCGAGGAGGCCGCGCCGCGGCCGACGCCGGACGACGTGCTCTCACGCCTCGAGCGCGGCGAACTGAACGTCGAGGAGGCCCTGGAGCTCTTGAAGCCATGACCTGGCCGCCGTCGCTTCTCCGCATCCGCATCGTCAAGGGTGGCCGCAAGAGGGTGGGCCTCTGGCTGCCGCTGCTGCTCGTCTGGCCGCTGGCAGTCGTCCTCTGGCTCGTCCTCCTCCCATTGCTCCTCGTGGCGGCCATCTTGTGGTGGCCATCGGGGCGGGGGAAGAGGCTGTTGTTGGCCGGCCCGGCCATCTTCCGCGTATTCTGCGCTCTGCGAAAGCTCTCGGTGGATGTCGAGTCCCCGGATTCGACGGTCCGCATCCACTTCTGGTAAGGAGTCAATGCGATGGGCGATGAGCGGCGTCGGATTCTCAGCATGGTGGCCGAAGGGAAGGTCAGCGTGGCGGACGCAGAACGGCTCCTGGATGCCTTGGCGGGGCGCACCGCAGCCGAGGGCGCCTCCGGCAGCGAGGCGGGCCAGAGGCCAGGTCCAGCCAAGTTCCTCCGCGTCCTCGTCGAGGACAACGCCAAAGCCGACTCTCCCACGCGGGTGAACATCCGGGTCCCCCTCCAGCTCTTGCGCGCCGGCCTCAAGCTCTCCTCCCTCCTGCCGCAGGAAGCGAGCGACAAGCTTGCGGGCGCGCTCCACGGCAGGGGGATTGACCTCGATCTGCGCGGCGCGAAGCCCCAGGACATCGAGGAGATGATCCAGGCTCTCTCGGACCTCACCGTGGACGTGACGGACGACAAGACGAAGGTGCGGATCTTCTGCGAGTGAGGTTACATCCGCCGACACCTTAGGTGGTTCCGCTCCTCTGGTCGACCGCCGGAGCAGTGCCCGGCGTGTCTGGGTTCATGCGGGGACGGCTTCCTCCCGGTCGGAGTCGGGTGTCGCCTCCCCGCGCGCCTGGGAGCCAAAGATGTAGACGCCCTTGAGCCGGGAGCGGTAGATCTGCTGAAGCCCCTGCCGAAGCTCATCCATGGTCGATCTGAGCACATCGCTCATTGTGGCGTCTCACTACAGGCGGACCTCTTCTTCGCGCATGAACAACAGCGCCGAACAGGTGGCGTGTCAACGGGCCAGTTCCGGCGGGGTCCAATAGCGCATTCGTACACGCCAGCGCACACGGTCGCTCGCCCCTTTGGGACGAGCCCCCTGGTGGCGGCGTTGCGGACCCCCGCGGGCCCGTCCAAGCCAGTCATTGCACCCTCTACACCGTGGCCACTTGACATTGGCCGTGGGT
>VGYW01000110.1 GCA_016872875.1 Planctomycetota bacterium | reverse complement strand
CCATTCATCCATCCTCGCCAATGCGGGGAAGACCGCCTGAAGCGACATCCGTTGGAGGCGAAGAGTCATGCCTGTTAACCCCGAGTATCGCAAGCGGCTGCTGGAGCTGATTCGCCGCGAGGGCGTGCGCTACGGCGAGGTGCGCCTCTCCAAGGGCGGAACGAGCAACTACTACATTGACTGCCGGATGGTGACCACCCACCCCGAAGGGGCCTTCCTCATCGGCGAGATCATCCTCGACATGCTGGCCGGGGAGAAGGTGGACGCGATCGGCGGCCCGACGCTCGGGGCCGACCCCATCGTGGGCGCGGCCTGCTACGCGAGCTACGTGCGCCACCATCCGCTCCCAGGCTTCATCGTCCGCAAGGCCACCAAGGAGCACGGCCTCCAGAAGATGATCGAGGGACATCTGCCCAGCGGCGCACAGGTGGCCATCGTGGAGGACGTGTTGACGACCGGGGGCTCGGTGCTCGACGCCATCGCCGAGGTGGAGAAGGCGGGGGCCAAGGTCGTGCGCGTCATCGGCATCGTGGACCGCCTCCAGGGCGCGCGCGAGAAGTTCGAGGGCCGCGGCTACCGCTTCACGCCCATCTTCACGAAAGAGGAGCTTGGGTTGGAGTGAGGGGTTGCGCATGACGCGTGACCCGTGACGCGTGAGAACACGGAGGCCCCTTTTCCGAGTCACGGGTCACGCGTCACGGGTCACGCATCAGGACAAGGGCGGAGCTATGCGGTGGGTGACGCGTGAGGAGATGCGCGAGATCGACCGGAAGGCGATCGAGCACTATGGAATACCCGCCCTGGTGCTGATGGAGAACGCGGGCCGGGGCGCGGCAGAGGAGGCACTGCGGCTCTATCGCGAGCGCGGGCTGACCGGGCCGGCGCTCGTCTTCTGCGGGGCGGGGAACAATGGCGGCGACGGCTTCGTCATCGCCAGACACCTCGCCAACGCTGGGCTGGAGGTCCGAATCTTCTGCTGCTTCGACCGCGCAAGGGCCGACCGCCAGCGCGAGGCGGGGGTCAACCTCACCATCTGCGAACGGATGGAGCTCCCGATACGCGACGTCCTACGGCTGGAGGACGTGGCGGGGCTTCGGGGCGAACTCGTCCCAGGCGCCCTGATCGTTGACGCGATTTTCGGGGTCGGGCTCTCGCAGCCGCCGCGCGAGCCGCAGGCGGCCCTGCTGCGCGCGCTGGATGAGGCCCGGCTGCCCACCCTCGCCGTGGATGTGCCCTCGGGCCTGGATGCCGATACCGGCCAGCCGCTCGGCCTGGCGCTCCGGGCCGACGTTACGGCGACGATGGCCTGCCCGAAGGCGGGCTTCCGCGGCCCAGGGGCCGCCTGCGTCGGGCGCCTGGCCGTCGTGGACATCGGCATGCCGGCCAGCCTGCGAGGGTGAGGGTCATGGACTTCCCAGGTCCCTACGTCTCGTGCTCGTCGTCGTCCTCGTCGTCGTCGAATCCGTTGGCCTTCCCTGTGCTGTGCGTTCGACGACGAGGGCGACGACGACGACGATTGGGAACCCCAAGGCTGGGGGCCAGGCTCTCGGCAGGCGCCGCAGTTGACGGATTCCGGGATGGTGGGTATAATTGAGTTAGAGGCAGCCGATGGTTCGGCGCGCGGCCTCGCGGCGTTGCGGCCCGCCCCCCGCCTCCAACGCCGTCCCTATGCCTCGTCGCTACGGTCCGTGCGGTTGTGAGCTTCGTCATGCGTGAAGAGTCTACAGAAGCCCGGCCCGTTGACCCTGAGTTCCTCCCGGAGCGCCTTCGGGAAGAGGTGTCGCGCGCGGCGCGCCACCGCCTGCCTCTGGCGCTTCTGGTCTTCGACCTCGATACACCCAGTGAGAGCAGGGAGTCGCTCGACGCGCTCACCCGCGCGGCCATGCTCCTCGCGCGGTGCGTGGTGCGGAGGAGCGACGTGGTTGGGCCGCTGGGCTCCGGCCGCTTCGGGGTGGTGGCGAACGCCACGCCCGAGGGCGCGGACGCGCTCGCCAGGTGCCTCGTCAGCCAGCTTCAGGGCTTCGAGTTCACCGCCGCTGACCGGCCGGTGCCGATGGGATTGCGGTTTGCGCTCTCGTGCCACGGTGCGGCGAAGACGGCTGGCGACCTCCTCGCGGAGGCCCACGCAGCCCTCGGGCAGGAACAGATGGGGGAGCGGGTCCGATGACCAATCGCTGGCGATGCGGGAGCTGCGGCTACAGGCTCGAGAGCGACGCGCCGCCCGAGCGCTGCCCAGCGTGCAAGGGGGCGTGCGACTTCATTGACGACAACCGCTACGTGCCCGCCTCCGAGGGCGGGCCGGAAGGCCCCGAGCCCACCAAGGGCGGCCCAGTGCCGCTCGTGGTCCCCGAGGCCTGCACGGGGTGCCGCGAGTGCCTCGATGTCTGCCGCGCGGGGGCCATCATGATGAAGGGCAAGGTGGCCTGGATTGACCCGGCGCGCTGCGACAGCGACGGCATCTGCATCCCTGCGTGCCCGGAAGGAGCGATTATTCTGGCAGGATAGCCCGCTCAGCGGGCGGTCGGGGGAGAAGCAGAGCGGGCGAGCACTCGCGTGCTCGCCCGCTTCCGTTCTCGCCGCGTGCGCCGGGGCACGCATCAATCGTACTGCTCGAAGTCCTCCTGCCCGTGCCAGCGGATGCAGCCGGGCATGGGCACCCGCTCGCCCTTCGGGATGGTGTCCACCTTCTGGAAGGGGGGCGGGACTCGGACGCCGCGGGCGTTAAGGAGGCTGAGGAAGAAGTCCACGGCCTCGGCAGGGTTGAACTCGGCCTCGATGCCTGGCATGAAGGGGAGCGCGAAGGAGAGGCCGAAGGTGTGCCAGGGGCGGTTGGCGTCGTAGAACTCGCGGTAGGTCGGCGCCGCCTTGATGTCGTCCACACGCCCGAAGAAGCGGTTGGTCTTCTGCGCGTCCTCGTTGATGCCTGCGGGCGAGGTCTTGCGGCCGATCCAGGCCCAATAGAAGACCGAGAGGCCGACCTCGGTGCGGCCTTCGCCGTAGATGCCGGCGCTGGTGCCCTCGAAGCCGACCTTTGTGCCGGAGAAGCGGCCGAAGCCGATCTGGGCGGCTCGCGTGGCGCGGGCGTTGATGAGGAACGACATGTCGTCGCTGAGCGCCAGCTTGAGGTTGAAGATGTCGAGGAAGTCGTTGCCGCGCGCGACGAGGTAGCGGCGGAACGCGTCGCGCTTCGGGGGCGGCGGGGCCTCCTCTGGGGCGGGCTGGGGCGTGGCGGCCTCCGCGGCAAGAGCGGCAAGGCCGGGAGTGAACAACACGCCAACCATCACGAGGGCCGACAGCCTCCTGCGCATTGCGTGTCCCCCAAAGGAGTTGTGTGCGGGGCTCTGCCCTAGCGGGCAGCCGACTTGGGCAATTATAGCGAAGCCCGGCGGTCTGTCAAGCCGCGCAACGCAAAAATCTGAGCGGTTCCTGTCAGAACGCGTCGCGGAAGAGGTCGAAGTGCCAGCCGTCGGGGGCGCCTGAGGGGGTGAGGGCCAGGACGTCGAAGCGGCAGGGCATGTCGGTGAGGCGGTGGCGGTCGAGGAAGAGCTGCGCGACGCGGCGGAGCTTGGCGCGCTTGCGGCGGTCCACCGCCACCTCGGGCGGGCCGTAGGCGTCGCTCGCCCGGCTCTTGACCTCGACGAAGACGACCATCGCGTCCTCGATGGCCACGATGTCAATCTCGCCGATGCGCGTGGCGAAGTTGCGCTGGGCGATGCGGTAGCCCAGGCGGCGGAGGTAGTCGGCTGCGGCGTCCTCAGCCGCGCGGGCGTCAACTTTGGGTTTCATTCGGCCCTCGCCGCCTGCTTCTCGCGGAGCCTGGTCTGTTTGCCCACCCGCTTGCGCAGGTAGTAGAGCTTGGCCCGCCGAACGCGTCCCGGCCGCTTGACGACTTCGACCTTGAGGAGCTTGGGGGACTGGAGCGGGAAGGTGCGCTCGACCCCCTCGCCCTGGACGATTCGGCGGACGGTGAACATCTCGCGGGTGCCGGCGCCCCGTCGGGCGATGACGGTGCCGTTGAATGCCTGGGTGCGCTCCTTGTCGCCCTCGACGACCTTGACGAAGACGTTCACGGTGTCGCCCACCTGGAAGTCGCCGATATCCTCGCGCACCTGCTTGTGTTCCAGCTCCAGGATCGTCCTGTTCATCGCTCGCGTCCTTTCTGTGTGAGGTCTGGCCGCCGGGCGAGGGTTCGCTCGCGTGCGCGCTCGGCGCGCCACTTGCTGACGAGCTCGTGGTGGCCTGAGAGGAGGATTTCGGGGACGGGCATCCCGCGAAAGACCGGCGGCCGCGTGTATTGCGGGAAGTCGAGCCGGCCGCCCTCGAAGGACTCTTGAAGGGCCGACTCGGGGTCGCCGATAGCGCCAGGGAGGAGGCGGACAACGGCCTCGACGACGACCATGGCGGCGGTCTCGCCACCGGCCAGGATGTAGTCGCCGATGGAGAGTTCGTCGGCTCCGAGCCCGATGTGGACGCGCTCGTCGAAGCCCTCGTAGCGGCCGCAGACGAGCATGAGGCGCGGCTCGGCCGCCAGCTCGCGGGCGATGGGCTGAGCGAAGGTGCGGCCCTGCGGGGTGAGGAGTACCTTGCGGGCCGGCGGCGTGGCCGCGGCGTCGGCCGCCTCGGCGGCGGCGAAGACCGGGCCGGGCATCATCACCATGCCGGGGCCGCCGCCGTAGGGACGGTCGTCCACCTTGTGGTGCTTGTCCTCGGTGTAGTCTCGGATATCCCACAGGTGGACCTCCACGATGCCCCTGCCGCGCGCGAGGCGCAGGATGCTCTCATCGAGGAACCCGTGGAACATCCCTGGGAATAGTGTCAGTACGTCGATCCGCATGGTCACGCCATTGTCGCAGGTTCACACGGACGCACACGGACTCACACGGAAAAAGCCAACGGAGTTGTCCGTGCCTGTCCGTGTCAGTCCGTGTGCCAGTCTGTTTCCTCCTGGTCTCTCGCGGCTTCAATGCCTGGCGTAGATGCCGTTCTTCTTGAGGATGCCGGCGACGGCCCGCGTGGGCTGCGCGCCCTTGTCGAGCCAGGCCACGATCCGCTCGCGGTTGAGCGTGACCTTCTTGGAGTTGTCGGGCTCGAGCGGGTCGTAGATGCCCAGGTCCTCGTCGAGCGTGCGGCCGTCGCGCGGCGCGTGCCCGTCGAAGGCCGCGAGCCGATAGTAGGGCCGGTTCTTGCGTCCGAGTCGCTTCAGGCGAAGTCTCACCACAGCGCGTTGCCTCCTTAGAGCCTCTGGTTGTGACCCGCGCGCTTCGCGCGGATCAATGGAGGATGAATGGATGAGTGGATGAGTGGATGAGTGGATGGGTGAAGACGGGGAAAGTGAGAGTGAGAGTGAAAGGGAGCCACGTAGGTCTTCCCCTTTCACTTTCCCTTTCCCTCTGCCCTCATTCATCCATTCATCCATACATCCACAAAGACGGCGTCAGCCGCCAAAGCCGAAGAGGGCCTTGCCCCTCCGGCGCAGTTGCTTCATCATCTTCTGCATCTGCCTGAACTGTTTGAGCAGGCTGTTGACGTCGTGGGGCTGGGTCCCCGAGCCGGCGGCGATGCGGCGGCGCCGGCTGTGGTCTATGACGTCGGGGTGCGCCCGCTCCTGCGGCGTCATCGAGTAGATGATCGCCTGGATCTGGTCGAAATCCTTGTCGTCCACCTCGTCCATCGGGCCGAGCTTGTCGCCGAAGGGGAGCATCTTGAGGAGCTGTTTGATGGGGCCCATCTTGCGGACCTGTTCGAGTTGGCGGACGAAGTCTTCGAGGGTGAAGGATGCCTCGCGGAGCTTCTTCTGGAAGTCGAGGGCCTGCTCCTTGTCTACGGTCTCCTGCGCTCTCTCGACGAGGGTTCGGACGTCGCCCATCCCCAGGATGCGGTCGGCCATGCGCTCG
Source organism: Planctomycetota bacterium (assembly GCA_016872875.1). The sequence goes on along the minus strand of VGYW01000110.1, from coordinate 14,154 downwards.
GGGTGGAACTCTTCGAGCGCTTCGAGCTTCTCGCCGACGCCGATGAACTTGATGGTCTTGCCTGTGACGGCCTTGATGCTGAGGGCGGCGCCCCCGCGGGCGTCGCCGTCCAGCATCGTCAGGATCACGCCGCTTAGCTCGAGCTGGCGGTTGAACTCGGCGGCCGAGTTCACGGCGTCCTGGCCCGTCTGCGCGTTGCACACCAGCAGAATCTGGTCGGGCTCGATGCGCTCCGCGATCTCGCGGACCTCGGCCATCATTGCGTGGTCTATGTGGAGGCGGCCCGCGGTGTCGAGGATGACCGCGTTCAGGCCGTTCTCCTCGGCATAGCGCAGGCTCTTCTTGCACACGCGGGGCGGGGAGGCCTGGCGGTCCGTGAAAACGGGGATTCCTGCGGCGGCGCCCACCTGTTCGAGCTGGTCAACTGCGGCCGGGCGCTGGAGGTCGGCGGCGACGAGGAGCGGCTTGCGCCCCTTCTTGCGCAGGTAGATGCCCAGCTTGCCCGCCGTCGTGGTCTTGCCGTGGCCCTGGAGGCCGCAGAGCATCACCACGGTCGGCCGCTCGGCGTTCGTCGGGACCGAGGGGTCCACCGGACCCATCAGTTGAATGAGCTCGTCGTAGACGATCTTGACGACCTGCTGGCCGGGGGTGACGGAGCGGATGACGTCCTGGCCGACGGCGCGCTGCTGGACCCGCTCGATGAAGTCGCGCGCGACCTTGTAGTTGACGTCGGCCTCGAGGAGCGCGGTGCGGACCTCGCGGAGTCCCTCGGCGATGTTCTTCTCGTTGAGCTGGCCCTGCGAGGTGAAGAAGCGCAAGGCCGACTTCAGGCGTTCCGAGAGTGCCTCAAACACCGCCTACCCCTCACTGTCCCTGGGCTTGTCCTGCGCCTCTTCGCCGTCGTCGTCGCGGGTGATGTCCGCCCCGAGGGCTTTCAGGCGCTCCTCGATCCGCTCGTAGCCGCGGTCGAGGTGGTAGATGCGGCGGACCCTGGTCTCGCCCTTGGCCACGAGGCCGGCGAGGACCAGGCATGCGCCGGCCCGCAGGTCCGAGGCCATGACCGTGGCGCCTGATAGCCTGCGCCCGCCATTCACGATGACCGAGGGGCCTTCCTTCCGCAGGTCGGCACCCATCCGCTGGAGCTCGGCCACGTGCATGAAGCGGTCCGGGTATATCTTCTCAGTCACCACGCTGATGCCGTTGGCCAGGCAGAGCATGGCCATCAGTTGCGCCTGCACGTCGGTGGGTACGCCGGGATAGGGCAGCGTCGTGACGTCCACGGGCTCGAGCTTCTCGGGTCCGACGACGCGGCAGGCGCCGTCGTAGGTGATGACTTCGGCGCCGGCGCACCGGAGGATGTCAATCACCGCGCCGAGGTGCTCCGTGCACACCCCCTCGACCGTCACGTCGCCGCGCGTCATGGCGGCGGCGACCATGAAGGTCGCCGCCTCGATGCGGTCGGGGATCACGCGGTGGGTCGCGCCGTGGAGCCGCTCGACGCCCCGAACGCGGACGAGCGGGGAGCCGGCGCCCTCCACCCGCGCGCCCATCTTGTTGAGGAACGCGGCCAGGTCGGCCACCTCGGGCTCGCACGCGGCGCCCTCGATGGTCGTCACACCCTCGGCCAGAGTTGCGGCCATCATCGTGTTGGCCGTGCCCAGCACGGTGGAGCCGAACGGCCCGCCGAGGAAGACGCTTGCCCCGTGCAGCCGCTCGGCCTCGCCCACCACGTAGCCGTCCTCGATGGCCGTGGGGGCGCCGAGGGCCTTCAGCCCCTTGCGGTGCAGGTCAATGGGCCGCACGCCGATCACGCAGCCGCCGGGCAGCGACACCCTGGCCCTGTGCCGCCGGGCCAGGAGCGGCCCGAGCACGCAGATCGAGGCCCGCATCTGCCGCACCAGGTCGTAGTGCGCCAGCGTCGGAGCCGTGTCCACCACCTCCAGGCGAATCGTGCCGCCGCCGTCCAGCCCGCCGCGCACGCCCAGGGCATCGAGCACCTTGAGCAGCGTGCCCACGTCGCGCACGTCGGGCGCGCCCAGAATCTCCGACGGACCGTCGGCCAGGAGCGTGGCGGCCATGATCGGGAGCACAGAGTTCTTGGCACCCTTCACCTGCACGGTGCCCGTGAGCCTGGCTCCGCCTTGGACGATCAACCTGTCCACCGCAATCCGTCCTCTCTCGCGGAATCCTGAGGCGCCCGCCGCGCCCGCGCGCACCACACAGGCTGGAAGCCTGTGCCACCACCATTCTTACAAGGTGGCACAGGCATCTTGCCTGTGGGCACGGCTCGCCCGGGCTGGCCGCTGGGAACACGGGGTGACGGGGAAGCGGCTCCCGCTCGTTCCACGATTTACAGCTCAAGAGCGTCTAAGACAATGAGCAGGTTCGTAGTGCGGGCTTTAGCCCGTCGCCGGCAAAGACGGCCTGAAGGCCGCACTACAAACTGCCCGTCTTCGAGTGAATAAGGGCATCAGGCTCATTCTCTCAGACGCTCTTGGCCTGCACCGAGACGATGCGGGGGATGCCCTGGTAGTCGGGCCTCACCTGCGTCGTCCCGTAAGCGTTGGCCTCTCTAGCCAATCGCAACACGGCCTCGGCCTGGCCAGCCCCGGTCTCCAGGACCAGCCAGCCGCCCGGCTTGAGCCACGCGGCACCGCCCGCGATGAGGAGCCGCACGACGCTCAGGCCGTCCGGACCGCCGTCGAGGGCCGCGCGCGGCTCGTGGTCCCGCACCTCGGGCATCGCACGCTCCAGGTCAGCCGTCGCCACGTAGGGCGGGTTGCTCAGGACGGCATCGAAGCGCGTGCCGGGCGCCAGGGCGGCGAACCAGTCGCCCTGCCGGAACTCGATCCGCTCCGCCACGCCGTGGCGCTCGGCGTTGGCCCTGGCGACTGCCAGCGCTTCCGCCGAAGCATCGGTCGCCACCAGCCTCGCCGCCGGGCGGTGGACGGCCACGGCCACGGCGATGGCCCCGCTGCCCGTGCCGAGGTCGGCGGCCAGCGCCGCCTCCTGGCCCTTCGGCAGCACCTCCAGCGCCCGCTCGACGAGCAGCTCAGTCTCCGGCCGCGGTATCAGCACCGCGGGCGAGACGGCGAAGGGGAGCGAGAAGAACTCGGTCTCGCCCATCAGATACCTGGCCGGCACTCGCCGCAGAGCGCGAGCGCGCACCATCTCGCGGAAGCGGTCGAGCGCGCCGCCGCTCGGCACGTGGTCGAAGCGGGCGTAGAGATCAATCCGCTTCCAGCCCAGCGCACGGGCGAGCAGCAGCTCGCCGTCCAGCCTCGCTCCCTCGATGCCCTTGCTTTCAAAGAACCGCGTCGTCCATCGCAGCAGAGCCTGAATCGTCCAGGTCTCGCCCTCTGTCTTCAATCGTCCTCGTCCTTCGTCCTCGTCCCTCGTCCTCGATCCCTTTCGTCCACGACCGCCAAGAAGCGATTACGAGGACGAGGAGGAGGACGAGGACGATTCAAGACAGATCACAGTTCCCCCAGCCTCTGCTGCCTCTCGTGTTCGTTGAGCGCGCCCACCACGTCGTCGAGGTCGCCCAGCATGATGGCGTCCAGCTTGTAGAGGGTGAGGCCGATGCGGTGGTCGCTGAGGCGGTTTTCGGGGAAGTTGTAGGTGCGGATGCGCTCGCTGCGGTCGCCCGTGCCCACCTGGGCGCGGCGCAGGTCGCCGCGCGCCTTGGCCTCCTCGGCGCGCTTGCGCTCGTAGAGGATCGAGCGGAGCACCCTGAGCGCCTTCGCACGGTTCTTGTGTTGGGAACGGTCGTCCTGCATGTGCACCACGGTGCCGGTCGGCTTGTGCGTCAGCCGCACCGCTGAGCTAACCTTGTTGACGTTCTGGCCCCCCGGCCCGGACGCCCGGAAGGTGTCCCACTCAAGGTCCTCGGGCTTGATCTCGACCTCCTCCTCCTCGGCGGCGGGGAGGACGGCGACGGTGACGGTGGAGGTGTGGCGGCGGCCGCTGGCCTCGGTGACGGGCACGCGCTGGACGCGGTGGACGCCGCTCTCGTGGCGGAGGTGCTTGTAGACGTCCTGGCCTTCCACCGAGAAGAAGACCTCCTTCAGCCCGCCGAGGTCGGTGGCGTGGGTGTGCATCAGCTCGGTCTTCCAGCCCTTCTTCTCGGCGTACTTCTGGTACATGCGGAAGAGGTCTGCCACGAAGAGCGCGGCCTCCTCGCCGCCCGTGCCCGCGCGAATCTCCACGATCACGTCGCGGGCAGTGTCCTTGTCGGTCGTCACGAAGCTGTCCTTGATCGCCTCTTCAGTCTTCGTGATCTGCTCGTCGAGTCCCCGCAACTCCTCCTGGGCGAGCTGGCGGAACTCAGGGTCGTCCCCATCGCCGTCGAGGAGGGCCTTAGTCTCAGCGTACCGCGTCTGGAGCGTGCGGAGGGCATCGTACTGGCGCACGGTCCGCGCAAGCGAACCGAGCTCCTTGCTGAGCACGCGGGCGCGCCCGGGGTTGGAGGCCACCTCTGCCGAGGCCAGAAGCCGCTCCAGCTCCGCATAGCGGCTGCTCATCCCGTCGAGCTTCTTCACCAGCGTTTCGCTGAGCATCCTAACACCGTCTCCGCGCTATGTTGCCGAGGGGATGATTGGATGGGTGGATGAATGGATGAATGAGAAAGCCCGGTCTTCTCTGAGAACCATCCAACCATCCATTCATCCAACCATCCCCTCGCCAGTTCGCGTCATTGCGCCGGAGCCGCATCCTTGGCAGGCTCCGCGGGCGCCGCCTCCGCGGGAGCCGCCTCCTGCGTCTTCCATCCATAGCGGCGCTGGAAGCGTTCCACCCGGCCCGCCGTGTCCACGAACTTCTGCTTCCCCGTGTAGAACGGATGGCAGTTCGAGCAGACCTCCACGTTGATCGCCGGCTTCGTCGAGCGGGTCGTGAAGCGGTTCCCGCAGCCGCAGGTCACTGTGCACTCGACGTAATCGGGATGGATGCCTTTCTTCATGGGCTTTCCTGCCTCTCATGGTTCGCCAGAGGTAGACTCCCCCCAAAAGATATTCTATTATACTGACCTGGCCCCGCAAAGCAAGGAGAAAAACGACATCTACCAGCACTTCAGCACCGTCTGGAAGTAGCAGAAGTCCATTCCGTCGCTGGCGCCGGTGCGGTCGGGGAAGCCGCCGGCGTGGAAGTGGGCGAGGCCGCCCTCGACCTCGAAGCGCTGGCTGAAGGCGTATCTGGCCCAGAAGCCGACCTCGTAGCCGATGTCATCGCCCGAGTTGCCCGCCGCGTCGCGCCGCCGAACCCTCTTGCCCGTCGCATACCAGGCGTCCGCGTCCTCGGCCAGCCAGTAGCGGTGGAACTCGACCGCCACGGTGAGCTTCTTGGCCGGCTTGGCGCGCACCCGCACGCCGGCCACCCGGATGTTCATCCACGTCACGAGGTCCATTATCCCGCCATAGACGTTGTGGGTGGAGGTGAAGAGGGGATCGAAGGTGCCTCGCACCCCGTCGCCGGGGTCATTGTCGCCGCTGGCATAGTTGAACAGCGGCTGAATGGTTGGCTGCCAGGGAAGGGGGAGGGTGTAGGCGGTATCGGCGTGGAAGGCCCAGGCGCGTATCCTGTCGTTCGAGTAGCGGCCGCGCTGGACCGCCGCCTCCACGTCGTAGGTCCAGCGCTCCGTGAGCTTGCCGTATAGGCGCGCACCGAAGGTGTCACAGTCGTGGTGCCCCTTCACCCTGTCCTCGCCGGTCACTTGGGAGAGCTTGTTGTGGTTCCGCAGGGCGAGGGCGTAGAGGTCCAGCTTGTGGGGGCCAAGGGCCTTGATGGTGGAGAAGACGCCGAAGAGCCAGTCGTGGTGGCGGCGCCTGTTGAACCTGTCGTCCTCGTTCACCACCACGCTGCCGGCGAAGGCGTGGACCTCGGCGGCGTCGGCGTCGAAGGAGAGGCGTGCGGCGTCGAAGCTGCGCAGCAGGTTGTTCCAGGTGGGCGCGCCCACGAGGCGCTTCGAGCCGAACTCCACCTCCTGCCGCCCCAGGCGCAGCATCCACGGCTTCAGGTTCACCTGCGCGTAGGCCTGGTGAAGGTCGAGGTCGTCGTTCTGTGGACGCGGCTCGCGGTCCGACTCCCACTCCCGCCCGTCCACAAGCTCCACGCGGGTCTGCAACCACTTGTTGAAAACCGTATCCATCCTGATGCGCGTGCGGGCGAAGGTGCGCGTGTCGCGGTCGTCCAGGCCGCTGTCGAGGTCCTCGTTGTTCCAGTGCTCCACGCGGACGCGTTCCTCGAAGCCGAACTTGAAGGCCACATCGCCGGCCCTGACGGTCCTGATGCGGTCGAGCAAGTCCTCTTCAGCCTTCGGCGGGGCGGGACCGCCCGCCAAAGCCCCAAGCCCTGGCGCAGACCAGAGCGCAAGCGCGAACCACAATGGAGCCTTCGACATCTGCTTTCTGCGGCCCAACCCCTCACCTCATTCGCCCAAGCTCCGGGGAACGTGACGCGCGAAGTGGACGAGCGCATGGTAGCCGGCTGCCGCCATGCCGTCAAGCAGCGAAGGCGACTATGGCCCCGCCAGGCGCAGCCGCAATCCGCGCAGGAACTAACGAGAGCCCGACCCGATCCTAACGCGCGCCCAACGCTTGTGGGCCAGGAACGGGCCATGATGTTGGTGGATGCCCGGGTTGAGGAGAGAACGATGCCGAAGGCGCGCGTGCTGGTGGTGGACGACGACTACGTGGCCAAGCCCTTCAGCCCACGCGTGCCGGCTTGAAAAAGGCGGCGCTCTCCGGTACAATCGCGGGCGTTGGGGGATGGCAAGGAGTGCGTGCGATGGGAGCGCCCACAGCGTTTCTAGGACTGATCGTGCCGGCGCTGCTCTGCGCCGGGTGCGGCAGCGACAGGCGGGAGGCCGTCCACGTCGTCGGCTCCACCTCGATTCTCCCCTTCGCGGAGATGCTGGCGGAGGAGTTCGGCAAGAAGGAGCCGGGCGTCCACGTGGAGGTGCAGGGCGGCGGCTCCACCCACGGGCTGCTGGCCCTGCGGAGCGGCATCGCCGAGATCGGCGCCTGCTCGCGCCTCCTCCACGGTGACGACCCCGACGAGGCGGCGCTGACGCCCATCGCCATCGCGCAGGACGCCATCGCGGTGGTGGTGCACCCGTCCAACCCCCTGACGGGGCTTTCGCGGGCGGAGCTTCGGGACGTGTTCTCGGGGCGGGTTCGGAATTGGCGCGAGCTGGGCGGGCCGGACCGCCCGGTGCGCGTGAGCACGCGCGAGGAGGGGTCGGGCACCCTCGATGCGTTTGTCAGCCAGGTCATGGGCGGGGTCCGCATCGCGCCCGACGCGCTGGTGCAGGAGTCGAACGGCGCGATGAAGGAGGTGGTGAAGGGGGACCCGTGCGCCATCGGGTTCATGTCGATGGGCCTGGTGGGGGTGGGGCTGAAGGCGCTGGCCGTGGACGGCACGCCCCCTTCGCCGTCGGAGTCGGAGCGGAGCAAGTATCCCCTGGTGCGGCCCTTCCTGTTCGTGGTGAGGGGCGCGCCGAGTGGGGCGGCAGGGCGCTTCATCGAGTTCGCCCGCTCGCCCGCTCGCCCGAGGCTCAACGGTTGATTGAGCAGGAGAGGATGCGCAATGCGACAAGTGTGGTTCGCAGTGGCCGCGGCGGGCCTGGCCGCGCTCTTCCTGGGCTGCGGGGGCCGCAAGGGTGAAGTGGTCCGCGTCGTAGGCTCCACCTCGGTCCAGCCCTTCGCCGAGATGCTCGCCGACGAGTTCAACCGCAACAACCCTGGCATCTACGTGGAGGTCCAGGGCGGCGGCTCCACCGCAGGCATTCAGGCCGTCGCCAACGGCGTCGCTCAGATCGGCACCTGCTCCCGCTCCCTCAACCCCGAGGAGACCGGTTTCGAGACCCAGACCATCGCCCGCGACGCCATCGCCGTCGTGGTGAACCACGCCAACAAGGTGAACGCCCTGACCCGCGACCAGGTGCGCGAAATCTACGAGGGCAAGGTGAAGAACTGGAAGGAGGTGGGTGGCGAGGACAGGAAGATCATCCTCGTCACCCGCGAGGAGGGCTCGGGCACCCGCGAGGCATTCGAACACCTCGTGATGGGCAAGGCCCGCATCGCACCCACCGCGATCACCCAGGAGTCGAACGGCACGGTGAAGCAACTGGTGAAGGGGAACAAGGACGCGGTCGGCTATATGTCGCTCGGGCTGGTCCACGGCGAGCTAAAGGCGTTGACGGTGGACGGCGTGAAGCCGACGGCGGAAGAGGTGCTGGACGGCAAGTATCCGCTGGTGCGGCCGTTCCTCTTCGTGGTGAAGGGCACGCCGGGCGAAGCGGCGGAGAAGTTCATCAAGTTCGTCCTCTCGCCGCCGGCGCAGGCAATCCTGGAAAAAGAAGGGCTGGTCCGGGCCAAGTGAGGAAAGAGCGGCTCATCCGGGCGACGCTGGCCGTGATGGCGTTCGCCGCCATTGCCGGGCTGGCGCTCATCACCGCCTTCATCTTCCGGGAGGGCTTTCCCCTGATGATGAAGGTCGGCGTCGGCAAGTTCATCTTCTCAAGCGACTGGTATCCGCGCGAGGGGCAGTTCGGCATCTTCCCCATGATCGTCGGCTCCCTCGCCGTCACCGCGGGTGCCATGGTCATCGGCGTGGTCTTCGGCGTCGGCGTGGCGGTCCTCCTCACGCAGTTCTGCCCGCTGCGGCTCGTCGGCGTCCTCAAGCCGGCCATCGAGCTTCTCGCGGGCATCCCTTCGGTCGTCTACGGCTTCATGGGCGTTGTCGTCCTCGTCCCCTTCATCCGCGATAACCTGGGCGGCTGCGGCCTCTCGGTGCTCGCCGCCTCCATCGTGCTCGGCATCATGGTGCTGCCGACGGTCATCAGCATCTCGGTGGACGCGCTTCAGGCGGTGCCGCGCCCCTACTACGAGGGCTCGCTGGCCCTGGGCGCGACGGAGTGGCAGACGGCCCACATGGTGATGCTCCGCGCCGCACGCTCGGGCATCGTCGCCGCCGTCATCCTGGGCATGGGCCGGGCCATCGGCGAGACGATGGCCGTCATCATGGTCGCCGGCAACACCCTCGCCCTGCCCCAGGGGCCGCTCGACCCGGTCCGCACGCTCACGAGCAACATCGCCCTCGAGATGGGCTACGCGGCGGGCGACCACCGCCAGGCCCTCTTCGCCACAGGCGTCGTCCTCTTCGTCCTCATCATGGCCCTCAACACCGTCGCGCTCGCCCTCTCGCGTCGGCGGGCAAGAGGAAAAAGGTAAAATGATTGTCGGCAAAATAATCCGAACCCAGATTCAATTCCCTTATCATTTTACCCATAATCATTTTACCTTCTCTCTTCTCTTCCGCCCTCACGACCAAGGGGAGGCCCACCGATGAGGGTATCGCCCGCGGCCACGCAACGGACGGCGGTGGGCCTGATGTGGGCGCTTACCGCGCTCACCATCGGCGTCCTCCTCTTCATCATCGCCTTCATCCTCTGGAACGGCCTTCCGCACGTCTCGTGGGAGTTCTTGAGCTCCTCGCCGCGCTCGATGGGCCGCGAGGGCGGCATCCTGCCGATCGTCGTGGCGACCGCCTACGTGACGGGCCTCGCGGTCCTCATCGCGGCGCCCATCGGCCTCGGCACCGCCATCTACCTCACCGAATACACCCGCGAGGGCCGCCTCACCGCCGTCATCCGCTTCGGCGCCGACTGCCTCGCCGGCATCCCCTCCATCATCTTCGGCCTCTTCGGCTTCGTCTTCTTCGTCATCACCCTCGGCATGGGCCTCTCCGTCCTCTCAGGCGCCCTCACCCTCGCCCTCATGGTCCTCCCCACGATCATCCGGACGAGCGAGGAGGCCATCCGCGCCGTGCCGCAGTCGTTCCGCGAGGTGAGCTTCGGCCTGGGGAGCACCCGCTGGCAGATGGTCACGCGGGTCGTCCTGCGCTCCGCCCTGCCCGGCATCACCACGGGCATCGTGCTCGCGGTGGGCCGCAGCATCAGCGAGACGGCCGCCGTGATGCTCACCGCCGGCTCCGCCCTCGGCCTGCCCCAGAGCATCTTCGAGTCCGGCCGCACCCTCTCGCTCCACTTCTACGTCCTCTCCCGCGAGGGCATCTCGATGGCCAAGGCCTACGCCACCGCCTCGGTCCTCATCGTCGTCATCCTGGCCATCAACCTCTTCGCCTACTGGCTGATGCGCCGCTTCGTGGCTAAGAGCGTCTAAAGGAATGAGCCTGGCCCGTGGGCGCTAAGATCGGGATCCTGTTTGTAGTGCGGCCTTCAGGCCGTCTCTTGGCGGGACGGGCTAAAGCCCGCACTACGAACTTGCTCATTCCTTTAGACGCTCTAAGGTGCGCTGAGCGATGAGCACGGAACCCAAGCTGGCAATCGAGGACCTCTGCGTGTCGTTCGGCTCTGCCGCGGCCCTCAAGCACGTCTCCCTCAAGGTCTTCGCCCGCGAGCGGCTGGCCATCATCGGCCCGGCCTCAAGCGGCAAGACCACCTTCCTCCGCTCGCTGAACCGCCTCAACGACCTCGAGCCCGCCTTCTCCAAGACCGGCCGCATCCTGCTCGACGGGCAGGACATCTATGCCCCCCCGACCGACCTCGCCACCCTCCGCCGACGAGTCGGAATGGTCTACGCCGTCCCAGTCCCGCTCCCCTGGTCCGTCTACGACAACATCGCCTACGGCCCACGCCTGGCCGGCACCCGCGACCGCGCAAGGCTCGGCCAACTGGTCGAAGAGAGCCTCAAGAACGCCTTCCTCTGGGACGAGGTGAAGGACCGCCTGAAGGAGCCGGCGCTGAACCTCTCGGGCGGCCAGCAGCAGCGCATGTGCCTCGCACGCGTCCTCGCCCTCGAACCCGAGGTGCTCCTCCTCGACGAGCCGTGCTCGGGCCTCGACCCCATCTCCACCGCGAAGATCGAGGACGCATTGGCCGTCCTCCGCGAGAGGTATTCGATCATCCTGGTCACCAACAACACGAAGCAGGCGGCGCGGGCCTCCGACCGCACCGCCTTCTTCCTCATGGGCGAGCTCATCGAGCTCGCCCGAACGCAACAGCTCTTCACCAACCCAAGCCACCACCGCACGGCGGACTACATCACGGGACGCTTTGGCTGAGATGAACGCAAAAATCCAGTCGCTGAAGCTGGACTTGTTCTACGGGGCGTTTCAGGCCCTGAAGGACGTGAACATCTCGATCCGGCCCCAGTCAATCACCGCCATCATCGGCCCGTCAGGGTGCGGAAAGTCCACCCTGCTCCGCTGCCTCAACAGGATGAACGAGCTGATCCCCAGGGTTCGCACAGAGGGCCAGATTCTGCTCGATGGCCAGGACATCTACGCTCCCTGGATGCCCCTCACCGAGCTGCGCAAGCGGGTGGGCATGGTCTTCCAGCGGCCAAACCCCTTCCCGCTGTCGGTCTTCGACAACGTGGCCTACGGCCCACGCGTCCACGGCATCAAAGGGAAGGCCGACCTTGCGGCTATCGTGGAGCGGGGCCTCCGCGCCACCGCGCTCTGGGACACGCTGAAGGACCGCCTGCACGCCCCAGCCCTCGACCTGGCCCCCGAGCAGCAGCAGCGCCTGTGCATCTCGCGCGTCGTCGCCGTCGAGCCGGAGGTCGTCCTCATGGACGAGCCCTGCTCGGCCCTCGACCCCATCGCCACCGAGCACGTCGAGGAGCTCATGCGCCAGCTCGCACGCCACTACACCATCGTCATCGTCACCCACAACATGCAGCAGGCGGCGCGCGTCTCGCGCGAGACCGGCTTCATGCTCCTCGGCGAGCTCATCGAGTTCGGGCCGACCGACAAGCTCTTCACCGCGCCCTGCGACCCGCGCACGGAGGCCTACGTGACCGGCCGCTACGGATGAGCCACGCGGATGATTGGATGAATGGATGGGTGGATGTTTGGATGAATGAAAGAAAGGGCCGCTGATGATTCCTGCATTCATCCATTCATCCAACCATCCAACCATCCCCTTTCGGATAGGAGAAAGCCCTTGGACAGCCACGAGCGCCAGTTCGACAAAGAGCTCCACGACCTTAAGAAGAAGCTCCTCCACATGGCCGCCCTCGCCGAGGAGATGATCGACCGCGCCATCACCGAGCTGGTTGAGCGCGACGAGAAGCCCACCCAGGCCGTCATGGAGGCCGAGGAGGAGGTCAACCGCCTCCAGATCGAGATTGACGAAGAGGTCGTCCGCCTCCTCGCCACCCGCCAGCCCGTGGCGAGCGACCTGCGCCTCATCCTCGCCGCCGCCAAGATCAACAGCGACCTCGAACGCATCGGCGACCTCGTCGTCAACATCACCGAAAACGTCCACGTCCTCGTCCAGCAGCCGCCCCTCAAGCCGCTCATTGACATCCCCCGCATGGCCGACCTCAGCCGCCAGATGGTCCGCGAGGCACTCCACGCCTTCGTCACAGGCGACGTCCTCCTCGCCCAGAAAGTCATCCTCACGGACGACCAGGTGGACGGCCTGAAGGACCAGGTGCTCCGCGAGCTGCTCACCTACATGATGTCCGACCCGCACACCATTGAGCGCGCCCTCGCCCTCATCCTCATCGCCCGGCACCTCGAGCGGATCGCCGACCACGCCACCAACATCGCCGAAGACGTCATCTACCTCATCCAGGGCCGCGACGTCCGCCATCCCACCACCCCCCGCACCCCGCCGCCCGACGCCGCCCCATAACCGCGAGCGTCCAGCTTGCGGCTCCTCTCGGCGCTCGACAAGTGGAACGCTTGTCGCTACGCATGTCCAACCTCCGCTTCAACTTGCGTCCACGGCCACGCCCCACTCGACTCGCCGTTTGGCGATTTGGGGCCTTCCGGCTCAGTCTCGTACGACTTTCCCGAGTTCCAGACTCGCAGATCGGCGATTCCCCGCATTCCGGCTCAGTCTCGCGCAGACTTTGCAGAGTCGCGCGCTCTTTCGCGCCCTGGTGCCAGGTCTCAACTTTCGCCCCATCTTCACCCAACCCCTGCTTGGCAGCCACGGTCGTAGCGACAGGCGGCTGGTCTGTCGTCTTCCGTCGTCGCGGGACACGCGAGCCGCGTGTCCCCACGGTCGCCCATCTCCGCCTCGCTGCCTCTTGACTCCTCGTCCCTGCGCGAGTAGCATTGGCTCACGGGGTGGGGCGATGGCGCGGGCCAATCAGGTGGGAACTGAGCATGCTGCTCTCCAGATCGCGCGCTTGGATAGCCTCTGGCGCCCTGCTCCTGGCCATCATCCCCTCGTGCGGGACGAGCGAAGACGGCCCGGTGTCCATTACGGCTGAGCCAAACCTGCTCACAGGCGTGGCCATGGAGATTGGCAGCGCGTGGGCAGACTATGCTCGCGAGCACGGCGATCCCCGGCGGTTCGACTGGCAGAAGGCCGTCGAGCACTCGGGTTGGGACACGGTGAGGAACGTCGCCAGGTGGCAGTTCCGCGTCGAGTTCGACCACCCGCGCAGGTGGTCAGGGGAGGTATTCCGCGTCACAGGCTACTACTATGCGCTCGTGGCGCTGAATGATGGCACGTGCCCCGTGCTGCGCCACAGGCCGGCCACGATTGAGCGGCGCGGCGAACTGATGTGGGACCATTGTACGTGGGTTAACGACGATGGGCTGAAAGCCATCCAGGCGACACGATGGGGGGCGAAGAGAGAGGAATTGTGGGCCGTTGGCGTCCCCGACGCGCCGCTCCAACTGGATGTCCGCGATGTCTCTCTGGGCATGGTGCTGGCGGATTTGGCCGACGAATCGGGCCTGCACTTCTGCTACGAGAACTTCCATCCGGCCGACTTCCGCGAGCCTTACCACACCGAGCTTTTCCACAAGCGGGTCACGCTTCGGGCAGGCCCGGCCAGGGTGGAGGAACTCCTCGATTCCCTGGCCAAGGCGTCGGGAACATTCGTCTGGGGGTGCGTGTAATCTCCTACGGTGCTGAGGTGAGGGGGTGGGCATCCCAGAAGCGGTCCCAGGAGCCGTCGGTGGAAGCGAGGTGAGCAACGACCTGGAGGGTTTGCTCGGCACCTGGGAGGCTCCAGAACTTTTCGGTCCCCTTGACTCGCTTGCCGAGTTGTTTGACGGTGCTCTCGATGATGCTGGAGCCGGTGGGCCAGCCGTGCTGGCGGAAGATGGGGTATTGGAGTCCGGCTCGATTGGTGCGGAAGTAGGCGAGGTCGGTGGCAAGGATGC
>VGYW01000109.1 GCA_016872875.1 Planctomycetota bacterium | reverse complement strand
CGGGCAACACCACGTAGTCTCCGCTTGGACCATTGAGGATTGGAGTTTGGGGCTTGTTTGGCGCTTGGTGCTTGTGGTTTGGTGGTTCCCGCATTTCTCACCAGCCGCTGGTGAGAAATGCGGGCTAAAGGTGCTCGGAGCGACCCGATCGTCAAGTCTCAGGAGTGACCTCGAAGGGATGCGCTGCGAGTGAGGCTGCGATGGAGACTTTCGACTGCCCGCACTGCGGACGACGGTTCTACTGGCATGCGGCCAATGTGGGGAAGACGCTGCTCTGCCACGTGTGCGGGCAGAAGGTGGAGGTGCCGCCTCAGCCGTCGGATGCCCCTGCGGATGAGGCTGCTGAGGAGGCCGAGCCGGCCAGTCTGGCCCAGGAGGCGGCGACCGCGGCGGCGCTGGCGGACCCCAACCCGCTGGGGAGCGCGTGCAAGAGGGTGCTGGCGTGCGCCGTCACCCACCGGGGCAAGGTGATCGCGAGCCTACTGTTTGCCTTCGTGCTCTACGCGTGGTTTGGGCGCATCGCGCCGGTGCGTCGGGAGCTTCAGGCGGCCCAGGCGGCGATGCGGCGGGCGACCCGCGTGGGGGACTTGGAGCTCGACGTTCCGTTTCTCTTCTGGACGGCTCCCAGGTGCGTGGGGGCCAGGGGCACGGCGAGCGTGACCCACGGCGCCGCCGCGGGCATGACCTATGTCGCCTCGCCGCCGTACCGAGTCCGCCTAACCTGCGGCCTCATCCTCACGCCGTTTGGGGCGTCGGTCGTCTTCAGCGGCCGGGTGGCTGGCGAGTACGACCGTCCGACGCGCTCGCTGACGCTGGCGGGTGACCTCACGGCACCCACGGGCAGCGTGGTTCGCTTCGAGTTGACGACGGAAAGAGTTGTCCCTTGATCTGCGATGGGCATCAAGCTATACTGCCTGGTATGGGGCAGTGGGCTTTGGCGGAGATGCTGAATGACGAAGCAGACGATCGTTGTCACACTCGTGATGGTGCTCACGACACTGCCGTGCCGCGCCGCGGTGCGCTGGTACGACACCTACGAGGAGGGGGTCGAACTGGCGAAGAAGACCGGCCGGCCAATCGTCGTGGTATTCCAGGATAGGGAGGACAAGGTGCGCGCGGCGAAGAAGCTCTTCGAGCGCGACGCAGTCATCCCTTTCCACCGACTCTTCGTGTTCATCTACATCGAGGTGGAGGTCAAGGACGGGAAGATGATGCATGCGATGTTCCACAAGTACCAGCCCGGGGCTGGGGGCCACGCGCTGCCGCTCATCTTCTTCGCCGGGTCTGACGAGAAGGTCATCTCGAAGGTCGAGGGGCTGAACCTGAAGGCGGGCGACATGGCGAGCGAGATGGCCGCGGCAATCAAGAAGATCGGCGGCGTGGCCAGCCCCAGGAAGGCCCGCGACGCGCAGGAGGCATTCGAGCAGGCCAACGCCCTCGCCGCCAAGAAGCACCTCGGCGCCGCCGCAAGGCTCTATAGGGAGGTGGTGGACCTCAACCTGAAGATTCCCGCGACCGAGGCGTCGAAGAAGGAGCTTGCGAAGATCGAGGAGATGGCGAAGAAGGACCTCGCGGCGGCAAGGACGGACCTCGGGGACAAGGCGTACCCCGAGGCGGTGCGGAAGCTGGCGGGCATCGAGGAGACCTTCAGCCCGCTCCCCGCGGCCAAGGAGGCGCGCGAGGAGCTGGCCAAGCTCCGAGCTTTGCCAGAGGCAAAGGAGGCACTCGAAAAGGCGGAGAAGCGCGACGCCGTCGCCGCCTGCCCCGCCCGCAGGCACACGGACGACCCGGCCGACATCGAGGGCGATTACTTCACTGACGAGGAGCTGGACGCCCTGGATAAGATGGCGGAGGGAGAGGAGGCGAAGCCTGCGGGGAAGGAGAGCGGCGCGGCTGCCGAGTGCCGCCGCCTCCTCGCGTTCGCGCGCGGCTGGATAGCCAACAACCAGCCCGCGAGAGCCCGCGAGGCCCTCAGGCAGATCATCAGCAAGTACCCCGACGGCTTCTACGCGGGGCAGGCCAGAGCCCTCCTCGAAAAGCTCGAGTAGTTCCTGTCGCGGAGAGCCCCCCGTCCTCCACGCCCAAACAAGTTTGGGCGTGCGGCTATTCCAGCGCGGATGGCACGTGGATGGCCTGGCCCACGGGCGGCGGGGTGAAGGGCTGGAATTGCCCGCGTCGGCAGGCGAACCAGCGGAGGGAGGGGTCATCAAGCGGAACGCGGAAGCGGAACGTGGCCTCGGCGGGGCGGCCGTCGGGCGTGAGGGCAGTGACCTCCACGGTGGCGGGCGTTAGCTCCACCTTGTCGCCGAGACGCATCGGGTGGGCCGGGCCGCGGAAGAGGATGTCGAAGAAGCGGACCATGTGTGCGAAGGAGAAGGCGGGTGGCGGCTCGCCCGGCACGGGCGACGCGCCCAGGGGCAAGAGGTAGCCGGCCGCGGGCCGGACAACGAGGGTGCGCTCGTCCGTGCGTGTGATTGCGATGGGGGCTGAGGACGGCCCGAGGTTGAGGCAGCGCTCGGGGAGGGGCAGGCCGGCCCTCGCCCGCGTGATCATCCAGAGCATGTGGCTGGAAGCGGCGGGGTTCACGAAGATGAAAGACTGCCCCGCGGCCTCGGGGCCGGGGTCGAGCGCGGCGTAGTGGGCCGCCACGAGCTTGCCGATGAACCAGATCCCCGCCGTGCGGATGGGGAAGAGGAGGGGGGCCAGCACGAGGTGGAGCGCGACGAAGAGCGCGGCGAGCGCTCTGGCGAGGCCGCGCCACGCCCTGGCCTTCGGCAGCCACTCGGCGCGTGCGCTCCTGCCGGCGAGCCAGAGCGCGAGGAGGCCCATCGCGCCCAGGCCGGGGAACATCAGGAGGCGGTTCATCGGGAACGCCGCGCACACGGGCACCACGGAGAGGAGCATGCCGAGCGCCCAGAAGCGCGCCACGCGGGCGCGCCGCAGGAGGGGCCAGAGCGCCACGGCCAGCAGCGCGAGGACGCCGGCGGCCCAGAGCCAGAGGGCGCGGAACGCGGCGGGCGAGAGCATCGAGCTCAGGTCGGCCTCGGGGAATGCCCACTGGGCGGTGAGGAGCAGCGGCGCGTTGCGGGCGACCCACGACGCGAAGCGGAGCGGGGCGTGGGTGGGGTCAACGTACATGGCCGAGCCGACGACGCCGAAGCCGAGGGCCTTGTAGGCGGTGCACCAGGCGGCGCCCACGAGCGCGCAGGGGAGGAGCGCGGCGAGGCGGCGGCGCCACGGCGCCCCGTCGAGGAACAGGGCATAGGCGAGGAGATAGGCGCCCACGCCGAGGGCCTCCTCCTTGGCGAGGAGCGCCGCGGCGAGTGCGAGGGGCGCGAGCGCCGCGCCGGGGCGCCAGCCCTCGCGCCGCCACCTGTCGTGGGCGATGAGGGCGACGAACCCGAAGGCGCCGGCGATCAGCGCGTTGCGGTTCGACAGCCACCCCGCGGGCCAGGCGTGGCCGTTGTCGAAGGTGAACAGCAGCGCCGCGAGCGCGGCGGCCCAGGCGGGGCTTTCGCCGCTCAGGCGCGGGGCCGATGGGGAGGATGTCTTGCTCCCTCTCCCCTGGGGAGAGGGCTGGGGTGAGGGTGCTTGGGCCGCGGCCGCCCCTCCAACAGACACCCTCACCCGCCCGCCCTCGGCGGGCGGCCTCTCCCCAGGGGAGAGGCAAGCTTGGCCAGGAGCGGGGCCATCGAGGTGTCCACTCAGGAGGCGGCGATACAAGGTGGCGGCGCTCCAGAGGAGGAGCGCGAACCAGGCGAGGTTGTGGACGTGCATCAGGGCGGGAAAGGCATCGAGCACTCTGAAATCGAACAGGTGCGTGAGCGCCGTCAGCGGGCGGGCGAAGGCGGCCCTGGCCCTCGGATACATCCACCAGGGCACATAGCCCTTGTCCATCAGCGCGTGGTTCTGGGCGGGGTCGCCGTTCATGAAAGTGAACGCCTCCCAGGGGCCGCGTCGCACGCCCGGGGCGGGCGAGAGGCGGAGCGCGGCGCCGCGAATCATCAGGTCGTCGGTCTGAAGGCCGATGAGGAGGGAAGGGGAGGCAAGGAGCAGCCCGAGCGCGACGAGCAAGCACCGGTAGCGCCGCGCCGCCATCCACTCGCACAGCCGCGTGAGCCTGCTCATGTGTCTGGCCGTCGTCCTCGTCCTCGTCCCTCGTCCTCGTCCTCGACTCTTCTCCCTCCACGGGGCAGGAAGATCGAGGACGAGGGACGAGGACGAGGACGAGGGACGATTGAAGATGCCGGTGTATCACCGCAGGTCGAATGCGAAGAGCCGAGCGTCTCGCAGCGAGAACGCCAGGCGAATGGGCCTCCCCTTGAGG
Source organism: Planctomycetota bacterium (assembly GCA_016872875.1). The sequence continues at coordinate 16,194 of VGYW01000109.1, read as the reverse complement.
GAGCTGAGCGGCAGCTTCCAGGCCACGGGGGCGGCCAGGGAGTCGTCGGCGATTGGCGAGCAGTCCTGGGCGGAGAAGCCTGGGAGGGGCTTGGCGGCCTCGTCGAGGACCTCCACCTTGGCCTCGCCGCCTTTGGCCGCGATGTTGAGGGTCATCGCCTCGGCGTCGAGGGTGAGGGGCGGGGTGACGAGGCGGCCGGGCCGCTCTCCCGCCTCGCGCGCGACGTAGCGGTCGCGCCCCATGCGCACGAGGCCGATCTGGCGCTCCTCGAAGCGGTTGACCTTGTGGCCGCGCTTGTAGCCGCCATAGTAGAGATAGACTTGATCGCCGACTGGGAGCTGCTCGTCAATCCAGGCGTGGGCGTGGTCCCAGGCGCCCTTGCGGGGGTCGGGGTCGAAGAAGTGCGTGCGGTCGCGCACCCAGGTCTCGCCGTCGCGGGTCCAGGCGAGGGTGGTGTAGCCGACGCCATACTGGTCGGGCGGGTTGGGCGGCGCGTCGGCCTTCAGGTCGTCGCGGAGCACCTTGACCAGGCCGATGAGGAGGCTGCCGCGGGCGAGGTAGCCGTCCATCGCGTAGAACTGCGTCTCCCCCTCGTCGAGCTTGAGGTCGGGCACGAGGACGTGGTGGGGCGTGGCCCAGGTGAGGAGGTCGTGGCTCGTGCTCTGCATGGTCACACGGCGGCTGCCCTTCCAGGGGCCGCCGATGAAGACGGAGGCCGTGGCGAAGTAGCGGTTGCGGATGGGGTCGCGTGCGATGCCCGTGATGTCGTGGTTGTGGGGGAGGACGACGCCTGGAGCCAGCGGCTGCCAGTCGAGGCCGTCGGGCGAGGCGGCGACGTTGAGTCCGCCGCCGTGCCACCAGCCGAGCTTGAAGCGCTTGGCCGGGTCGGCGAAGGCCGGCCCGTCATCCATCACGCTTGCGCCGAACTGGATGGGCGCGGGGTCGCGAAGGACGCGGTGGGGGCGGAGCCAGCGGATGCCGTCGTCGGATTCCATGTAGCCGACGTGCGAGGCCATCATGCTGCGGTCGTCGGTACGGTGGCCGTACCAGATGCGGAACCGCCCCGTCGCAGCGTCCCGCAGCACGGTCATGTAAGGCTGAAAGCAGCCGTCCTCCTTCCCCGTCACGACCGGGTTGGGGATGCTCGCCTCGCGCTGCGGCACGTTCACCCTGCGCTCAACGCCCTCGCTCGTCTCCACGAGGAAGTCATCGAGAAACAGGTGCGGCCCCTTGGCCAACGGCATCGGTGTGTTTGGGGAATCCTGCCGCTGTGCCGCGTAGATCAGCGCGTGCTTTGCCGACAAGGGAACCCGCTCAGCGGGCTGAACCGGCGGGCGGGGCTCGCCCGCGCCGGCGTTGACCGTTGCCAGACACGCGATGCCGAGCAGCACCGCCAACGCCACCAAGTCATGCACGACCATCTGCGACCTCCGAGCGCTACCGGCCGCCCGCTCAGTGTAGCAGCGCGAAGGGGTTATTGCCAACTCGGATGGGGTTCGAGCCTTGACCGGTGCCCGCGGGAGCATGTATAATCCTCTCAGCCGGAACCACAGAGCGACCGAGCCAAGGAGGCCCAGGCATGGAGCCCTTAGCCATACCCACGCAGTCGGTGCCGCGCATCGAGTACCTGCGGGTGCGGAACTACCGGGCGTTGCACGACCTGGAGCTGAAGCAGATTGCGCCCCTCACCGTGCTCGTTGGGCCAAATGGGAGCGGCAAGTCCACGGTTTTTGACGTCTTCGCTTTCCTTGCAGAGTGCTTCTCGGATGGCCTGCGGCGCGCCTGGGACAAGCGCGGGCGCTTCCGCGAGTTGAGGACTCGCGGTGCGGACGGCCCAATCGTGATTGAGCTCAAGTACCGGGAAATGCCCCCTCAGCCGCCGCTGCTCACCTACCACTTGGAGATTGACGAGGGGTCGAAGGGCCCTGAAGTGTCCAGGGAATGGCTCAGATGGACGCGCAGGAGCGGAAGCGGGCGCCCATTTGTCTTCCTCGACTTCTCGAGAGGCAAGGGGTACGCCACGCCGGGGGAAGTTCCCGACGAGGATGCTGGCCGGAACCCGGAGGAACTCGACTCCCCTGAGCTGCTGGCGGTCAACACGCTGGGCCGGTTCGCCAAGCACCCCCGGGTTGCGGCGTTGCGCCGGTTCATCACGGGTTGGCACTTGTCCTACCTGAGTGCTCAGAGCATCCGCGGGGTCCCGGAGGCGGGCCCCCAGGAACACCTCTCCTCGACCGGCGATAACCTGCCCAACGTCGTCCAGTATCTGAAGGAGCAACACCCCGACCAGCTCGCGGCGATTCTCCGGGTTCTCTCCGACCGGGTGCCCCGTCTCGAGAAGGTAGATGCCGAGCTATTGGCAGACGGCCGGCTGCTGCTTCAAGTGAAGGACGCGCCGTTCGAGCGCCCGATTCTGGCGAAGTTCGCATCGGACGGCACGCTTAAGATGCTTGCGTATCTCACGCTCCTATACGATCCAACACCCCCGCAACTCATCGGGATTGAGGAGCCAGAGAACTTCCTGCATCCACGCCTCCTGCCCGAATTGGCCGAGGAATGCAGGAAGGCGGCGGCGCTCTCGCAATTGATGGTGACCACCCATTCGCCGTTCTTCATTGATGGCCTGGAGGCTTCAGAGCTCTGGGTTCTGTACAGGGACGATCGAGGCTTCACCCAGGCCAGGAGGGCGCTCGACATGCCAGGCATCCGTGAGTTCATGGAGGCCGGAGCGAAGCTTGGGAATCTCTGGATGGAGGGCCACTTTGATGTGGGGGACCCCCTGACGAATGCAGGTGGGCCGCACCGCACAATGCCCGGAGCGAACGGGATTCCCAAGGAGTGACTTGGCATGCACATCGAGTTCCTCCTTGAGGAGCCGTCCGCAGAGGCGTTCCTCAGGAACCTGATCCCAAAGATGCTCGGCGCCGTGTCGTTCAGAACCCACCCCCACCGAGGCAAGGCGGACCTCCTGGCGAAGCTCCCAGCGAGGCTGAAGGCCTACCGGAAATGGCTGCCCGAGGACTGGTTCATTGTAGTGCTCGTTGACGAGGATCGAGACCCCGATGGGTGTGAGGCGCTGAAGGCGAGAATGGAGCGCGTGGCCAGTGACACCGGCTTCGTCACAAAAGCAGTCGCCGCCGGCAAGCGCGAGTTCCGTGTCCTCAACCGGATCGCCATCGAGGAGATCGAGGCGTGGTACTTCGGCGACGTGCAAGCCCTCGTAACGGCCTATCCAGGAGTGCCGGCGTCCCTTGGAGAAAAGGCGCGGTTCCGTGACCCCGACGCAATCAAGAGCGGGACGTGGGAAGCTCTGCTGCGTATCCTGAGGAAAGCGGGGTACTACCGGGAGGGCCTCCCGAAGCTGGAAGTCGCACGCGCAGTGTCGGCACACATGGACCCGCAACGCAACCGGTCGAGGAGCTTTCAAGTGTTCAGGGACGGGTTGCTGGCCATGGCGGCCCTGCGGCGCGAGCCCGCGTGACGTCCTCCCTCAGATGATGAACTGGCTGATGTAGCGCTGGGAGAGGAGGAGCATCTTGCGGCGCAGGGGCGGACGGCTCCAGGCGGGGCCGTGGGGCTCGATGGAGAGGTAGCCGGCGTAGTGGTGCTCGTGGAGGAAGGCGAAGACCTTGCCCCACTGGACGTCGCCCATCCCCGCTGCGGGCTGGGAGACGACTTTGCCGCCTATCACCAGGTGCTCCTTGATGTGCATGTGGAAGATGCGATGGCCGTGGTCGCGGAGGATGGGCAGGTAGTCGTCCCCGTGGTGCATGATGTTCGCGGGGTCGAGCTTGATGCCCACGTCGGGCACGAGCTTCCACACCCGCTCGTAGTCGGCGATGGTGGTGAAGAAGCTGTTGCCGTGGACGGGGTAGAGAGCGATGCGGAGGCCGGCCTTGCGGGCTTTTTCGACGTAGGGCGGGAAGACGCGAGCGAACTCGGCGGCGCACTCCTCGGGCGAGGCGTCCTTCGGCTGGCCGCCGCCGGTGATGAGGATGCTGGCTTCGAGGTGCTGGGCGAAGTTGATCGCGCGGTCGAGCATCTTCAGGCTCGTCTCGCGCTCGGCGGCGTCGCGCGAGGTGTGGTTCCAGCCCCACAGCCCCAGGGCCGATGCCTTCACGCCGTGTTCGACCAGGATCGCCCGCATCTTGCTCACGGTGTCGAACGTGAGGTCCTTGAAGTCGCCCCAGTAGTTGAACTCGAGTCCCTCGAAGGCGTTCTCGGCGGCGAAGCGGGCGTCCTCCTGAACCCCGCCGAGGTCGTTGTTGGCGATGAATCCGATCTTCATGCGCGCTCTCCTGATGAGGGTGTAGCAGACGGGACGGGCAGATAGCATGCCCGAAAGCCAAGGGAAATTCAAATGGGCGTGGTCCGTTTCCGACACCAGTGCCGCGCCAGCGTCTCCTCGCCATTCCATGGGCGCGAAAGGGCTATACGTCAACGGAGAGGCAGTTCATGAGAACTGGCCATTGGCGTGCGATCATGCGGGGCCAGAGCCTGTTTGCACACGTGTACACGTCCGCAAACATGCTCCGGCACCTTCCCCCGCAGACGTGTCGCGGCCTTCGGTGTCCGAAACGGACCACGCCCGATTGAGATGTGGCTGAGATACGGCGCCGGAATGCCGCGAGCGGGGCCGGGAGGCCGGCCCCGCCGTGCGAGCCAGTGCCCAAGTCTGCCCTATCGTTCAAACGCCCCAATGTCAACCGCGCTGCCGCGCGGTCTTGCCTGGCCGTCGAAGTCCCGATCCACCTGTACCGGGGCGCCCGCGTCTATGGCCGGGCTGCCGGCCTTCAGGCGTGCGTCGGCGGGACCCGTGAGGCCCGGATCAATGTATCTCGAATGGGCCTCGCCGGCAGCCTTCTGATACTCCGCGAACGTGGCGTAGTCTCTGCCGGCGTGCTGCCACTTCGGCGGCCCGCCCGTGCTCCAGTAGATGTTGTAGTCCAGCGCCTTCTGTGGCATCGCTTCCGCGGGCCAGTTGATGAACGCCCGCTCGGAGTCCACGAAGATGTTGTTGCGAACGTCGTTGTCCTTGCTCTGCGGGCCGAAGCCGACGGCGACCGGGCAGCCGACGAGCGTGTTGTGGAAGATGAGGTTGGCCGACTGGGTCGTGCTGATGGCCGGTTTCTTCCCGTCGCCGTAGAACACGTTGTTGTACACCCAGTTCTCGTCGCGGGCCCAGAGGATCACGGTGCTTTCGTATCTCTTTCGCGGCGTGTTGTCCCAGAACTGGACGGGCTTGCGGAAGACGTTGCTGTAGATGCGGAAGCCGTCCTTGCCGACGTTGCCGCCGCCGGCGTACTGGTGGACGGCCGCCCCGCTGATCTCCTCGAACACGTTGTGGCGCACGACCACTCCCGGCAGGCTCCCATACATGGCGTGGTTGAACTTGGTCGAGCCGATCTTCTGGAATGTGTTGCCTTCGATCACGCAGTTCTCGGGTATGGGAATGATGCCCTGGCTGGCGATCGAGCGGATGACACAATTGCGGATGGTGACATCGTGGGTCGAGCGATGCAAGTGAAACCCGCGAAAACCGTACTGGAGCGTCAGGCCGTCGAAGATGGTGTGGTGGCAGGAGATCAGTCCGATGACGTTCAGCGACGCGGTCCGCATGTCGGAGTTCCTGGGATCGGAGCCGTCGGCCAGCCAGACGTACAGGGTCGAGGCGTCCTTGTCCTCGTAGAATGAGTTCGGATACATCTCGGCGACCGACGGCACAGGGTGATTCTGCCCGTGGCCGACCAACGGCAGTCCGTTGCAGAAAACGTTCAGGACGCCGGCCTTCGGGTCGTAGGGCATGGAGTAGATTGCGCCCTTGACGTGCTTGAAGCTCGCGGGAGGGACGGCCTCGCCGGCCGTCAGCACCACCTCGCCGTCGCCGTATGCCTTGTAGGTGATGGGGGCGTCCTTGGTGCCGGCCTTGGTGAAGGTGAAGGCCGACTGGCTGGGGGCAGTCTTGGTATACACGCCGGCCTTGATACGGACGGTGTCGCCGCGCTCGACGGAGTCGGCCGCCTTCTTGAGCGTCGCCCAGGGGCGGTCTTCGGTTCCGGGATTGTCGTCTTTTCCGTTGGGCGCGACGAAGTAGGTGATCGGATCGCGCGGCGGCAGCGGCTGTTCTACTTCAGTCGGGTCGTTTGGTACGAATGCCCCGACCTGGAATTCCGGCCGCTGCGCCCAGGACTCGGGGGCGCGGGGACGCGCCACGCCGTCCTTCCCCACTTCCATCACGGCGCCCACACCGGCCGGAACGGGGCTGCCGTCCTTCAGACGGAAGTCGCCCTTATCAGGGGCCACGAACAGCGGATCGCCCTCGGTGAAATTGCTGGCGACCACCAGGTCGGTGTTCGTGGCGGCCGCGGCGGCACCCCGGCTGTCCATCCTGCCGCCGGTCCGCCCGCCTCGCACGGGTTTCTCGGCGCGCGCTTCGGGTTTCTTCTCGACAAAAGCATCGAGGCCGCTGCTGCCGCCGACGATGATGTTGTGCTTGATCTCGGCGTTCTTGGTGTACTGGACGTCGAGCCCCAACTTATTGTTGTGGAGGGTGTTGTTGAAGAACTTGGTGCCGGCGCCGCGGACCCAGGAGCCGATGGGATTGTCGGCAAAGACGTTGTTGTAGGCCACGTTGCGGTTGCCGGTGCCGATGATCGCCCCCGCGAGGCCGTTGTGGTGCGAGTAATTGTTGCGGATGATGTTGTTGTCGGCGCGCTTGGGGGACGTTGCGTAGATGTGGATGCCGAACCCCTTGTTGTAGGAGAACTCGCAGCCCTCGATGAGGTTGTTGTCCATGCCCGTGTAGATGCCGTGGTGCAGCCCGGTCGTGCCGTTATGGTGGACATCGAGGTTGACGAACTCGCACTGATTGCCCGACGACAGGACGCCGGAACAGCGGCCGTTCGTCATGGTGCAGTTCTCGACGCGGATATGGTGCGGCACCGGGTCGCTGCCCCAGATCACCAGCGTGTGCTGGTGGATCTTGGCGGCGCCGTTGTGCCCGTCCAGGTTCAGCCCCCGCAGCGTGATGTAGCATTTCCCCTTGATGCTGATGACGCTGTCCTGACTCGTACCCGAGTCCGGGGCGGGCCGGATGGTAACAACCTCATCCTTATAGTTCGACACGGTGACGCGGGCCTCGGGCTCGCCCGAGGGGATGGCGTCCTTGGGGTATTCGGCGTAGTCGCCGCCGCGGATGTAGAGCGTGTCGCCGGGCTTGAGTTGCTTGACGCCGTGGTTGAGGGTCAGCCAGGGCTTCGCCTCTGTGCCTGGGTTGGTGTCAGCGCCATCCTTTGCCACGTAGTGAGTGCGGGCCGTCAGTCCCTTGGGCGTTTCCGCTGCACAGTCGTCGCCCAAGAGCATTGGAAAGACCACCACCGCTAGAACCAATGTCAAGACTCTCTCCGTCGTCATTCCTCCTCAAGAGGGGTCGCACGAGCGGGGCCAGGAGGCGCCCCGCTCGCGGGTCGGTCACGTAGGTGTGGACGGGCAACGGGCTAGAACTCGCCGCGTTCGCCGCGCGGCCTGCCTTCGACGCCGCCCTCGGGCCCGCGTGGGCGCCGGCGCTCGCCTCCTTCGCCCTCGCGCGTCTGCGAGCGATAGATGAAGATCCTCGTGGCCTTGCCCTCGGGCGTGGCCTGGACGCTGACGCGCTGCCCGGCCCTCAGGTCGTCGAGGGTGCCTGTGAGAAGCACAGGACGCTTGACGGGGTCGGCTCCTTCGCGGCCGCCCTCGGTCCGCTCGCCCTCGATCCCGACCTTTGTGGCGGCGTCCACGGTGAACGTCAGCGTCTGCCCGCCGCCTTTCTCGCCGCCGATTGCGACGGTGATGGAGTCTGCCTTGACGCCGGCGAGGATGCCTGTGGTGATCTTGGGCTTCGGGGCTCGCTCGCCCTCGCCGCCTTCGGTGCGCGGCTTCTCGACTTTGACGCGGGCCTCGCCCTCGCGGTCGCCGCCCTCAGTGCGGGGCTTCTCGACGCGGGGCCTGCCCTCGCCTTCGCGGTCGCCCTCGCCAGCGTCGGGACGCGGCTTCTCGCCCTCGGCGTCGCCCGCGCCGGCCTCAGGGCGCGGCTTCTCGCCTTCGCCATCGCCGCCCTCGGTGCGGACCTTTTCGCGTCGGGGCTTGCCCTCGCCCTCACCGCCCTCAGTGCGCGCCTTCTCGCGCCGTGGCTCGCCCTCGCGGTCGCCGCCCTCAGTGCGGGGCTTCTCGCGGCGCGGCTCACCTTCCGTGTCGCCGCCTTCGCGGCGCGGCTTCTCGACTCTGGGCCTGCCCTCGCTCTCGCCGCCCTCGCGGCGCGGCTTCTCGACCTTCACGCGGGGCTCGCCCTCGCCACCCTCGCGGCGGGAAGCTGTGCGATTGAGGACGATGAGCGTGGCCTTCCCGTCCTCGGTGCAGGTGACGGTGACGCGGCGGCCGGCCTTGAGGTTGGCGAGCGTCCCATCCACCAGCTTCACCCTGTAGGTTGGGGTGCCGCCTTCGCCCGTGATCTGCTCCATGTCGTCAGATTCGATGACGACCTTCGTCTGGGCGTCCACGGTGAGGGTCTTGGTGCTCTCGCCGCGGTCGCCCCGCTGGACGATGGTGATGGAGTCTGTGCCGACGTTGGAGAGTTCGCCGCCGATGCGGGCCGTTCGCGGCGCGCGTTCCTCCTCGCCCGCGAAGACCTGCGACTGGCCGACTCCGAGGACGACGGCCCTCTCGCCGACCTGTACCTGGACGGCGCCCGCGAGGACGCCGACTGCAAGGAGCACGCCCCTGGCCTTCATACCCCCTTCTCCTTTCCCGTCACGGTGCTTCCTGGGGAGGAGCCTGACGGAGAACTCCGTCCCCAACACGGTAACTCGCCCGACGGGGGTTCGGACTTCGAACCGCCCTTTGTTCTTGGTCACTCGGAAGTCGCCGCCGCCGGCGAAGAGCTCGACGGCTTGGCGGAGGTCGCCGCTCGGCCCGTGGATGGCGGCGGCAGTGTCGGGGTCGAGCTGGGCGCGCGAGCCGTCGCCAAGGAACAGCCGCGTCCCCCACTTGGCAGGCACGGTGAACCTCGTGCCGTAAGCGATGCGTGTCACCTCGGCTCCATCAGCGCTGACCTTCCCAGTCACCACCTCGATTGGGGCCGGGCCTGGCGCCAGCCAGAGGCCAACGGCGGCCAGCAAGGCGACGGCGGCCACGGCCACGAGGATCAGCCGGCGGGTCCTGCGCGCGGCGTTGATGCGCGCCACGATTGCCCGCACGTCTCCCGCGCCCTTCTCCTGGCGGAAGTGGTCGCCGAGGGCGGCGTCGAGGCGGCAGGCGCGGGCGAAGGCCGCCCCGCACTCGCGGTCGGCCTGGATGCGGCCCGCGAGCTCCGCTGTCTCGGCCTCAGAAGCCAAGCCGTCCAGGTAGCGTGCAATGAGCTCGCCGTCGCGGGGCGTGAGCATTCAGGTTCCCTCCCCCTGCGCGGCGAGGCGGCGGCGGATGCAGTCCTCGAGTGCCGCCCTCACGCGGCAGAGGGCCTGGTAGGCGGCGTCGAGGGTGCGGCTGGTGCGCTCGGCGACCTCTCGGACGCTGAGGCCCTCCTCGTAGCGGAGTGCGAGGAGCTGGCGGCCCCTCTCGGGCAGCCGCTCCAGGCAGTGGCGGAGCGCATCGAGGCGGCCGGGGGTCTCCCCCTGCGTGCGGTCGAAGGCGTCGAGGATGGCCAGAATCGTCTCGGGCGGGAAGGCGATGGGGAAGCGCTTGTCCTGGTGGCGGCGTTGGAGGATTTTGTTGGCCGCGATGCCGCGAGCCCAGGCCTCGAAGGGGCGGCGCGGGTCGTAGCGGTCGGCCTGCTGCCAGAGGGCGAGGGCGACCTCCTGGAAGACGTCGTCGCGGGTGTTCGGGTCGCGGATGAGCGAGGCGATGAAGGCGCGGATGCCCGCCTCGTTTCGCAGCAGGAGCATCAGGAACGCTTCGCGGTCGGCCATGTCTTTTCCTCTACCCCTTATTCACGCGGCGGGCCTGGACCTGACATGACGTTTCGTCACTCATGCTTGAGTGGTCAGAGATGCCGTTGAGAGCGCGGCGCGGGCCATTGCAGCGTACTCAGCGGAGGCGGTCGTGGCTCGCCGCAGGGCAACCACCGCATCGGCCGCGTCAGCCGGCGCAGCAACGCGCGTCAGTTCGCGTAAGCAGCGCAGATGCGTCAGCAGCGTGCGCCGCCGCTCGACGAGCGGCTCGCGGTTCAGCCCGAGAACCTCGGTGGTTGTTTCGCCCATCAGGTCTCCCTCAACGGGGCGGACGAGTTCCCCGCGAAAGTAGAGATGGTCCTCGGGCTTCTCCCGTGCAGGGTCTATCAGCAGGGGCTCTTCAAGGCTCAAGTCGTGCTTGTGGCTCGTGGCGCGCTGGCTTGGGTCGCGCAAGGGGAACAAGCATTCCTTGAAACGCTGGTTGCACAGTTCGCAGGCCAGGAAGAGATTCGACCATTCGTATGCCAGCCAATAGTACCCGGGCCTTCGAAGCTGCTCGTCGGGCTGTTGCCTGTAGCCGGCCTTGGGGCGGAAGTGCTCCACGTCCCCGTACGTAATGTGCGTGATCTTCGACTCACAGAAGCAGCACTTCCCATGCTGCATGGCGATGAGAGCCTTCTTCACGCTCTCGTGGCCATAGAGGCCACTGTCGAAGCTGAACGTCTTGGCCCCAGTTGTGTACGCCTTGCGCGAACGGGAACAGGCCGAACAGAGGGCACGCTGCTTCTTCCTGCCCTTGTCCGCGAGAATGGCCGGGGCTTCTGCGGGCCTATGGATGCGGATCATTGTGCCCGGCTCCCCGCTGCTTCAGTTCCGCGGCGGCCCGACGGATGATATCCATCGCCTCCCTGTCCTCCCGCGTCTCCCCCGTCGGCAGATCGGCAAGCGCCTTCTCAAGCTCCTCAAACCTCGCCTTCTCTGCTTCGGTGAGCGTGCTCTTGGAGGCTAGCTTCGCGCGCTCAGCGAGCAGCCGGGCCTCTCTTGGCGGCCGGGCGCTCTCCAAGCCGAAGAGATCACTCGTCAGCACCTGGTCGATGCGCCAGCCCTGGATCGCCTTGGGATCGTTGTCAATGACCACGTGATCCCCCTCCCTGCGCAGCACGACGACATTGGCTCCCTCGGCTGCCTGAACCACAAGCGGACTATGGGCTGTGACAATGAACTGCGTGTTCGTGAACCGCTCAGTGAGGAACTGCATCAACGATCGCTGCCACTTGGGGTGCAAGTGCAGGTCAATCTCGTCGACGAGAGCTATCGCTGGCTCAGCCAGCGGGTCGGGGCTATCAGGGTATCGCTCGAAGAGCCGACGCGCGAGGTCCACCGTCCACGCGATCATCGTTCGGTAACCAAGGCTGAGATCACGGATACTCACCCAGCCGTAATCGGTGTTCACTTCGACACTCATCTTAGGTAGGCCAGCGTTGCGGCCCGACTCGACCAGTCGGAACCCACGCGCTCCTGGAAGGATGACCATCAGCATCGTCTCGACCTGATCGAGTTGGGCTTGCGCCTGGTTCTGGCGCGCCCTGTCAGCCTTGTCCTTTGCATCAAGCACCGCGAGGTGGTTCCGGGCGAACCACTCCTCAGCGTTGAGTAGGGCAACATCGTCATAGAGAAGGGTCGAGCAGCCGTCCTGCTCCTCCTCGCCGGTAAGAGCCCCCATCCTCATTCGCCGTGCAGCGCCATACCCGTAGCAGACAAGCCCCCCAATCCTGCCGTAAGGGAACGGCCCTGAGCCATTGACCGCGGGCTCCTTCCCCCCGTAGATCACGTTTGTGGAGAGGGGTAGCTTCTCGGCAGCGCCGGTACACTGTGACAGCGGTTCCCCGCAGTAGGCTTCACAAGAGAGATCGAGACGAGTCGTGCCGCGCCTCCAGTACCGCACCGCATTGGGGATGCCGTGAACCGGAGCGCCGAACCGGGGAATGCCGGCTGTGGCTCCCGTCTTCGGGTTCACCACGGGGAGAGGCTGCATGAGAGCCAAACACTCGAGCAGCGTCGTCTTGCCAACACCGTTGTCGCCGAGGAGAACTGTCCATCGCGCGGGGCGGCCCCGGCCATCTGAGAGATCGAGGGCCTGCTTCTCGCCGAAGCATCGGATGTTCTCACCCTTCATGGACAGGAAGTAGCACGGACGGTACACCTGTGGCCCGATGGCCCTGGTCACCAGAGTCTTGTCGCCAACGTTCAGTGGCTTGGGCTGGCCTGCCACGGGTGAATCCCCAGAGCACTCGTGCGGGTCATCCGAACAACCGCGGCGGATGCACAGTGCTGATTGTAGGGCGCGGCACGTTGGCTGTCAACAGCGGGTTGGGGATAGCTGAGTTGCCTTGCCTTCACCGGCCGGCTCAGTCCCGAACGGCGACGCCGGGCGGCAGCTTTTCGATGACGAGGCCGACGCCGTCGAGACGGTAGGGCTCGCTGTCGCGGTAGCGGGGCATGTAGCGGCGGTCGGTGGGGAGGCCGTAGGCGGTGCCCTCGGCGAAAATGCGGCCATCGGGCAGGAAGGCGAAGTGGTTGAGGTCCTTCGGCCGGCGGCCCACCTCGTCCACGATGACGCCGTGGCGAAAGGCCTTGCCGGTGGCGAGGTCGAAGGAGTAGACCTCGGCGGTGCGGCTGCCGGGGCCTTTGGGGTAGAGGCGCTGGATGGTGTAGAGCTTGCCGTCGCGGAGCAGGATCGAGGCCTCCTGGGGGCGGAGGCACTTCGGGCGGTCCGCGAGCTTCTCGATGGTGCCCTTGGCGAGGTCGAGGCGGACAACGTCGCGGTCGGTCACGCCGATGGCGAATGGCTTGCCGTCCTGCCACGGGGCGAAGGCGAGCTCCCAGCCGCCCGCGAGCGTAGTCACGCGCTCGGCCTTCGACAGGTCGGGCGCCACGCGCCAGAGGTCGCTCTGTGGCTCGATGGCGTCCGTTTTCTCCTTCCGCTCGCGGCGGGCGAGGAGCTCCTTGTACGCCTTGGCCTCCGGCACGGAGCAGTAGATGGAGCCGTCGGCGGCCACGAGGAGCTCGTGGGGGTGCTCGTCGAGCGGGAGCTTCTTCGGCTCGCCTGCGAGGTTGCCCTGGGCGTCGAGCGCGATGGCGAACCAGGTGAGGGGCCACTCGTGGCCGCGGTGGTAGCCGCGGCGGAGGTAGAGCACGTTTCGCTTCGGGTCGCCGCTGATGCGGAAGACGCCCGGGTTGCCCGCGAAGGGCACGCCCAGGGCGCGGGTCTTCTGGGTCTTCAGGTCGTACTCAACGATGGGCGAGCCGGGGTAGCGCGGCTTGTCCTCGGGCCGCGCCACGGGGAAGTCCCAGCCGCCGTAGTGGGGGTCCTGGCCCGTGAGGTAGACCTTGCCGTTCATCTCGAAGGCGTTGCCGTGCATCATCTGGGGCACGGCGTCGGGGCGGTGGACGCCGCCGAGGCGGCCGATGTCGCCGAGGAGGATGAGCTTGTCTTGCTTCGGGTCGAAGGCGAAGAGTGGGCCGCTCTCGCTGGCGTGGTGTGGCATGGTGCCGAAGTAGGCCCGGCCGTCGGAGGCCACGGGGATGGCGTCGAACGCCCTATCAGCGTGGGGCGAGAGGTCGTAGAGGCTCCCTACGCAGCGGGCCTTGACGACTGGCTCGCCCTTGAACGCCTCGTTGAGCAGGGCGTTCCACTGGGCGCAGAGCGTGTCGAGCAGGGGGTTCTCATAGAGCTGGAGCACAGTGACTTTCGCGTTGCCCGCGAGGACGGCGATGTCGCCCGACGGCATCAGGCGGAGCCAGTAAACCACGTTCAGCGTCTGCCCCTCGAAGGGCTCAAGGGAGCAGAGCTTCACCCCCTCGCCGCTGGGCGGACGGTGCAGGAAGACCTGGGCGGCGTCGTTGGCCGACGCCCCGTCGCGTGCCGAGCAGCCGAAGCCCTCCTGGAGATTCGCCTGTGCCAGCACCTCCTCCAGCTTCGCCTGCTTGAACACGCTGGCCCAGTGTGCGCCCGACCGCCACCTGTCGAAGTGGCTCGGCTTCACCCCCGCAGGCACCGGCGGCTCCTCCTTCGGCTGCGTCGCCTTGGGCTGCGCCGGCTCTCCGCCGAGGGGCACGGCCTTCTGCTGCGCCGTGTCGTAGACCACCCATCTCGCCCTATCGCGCGCTGCGACAGTGAACCATATCGCCTCGAAACCGCGCTGGATGAGGCGGCTGAACGTCTTCACCTCCGCGTCCCCCTTCTCGGGCGCGGCCGCCACGAGGCACTGGTGCTTGAGCCGCGCCGCGGGCGGATAGTCCACCCGCTCGGCAGCGAGGGCCAGGGCGGGAACGAGCAGTGCCGCGGCAAACGCGGAACGGGCGGTTCCGAATCGCGTCATTTCTCGATGTCTCCTGACCAGTGCTCTGAGCAACGCTATGGTTCGGCCGTGGCTGCCACGGCGGGTCGGGCGGCTTCGTGGGGCTGGGCGCCGTAGCGGGCGGCGATCTTGCGGAACATCTCGCGGCGGTTCATGCACCACATGCAGAACGGCGTGAAGGACACCTGGTCGGTCTGGGGGTCAACGTAGACGAACGCCGCCGAGCACTTGCGCATCCGGCCCGCCTCGAGGGAGTGCCACTCCTCGAAGGGCAGGATGACGATGGGCACGCCGTCGTGGACGTGTGTGTGCCTGCGAAGCTGCTCGGAGAATCTCCTGCCGATGACGGCGCCGCCAATGATGCGAAGGAGGCCGAGGACGCGGCTGCCGGTGAAGACCTTGCGGAAGTTGACGGCGCCGAGGAGCAGGCGGCCGTATGTCCGCAGGGCGAGCAGGCGCCCGCGCCAGCGCTGGAACCAGCGCTTGGGCGACAGCCGCTCGAGCCGCGGGTTCACCTTCTTCGCCCTGGCGACGATCTCCGGCAGCAGCTCAGCGAGCGGGCGCTTGAGGAAGTGGGTGAGGGGCAGATACCGCTCGCCGTCGGAGACCACGAAGGCGGCGGACTCGCAGTTCGGGTGGACCCCCGCGAAGCGGATGCGCTCGGTGCCGAAGAACCGCAGGGCGGGCAGCAGATAGCCGAGCAGCCCGGCAGGGAAGAACTCCAGCTTTTCGCCCGGGAAGGCGTCCTCGAGGATGTGCTCGGCGTCCTCGGGCGTCGTCATGCGGCCGGCGTGGTACTCGCCCGCCTCCCAGGTCTCGGTGAGCGGGATGAAAAACAGGCGACGGAAAAGCGCGCGGTTCGCGTGGGCGAACGCGAAGTGCTCGGGCATGTCCTTGTCGTTGAGGTCGCGGGCGAGCGTGCAGACCAGCGTGTGCTTGCGCTTGCTGAACCTGCGGATGTTCTCGATGGCCTGGAGCTTCTTTTCGAGGACGCCGGCGCTCTTGCGCATGCGGCGGTAGGTCTCGGGGTCCGGGCCGTCGAAGGCCAGGAGGAAGTCCACCCCCGTCTCGCAGAGCCTGCGGCAGAAGCCCTCGTCGGCCAGCCGCACGCCGTTGGTGACCACCGAGACGGGCACCTTGTTCCGCCGTGCCGCCTCGATGAGCTCGAAGACGTCCTCGCGGACGGTCGGCTCGCCGCCGAAGAGCTCCACGCGGGGCGGGGGGGTCTGCTTGCCGAGCTCCTCGAAGATGCGCGCGAAGTAGCTGGTGGGGGGGTTGAACTCGAAGCCCATGCCAGGGATGTTCGCCAGGCAGATCGGGCAGTTGAGGTTGCAGCGGTTCGTGACGTCGAGGAAGATGAGGCGCGGCTTGTGGTCGTGGCCGCACTCCTCGCAGCGGAGGGAGCAGCCGGCCCCCATGGACGGCTCGTACTGGTAGACCTCGCGCTTCCACTGCCAGCGGGCCGGGTCCGAGCTGATGAGGCGTTCGTTCTGCCCGCACTTCGGGCAGTGCTTTCGCAGGAACACGCCGCTCGCGCGGATGAGGTGCTCGGCGGGGACCGGTTCGCGGCAGGTGTCACAAACCCCATAGGTTCCGGGCGCCAACACGCGCTCTTCGCCCATAATTCACAGCCTCTTGGTGAGTTGCCGGCCGCCCGATGGCTACCATTCTACCAGAAGGCGGCCCCCGCCGCAAAGGAGCGAGGCGATTGATCTGGTTGACAGGCTAGCCGGATTGGGGTATAATACCGGCGTGGCGGGAAACCGGGTAGCGGAGAAGCGGCGTGGCGCGGTATCGCAACGCCCTGATTGGCGAGCTGGCGCGCCAGTTCGCATACACCCCCCGGAAGCGCAAGGCCGAGCAACTCGGCCGGCTGAGAGAGTTCGCCCCGAAACTCCAGCCCTCCCAGCCGT